>NZ_JBIVFO010000009.1:0-207436 GCF_044748225.1 Streptomyces sp. NPDC090021 | reverse complement strand
CCAGATGTGGAAGCCCGGTAACGGGTGGAGCTGACTGGTACTAATAGGCCGAGGGCTTGTCCTCAGTTGCTCGCGTCCACTGTGTTAGTTCTGAAATAACGAACAGCTGTGATGTCAGCCAGCGTTCAAATTTTCATAGTGTTTCGGTGGTCATAGCGTTAGGGAAACGCCCGGTTACATTCCGAACCCGGAAGCTAAGCCTTTCAGCGCCGATGGTACTGCAGGGGGGACCCTGTGGGAGAGTAGGACGCCGCCGAACAACCCGCCCTTTTAGCTCAGTCGGTAGAGCGTCTCCATGGTAAGGAGAAGGTCAACGGTTCGATTCCGTTAAAGGGCTCCAATGAAAAGGCCCCCGCCACTCGGCGGGGGCCTTTTTGCGTTCCGGTCACTAGTAGCCCTTCCCGCCGTCCACCAGCTCGCGTATCGCGTCCATGTGGTCGGCGTGACGGGCGGTCTCCTCGATCATTCGGGGCGTGTGCGGGGAGTCTGCATGGGCGCCGAGGCCGGCCCAGCGGATCCCCGCCCGCACCGCGATCAGTCGCCCGCCCGCGGGTGGGGGACGCGGAACGCCAGGATCGCCATGTCGTCCGACGCGGGCTCCGCCGCGAAGCGTTCCACCGCCCGCAGAACCCGGGAGGCCACCGCTCCGGCGGTCAGACCGGTGCAGGTCGTGAGGACCTCCGTGAGGCCGTCGTCGCCGAGCATCCGGCTGCCCTCGCGCCGCTCGGTCACACCGTCCGTGACGCACAGCAGGACGTCGCCCGGGTCGAGAGTGACGGTCTGCTCGTACAGGTCCAGGTCCTCGATCACACCCAGCAGGGGCTGAGGTTCCGCGGCCGCGTCGACCACGCCGTTCGGACGCAGGCGCAGCGGGAGCGGGTGACCCGCGCAGACGACCTTCATCAGCGCGCCGCCGTCCGGCTGCGGGTGGAGCTCGCCGTAGAGGAGGGTGAGGAAGCGGCTGCGGGCACCCTCGTCGAGGATGGCCGCGTTGAGGCGCTCCAGGACGGCCGGGCCGCCGAGACCCTCGCGGGCCAGCAACCGCAGCGCGTGCCGGGCCAGGCCGGTCACGGCCGCCGCCTCCGGGCCCGTACCGCAGACATCGCCGATGGCGAAGCCGTACGCGCCGTCGCGGATCGGGAAGACGTCGTAGAAGTCGCCGCCCACCTCGTTGCCCTCGCCGGCCGCGCGGTAGATCACCTCGACCTCCATCCCGGGGATCGCGGGGGAGCCGGGCGGCAGCAGGCTGCGCTGCAGGGAGCGGCTGATCGCGGTGCGCTCGGAGTAGAGGCGGGCGTTGTCCAGAGCGAGGGCGGCACGGCGGGAGAGGTCCTCGGCCAGTTCCAGGATCTCCTGGCGGAAGTGCTCCTCCCGGGGCTTGCCGAGGGTCAGCATGCCGATGACGCGGTTGCGGGCGAGGAGCGGCAGGACCACCGTCTCGCCGCCGACCGCGAGGGCGGCCTCGGGCCACGGGCGGGCGCCGGCCTCACGGACCGGTTCGGGCGGACTGACCCGGGACAGCAGCGCCTTCAGGCCGTCGATGCGGTCCTCGTCCTCGTGCAGGACGTAACTGAGGTACGGGTCCGAGGACTGGTCGGCGATCGTGTAGACGGCGCACCAGGTCGCCAGCGTCGGGACGGTCATCTGGGCCATGAGGGCCAGGGTCTGGTCCCGGTCGAGGGTGCCCGCCAGCAGGTCCGACGCCTCGACGAGGAAGGACAGGGATCCCCGGCGCAGCCGCTCCAGTTCGCCGAGGCGGGCGGATTCCACGGCCAGGGCGATGCGGTCGGCCGCGAACTGCAGGTGCAGCGCCTCCTCGTTCGAGTAGCGGCCGGGGCCCTCGGCGGCTACGCCCAGGGAGCCGGTGAGGCGGCCTTCGACCTTGAGGGGGACCGTGACCGCGGAGCGCATGCCGGTGGCGTCGAGCAGCGGAACGGCCCCGGGGACGGCGACGAGGTCGTCGTGGACGGCGGGCATCCGGGCGGAGCCGTAGCGGTTGGTGCCGGCCTCGACGGGGACGCGGGCGAAGCGCTGGCGGGTGGAGGGCAGTCCGGTGGTGGCCCGGACCTCCAGCTCGGTCTCGTCGTCGGTGGCGAGCAGCAGGAAGGCGGCGTCGGCGTCGAGGAGGTCGCGGGCGCGCTCGACGGTGCGCTGGAGCAGGCCGTCGAGGTCGTCGGGGGCGGGCGAGCCGATGAACACCTCGAACGGATCGGTGGCGCGGGGCTCGGCGAAGTGGCCGCCGTCCGTGGACGGCACCCGTGCCGGGCTCTGCAGCAGGGCGCGCTCGTCGTCGTGGACGAGGAGGCAGACGGTGGACGGTTCGCCGTGGGCGTCGCGGACCCGCAGGTGGGAGGCGTAGACGGGGATGACGCGGCCGTCGGCGCCGCGGACGCCGTAGCTGCCCTCCCAGCGGGACAGCCGCAGGGCCTCGGCGATGCCGGTTCCGGTGCCCGGGGTCTGCGGCCAGGCGGCGAGCTCGGCGAGGGGTCGGCCGACCGCCTTCTCGGCGGGGTGGCCGAAGATGTGCTCGGCGTCCTCGTTCCAGGCGGAGACGGTGTCGGCCGAGTCGACCTGGAGGACGGCGACGCGGACCCGGCTGTCGGCGAGGGGCAGCAGCCGGTCGGGGACGACGGGGCCCGCGGAGCGGGTACCGACCGGCCGGTCCGGCAGATCGAGGCGGAACCACACGTGCTTGTGGGTGCCGGTGTACTCCACTCCCCAGCGGGTGGCCAGTGCGGCGCAGAGCATCAGCCCGCGGCCGCTCTCGCGGTCGGGGTCGGCGTACGGCCGCTCGCCCGGGTGCCGCAGCGGCAGCTCGCGCTCCGGGTAGCGATCGGCGATCTCGACCCGTACGCCGTCCTCGGTGCGCAGGCAGAGGACCTCGGCCCTGGTTCCGGCGTGGACCACGGCATTGGTGACGAGTTCGCTGGTGAGGACCACCGCGTCGTCGACGATGTCCGCGAAACCCCAGCCCTGCAGGGTGTCGCGGACGAACGCGCGAGCGGCGGCGACCGAGCGCCCGAGAGGGTCGAAGCTGGCAGCCGCCCGTGCCGTGATCACGAATCTCCTTCGACGCGGTTGGACATCGGTTGCCAGGTTACTTACCTTCGCGGACGGCAGGGTGCCGTCGTCCGGGAATCCACTCGCAGGGTACGGCCGGTGTGCGATGGTGCCGAAGTGTTATGGCCTGGTTCGGCCAGGGTGAAACACTGGGCAGGCTTGTAGTGCCGGCTTGTGACGAGTCAGGTGTCCGGTGGAACAGCGGTCGACCCTTTCGGGAGGGACACGGTGGAGTCTGGCGCAGTGGTGCGGCGTACGGGAACGCGGCCGAAGGGCGGGCGGTCCCGGCGAGGCGGCACGACAGAGGTCGATACCGCCGCGCTGGACAGGCTGCTCACGGCCCTTGTGTCGATGCGGGACGGAAACTTCCGCAAGCGGTTGACGGTGTCCGGCGACGGCGTGATGGCGGAGATCGCCGCCGTCTACAACGAGGTCGCCGACCGCAACCTCCACCTGACCGGGGAGCTGTCCCGGGTCCGGCGGACGGTGGGCCGTGAGGGGAAGCTCAGCGAACGGCTGGAAACGGGTGCCTGCGAGGGCTCCTGGGCGGCCGCGATCGACGCCTCGAACCAGCTCGTCGACGACCTGGCCCGGCCGGTGTCCGAGGTGGGACGGGTGCTGTCGGCGGTGGCCGAGGGCGACCTGGACCAGCGGATGGACCTGCGGACGCAGGCGGCCGACGGGGTCGGGCATCCGTTGCGCGGCGAGTTCCTGAAGGTCGGGCGCACGGTCAACAACCTGGTCGACCAGCTGTCCGCGTTCACCGACGAGGTGACGCGCGTGGCGCTGGAGGTGGGTACCGAGGGCAAGCTCGGCGGCCAGGCCCAGGTGCGCGGAATGTCTGGTTCCTGGAAGGACCTGACCGATTCCGTCAACACGATGGCGTACCGGCTCACCGCGCAGGTGCGTGACATCGCTCTCGTCACGACGGCGGTCGCGAAGGGCGATCTGTCGCGCAAGGTCACCGTGCACGTGGCCGGCGAGATGCTCCAGCTGAAGAACACCGTGAACACGATGGTGGACCAGCTGTCGTCCTTCTCCTCCGAGGTGACCAGGGTCGCCCGCGAGGTGGGTACGGAGGGCGAGCTGGGCGGCCAGGCCAAGGTGCCCGGGGTCGCGGGTGTGTGGAAGGACCTGACCGACTCCGTCAACACCATGGCCGGGAACCTGACGGCCCAGGTGCGCGGGATCGCGCAGGTGACGACGGCGGTCGCCAACGGTGACCTGTCGCAGAAGGTACGGGTCAGCGCACGCGGCGAGGTGGCGCAGCTGGCCGAAACGATCAACCAGATGACCGAGACGCTGCGGACCTTCGCGGACGAGGTCACGCGGGTGGCGAGCGAGGTCGGTGCCAAGGGCCTGCTGGGCGGCCAGGCGCAGGTGCCGGGGGCGGCGGGGACGTGGAAGGACCTCACCGACTCGGTGAACACGGTCTTCCGCAACCTCACCACCCAGGTCCGGGACATCGCGCAGGTGACCACGGCGGTGGCCAACGGCGACCTGTCGCAGAAGGTCACGGTCGACGTGGCCGGCGAGATGCTGGAGCTGAAGAACACCGTCAACACGATGGTCGACCAGCTCCAGTCCTTCGGCGCGGAAGTGACGCGGGTGGCCCGTGAGGTCGGCGTCGAGGGCGAGCTGGGCGGCCAGGCGCAGGTGCCGGGGGCGGCGGGGACGTGGAAGGACCTCACCGACTCGGTGAACACGGCTTTCCGCAACCTCACCGGGCAGGTCCGCAACATCGCGCAGGTGACCACGGCGGTGGCCAACGGCGACCTGTCGCAGAAGGTCACGGTCGACGTCTCCGGCGAGATGCTCCAGCTGAAGAACACCGTGAACACCATGGTCGACCAGCTGTCGTCCTTCGCCGACCAGGTCACGCGGATGGCGCGGGACGTGGGTACGGAGGGGCGCCTCGGCGGCCAGGCCCGGGTGGAGGGGGTCTCCGGCACCTGGAAGGAGCTGACCGACTCCGTCAACTTCATGGCCGGGAACCTGACCTCGCAGGTGCGTCAGATCGCGCAGGTGACCACGGCGGTGGCGCGCGGTGACCTGTCGCAGAAGATCGACGTGGACGCCCGGGGCGAGATCCTGGAGCTGAAGAACACCATCAACACGATGGTCGACCAGCTCTCCGCCTTCGCGGAGCAGGTGACGCGGGTGGCCCGGGACGTGGGTACGGAGGGTCGCCTCGGCGGCCAGGCGCAGGTGCCCGGCGTGGCCGGTGTCTGGCGCGACCTCACGGACTCGGTGAACGGCATGGCCGGGAACCTCACCTCGCAGGTCCGCAACATCGCCCAGGTCGCCACGGCGGTGGCGCGCGGTGACCTGTCGCAGAAGATCGACGTGGACGCCCGCGGCGAGATCCTGGAGCTGAAGAACACCCTCAACACGATGGTCGACCAGCTCTCGAACTTCGCGGAGCAGGTCACCCGGGTGGCCCGGGAGGTGGGCACGGAGGGCATCCTCGGCGGTCAGGCCGAGGTCAAGGGTGTCTCCGGCACCTGGAAGGACCTCACGCAGTCCGTCAACTTCATGGCGAACAACCTGACCTCGCAGGTGCGCAACATCGCCGAGGTGACGACGGCGGTCGCGATGGGCGACCTCTCGAAGAAGATCACCGTCGATGCCAAGGGCGAGATCCTCGAACTCGTCACGACCGTCAACACGATGGTGGACCAGCTGTCCTCCTTCGCGGAGCAGGTGACGCGGGTGGCCCGCGAGGTGGGCACCGAGGGCATCCTCGGTGGCCAGGCCCGGGTCCGCGGGGTCACCGGCATCTGGAAGGACCTCAGCGACAACGTCAACACGATGGCCGGGAACCTGACGGCCCAGGTGCGCGGGATCGCCCAGGTCTCCGCTGCCGTCGCCAACGGCGACCTGACGAAGAAGGTCACCGTCGAGGCGCGCGGCGAGGTCGCTCAGCTCGCCGACACCGTCAACACGATGGTGAAGACCCTGTCGTCCTTCGCCGACGAGGTGACGCGGGTGGCCCGCGAGGTGGGTACGGAGGGCCGCCTCGGCGGCCAGGCGCACGTGCCCGGGGTGTCGGGGACGTGGAAGGACCTCACCGACTCGGTGAACTTCATGGCCTCCAACCTGACCGGTCAGGTGCGGCAGATCGCCATGGTCACGACCGCCATCGCCAAGGGCGACATGACCAAGAAGATCGACATCGACGCCCGCGGCGAGATCCTGGAACTGAAGACCACCATCAACACGATGGTCGACCAGCTGTCCTCCTTCGCCGACCAGGTGACCCGGGTGGCCCGCGAGGTGGGCACCGAGGGCATCCTCGGCGGCCAGGCCCGGGTCCGGGACGTCGACGGCACCTGGCGGGACCTGACCGAGTCCGTGAACGAGATGGCCGGCAACCTCACCCGGCAGGTGCGCGCGATCGCGGCCGTGGCGACCGCGGTGACCCGCGGCGACCTCAGTCTGAAGGTCGACGTGGACGCGGCGGGCGAGATCCAGGTCCTGCAGGACAACATCAACACGATGATCGTCAACCTGCGCGACACCACCCTGGCCAACAAGGAGCAGGACTGGCTCAAGGGCAACCTGGCCCGGATCTCGGCACTGATGCAGGGCCGCCGCGACCTCGACGACGTCGCCTCGCTGATCATGAGCGAGCTGACCCCGGTGGTCTCCGCGCAGCACGGTGCCTTCTTCCTGGCGGTGCCGGCCGGCGGCACCACCGAGATCGGGACGGACGGGGGCGCGGAGGGCTCGTACGAGCTGCGGATGCGCGGGAGCTACGCGTACGCCGGCGGCCAGATGCCGATCTCGTTCCGGCCGGGGGAGGGGCTGATCGGGGCGGTCGCCGAGGAGAAGCGGACGATCCTCGTCGAGAACACCCCGCCCGGCTACCTGAAGATCTCCTCGGGCCTCGGCGAGGCCCCGCCGGCGCACGTGATCGTGCTGCCGGTGCTCTTCGAGGGGAAGGTGCTCGGCGTCATCGAGCTGGCCTCCTTCACGGGCTTCACGCAGATCCAGAAGGACTTCCTCAGCCAGATCGCCGAGATGATCGGTACGAGCGTCAACACCATCAGCGTCAACTCCAAGACGGAGATGCTGCTGAAGCAGTCGCAGGAGATGACCGAGCAGCTGCGCGAGCGTTCCGACGAGCTGGAGAACCGGCAGAAGGCCCTGCAGGCCGCCAACGCGGAGCTGGAGGAGAAGGCCGAACTGCTGGCCCAGCAGAACCGGGACATCGAGGTGAAGAACACCGAGATCGAGGAGGCGCGGCAGGTCCTGGAGGAGCGTGCCGAGCAGCTCGCGGTCTCGATGCGCTACAAGTCCGAGTTCCTGGCGAACATGTCGCACGAGCTGCGCACCCCGCTCAACTCGCTGCTGATCCTGGCCAAGCTGCTCGCCGACAACGCGGACGAGAACCTGTCGCCGAAGCAGGTGGAGTTCGCCGAGACCATCCACGGCGCCGGCAGTGACCTGCTCCAGCTGATCAACGACATCCTCGACCTGTCGAAGGTCGAGGCCGGGAAGATGGACGTCTCACCGACCCGGATCGCCCTGGTGCAGCTCGTGGACTACGTGGAGGCGACCTTCCGGCCGCTGACGGCGGAGAAGGGCCTCGACTTCTCGGTGCGGGTCTCCCCGGAGCTGCCCGCCACCTTGCACACCGACGAGCAGAGGCTGCTGCAGGTGCTGCGCAACCTGCTGTCGAACGCGGTGAAGTTCACCGACACCGGCGCGGTGGAGCTGGTGATCCGGCCCGCCGCGGGCGACGTGCCGACCGAGATCCGCGAGCAGCTGCTGGAGGCCGGTTCGCTGCGGGAGGCGGACGCGGACCTGATCGCCTTCTCGGTCACCGACACCGGCATCGGGATCGCGGCGAGCAAGATGCTGGTGATCTTCGAGGCCTTCAAGCAGGCGGACGGGACCACGAGCCGCAAGTACGGCGGTACGGGTCTGGGGCTGTCCATCAGCCGGGAGATCGCCCGGCTGCTGGGCGGCGAGATCCACGCGGCGAGCGAGCCCGGCCGCGGCTCCACCTTCACGCTGTACCTGCCGCTGCACCCGAGCGAGCTGCCGCCGCAGGGGTACGCGCCGCCCACGCCGGGAGGCGCCCGGGGCGAGCTGTACCGCCGGTCCCTCGACGGGGCCCGGCCCGGACTGCCGGTTCTGCCGGCCGGGCCCGCGGCGGCTCCGGCGGCGCAGCCGCAGCCCGCGCGGTCCGTGCCGCCGGCGGCGGCCGGACAGAGCGGCGGGTCCGGGCTGTTCCGGCGGCGGCGCAAGGCGCTGAGCGACCTGGAGCCGCGTACGGCGGTGCCGGGACAGCCGCACGCGGAGGGAGCCGAGGACGCCTGGGACGCCGCGGAGCAGGAGCTGCCGACGGTGGCCCGGACGTACGACTTCCGTGGCGAGCGGGTGCTCATCGTGGACGACGACGTCCGCAACGTCTTCGCGCTCACCAGCGTGCTGGAACAGCACGGGCTGGCGGTGCTGTACGCGGAGAACGGCAGGGAGGGCATCGAGGTCCTGGAGCAGCACGACGATGTGAAGGTCGTGCTGATGGACATCATGATGCCCGAGATGGACGGGTACGCCACGACCTCGGCGATCCGGCGGATGCCGCAGTTCGCCGGCCTGCCGATCATCGCGCTGACGGCGAAGGCGATGAAGGGGGACCGGGAGAAGGCGATCGACTCCGGTGCCTCCGACTACGTCACCAAGCCGGTCGACCCGGACTACCTGCTGTCGGTGATGGAGCAGTGGATGCGGGGCAAGTGAGACAGGGGGGAGGGCGGTGGGGAACCGGTCGCTGACGCACTGTGCCCGCGGCGGTACGGTGCGGCGGGGAACGGGGAACCTTCTGCTCTCCCGCCACGTTTCCGCTTCGTGCACAGTGACATCTTGGTGACAGGGTGTGGCGATCTCGGGACTGGGGCTACGATGACCGGCACAAGGACGGACGGCGCACGGGTGTCGTCCTCTGGGGCGGGGCCCGGCGCACAGGCCGGTGCCAGGAGCCGGGGAGGCCCCGTGCCGGGGCGAGGAGGACAGGGCATGGTGCAGAAGGCCAAGATCCTCCTGGTCGACGACCGGCCGGAGAATCTGCTGGCGTTGGAGGCCATCCTCTCCGCGCTCGATCAGACACTGGTCCGGGCATCGTCGGGGGAGGAGGCGCTCAAAGCGCTGCTCACGGACGATTTCGCGGTCATCCTGCTGGATGTCCAGATGCCGGGTATGGACGGGTTCGAGACGGCCGCGCACATCAAGCGGCGGGAGCGGACCCGGGACATTCCGATCATCTTCCTCACCGCGATCAACCACGGTCCGCACCACACCTTCCGCGGCTACGCGGCGGGTGCGGTCGACTACATCTCCAAACCCTTCGACCCGTGGGTGCTGCGGGCGAAGGTCTCCGTCTTCGTGGAGCTGTATACGAAGAACTGCCAACTGCGGGAGCAGGCGGCCCTGCTGAGGCTCCAGCTGGAGGGCGGCGGCTCGAACGGCGTGGACGCCGGCAAGGAGACGGCGGGCCTGCTGGCCGAGCTGTCCGCCCGGCTCGCGGCGGTCGAGGAGCAGGCCGAGGCGCTCAGCAAGCAGCTCGGCGAGGACGAGGCCGATGCCGGCGTCGTGGCGACCGCGGCCCATCTGGAACGCAAACTCACCGGACTGCGGCGGGCCCTCGACGCACTGGAGCCCGGAAGCGCCGGAGGGGCTCCGGCACTGCCCGCGCAGAACTGACCGCGTACGCGTCCGGCTTGGCGGAGCGTCAAAGTGCCTGCCCCGGCGACGACACGAACGGGTGAAGGGGTGGGCACGCGTGTCCACCGGCGCGCGCACCGGTAACCTCGGCCCCATGGCCTCAAGTACGTCCGGCAAGGGTTCCCCGAGCACCGCGGGCACTGCGAAGGGCCGCACCGGCCGTACGACGGCGCCCGCCAAGAAGGCGGCCCCCGCCCGCAAGCCACCGGCGAAGAAGGCCGCGGCCGCCAGGCGCGCCCCGGCCAAGAAGGCCGCGGCCAAGCCCGTGCCGTCCCCGACGAGCGGCGTGCTGCGACTGGTGCGGGCCCTGTGGCTGGGCTGCGCGCACGCGGTCGGCGCGGTCTTCCGCGGGATCGGCCACGGTGCCAGGAACCTCGACCCCGCCCACCGCAAGGACGGCGTCGCGCTGCTGCTCCTCGCCCTGGCGCTGATCGTCGCCGCCGGCACCTGGTCGAACCTGAGCGGTCCCGTCGGGGATCTGGTCACGATGCTGGTCACCGGTGCCTTCGGGCGGCTGGATTTGCTCGTGCCGATACTGCTCGGCGTCATGGCGGTACGTTTCATCCGCCACCCCGAGCAGACCGACGCCAACGGCCGCATCGGCGTCGGGCTGTCCGCGCTCGTCATCGGCGTCCTCGGCCTGGTCCACATCGCCTGCGGGGCGCCCGGCCGCGACGAGGGCACCACCGCCATGCAGAACGCGGGCGGGCTCATCGGCTGGGGCGCCTCCAAGCCGCTGATCTTCACCATGGGCGCGCCGCTGGCCGTGCCCATGCTGGTGCTGCTGACCGTCTTCGGACTGCTCGTGGTCACCGCGACCCCGGTCAACGCGATCCCGCAGCGGCTGCGCCGGCTGGGCATCCGGCTCGGGATCATCGCCCCGAACGAGTACGACGAGGGCTACGGGGAGGACGCGGGCGGCGCCGTCCGGCACGACCCGGAGCGGTGGCGGGCCCGTTCCGGGGCCGGTGCGGCCTCCGGCGATCCCGCGGACGCCGCCGAGGAGGAGGCCCTGGCCCGGCGGCGCCGGCCGCGCCGGACCGCCGCCCGGCCGGCGATCGACCGGGAGATGGACGCCGTCGACGTGGCCGCGGCGGCCGCCGCCGCGCTGGACGGGGTGGTCTACGGCGGCATGCCCCCCTCCCCGCTCGTCGCCGACCTCACCCACGGGATCACCCCCGAGCGGGACGGCACGGAGCTCACCACGCCGGTGCCGACCGCCCGCGGCGAGCGCTCCGCAGCGCCGGCCGGGCCCGCCGCGCCCGCGGGAGAGCCCGCCGGGCAGCCGCACGCCACCACCGCCGCGGCCTCAGGGACGCTGGCGGTGCCCGACCTGACGAAGGCCGCGCCGGAGGCCCAGCCGCTCCCGCCGCGCGCCGAGCAGCTCCAGCTGCGCGGGGACATCACGTACTCCCTGCCCTCGCTGGACCTGCTGGAGAAGGGCGGGCCCGGCAAGACCCGCAGCGCCGCCAACGACGCCGTGGTCGCCTCCCTGCGCAACGTGTTCACCGAGTTCAAGGTCGACGCCGACGTCACCGGCTTCACCCGGGGCCCGACGGTCACCCGCTACGAGGTGACCCTCGGCGCGGCCGTGAAGGTCGAGCGGATCACCGCGCTGACCAAGAACATCGCCTACGCCGTGGCCAGCCCCGACGTGCGGATCATCAGCCCGATCCCGGGCAAGTCCGCGGTCGGTATCGAGATCCCCAACACCGACCGCGAGATGGTCAACCTGGGCGACGTCCTGCGGCTCGCGGACGCGGCCGAGGACGACCACCCCATGCTGGTCGCGCTCGGCAAGGACGTCGAGGGCGGCTACGTCATGGCCAACCTCGCCAAGATGCCGCACGTGCTGGTCGCCGGCGCCACCGGCTCCGGCAAGTCCTCCTGCATCAACTGCCTGATCACCTCGGTCATGGTCCGGGCCACCCCGGAGGACGTCCGGATGGTCCTCGTCGACCCCAAGCGGGTCGAGCTGACCGCGTACGAGGGCATCCCGCACCTGATCACGCCGATCATCACCAACCCCAAGCGGGCCGCCGAGGCGCTCCAGTGGGTCGTGCGCGAGATGGACCTGCGCTACGACGACCTGGCGGCCTTCGGCTACCGGCACATCGACGACTTCAACCAGGCCATCCGGGACGGGAAGATCAAACTGCCGCCGGGCAGCGAGCGCGAGCTCAACCCCTACCCGTACCTGCTCGTGATCGTCGACGAGCTGGCCGACCTGATGATGGTGGCCCCGCGCGACGTCGAGGACTCCATCGTCCGCATCACCCAGCTGGCCCGCGCCGCCGGCATCCACCTGGTGCTCGCCACGCAGCGGCCCTCGGTGGACGTGGTCACCGGGCTGATCAAGGCGAACGTGCCCTCGCGGCTCGCGTTCGCCACGTCCTCGCTCGCCGACAGCCGGGTCATCCTCGACCAGCCCGGTGCGGAGAAGCTCATCGGCAAGGGTGACGGGCTGTTCCTCCCGATGGGCGCGAACAAGCCCGTCCGTCTCCAGGGCGCCTTCGTCACCGAGGACGAGATCGCCGGGATCGTCAAGCACTGCAAGGACCAGATGGCGCCGGTCTTCCGGGACGACGTCACCGTGGGGCAGAAGCAGAAGAAGGAGATCGACGAGGAGATCGGCGACGACCTGGACCTGCTGTGCCAGGCGGCGGAGCTGGTCGTCACCACCCAGTTCGGCTCCACCTCGATGCTCCAGCGCAAGCTGCGGGTGGGCTTCGCGAAGGCCGGGCGGCTCATGGACCTCATGGAGTCGCGGGGCATCGTCGGCCCGAGCGAGGGTTCGAAGGCGCGCGACGTCCTGCTCAAGGCCGACGAGCTGGACGGGGTGCTCGCGGTCATCCGCGGCGAGACCGATTCGTAGCCGTTCGGCGGGCAACCGTTTCCCTTGGGCCCGCGTCAAGTTGAAGAGAAGTGGCGGCACCGCGCACGACATCGCGTACGGCGTCGGACCGCCACGCCGGAGGGGACCTTCGCACACCATTCGGATGGCGTAGGAAGAGCACCCTCCGGTTGCTCCACCCTTTCGTACCCCCCCTAGACTGGACATCCAGCAGGTGGCTACACGCTCGAAAGGCGCCCTTGTGTCCATCGGCAACTCCAACTCCCCCGAAGAAGACCGGCCTTCGACCGACGACCGGTCCGAGGACCGTCTCGTCGAACGTTCCGTCGAAGAGCCGTCCATCGGGACGGCCCTCAAGAAGGCCCGGATCGCCGCCGGGCTCACAGTCGACGAGGTCAGTTCCCTCACCCGCGTGCGCATCCCGATCGTGCACGCGATCGAAGAGGACGACTTCACGCGGTGCGGCGGCGACGTCTACGCCCGCGGTCACATCCGCACGCTCGCCCGCGCCGTCCACCTCGACCCGGCACCCCTGGTCGACAGCTACGACGCGGCCCACGGCGGCAGGCCGGCACCCACCCCCGCCGCGCCGATGTTCGAGGCCGAGCGGATCCGTCCCGAGCGGCAGCGGCCGAACTGGACCGCCGCCATGGTCGCCGCCATCGTCGCCGTGATCGGCTTCGTGGCCTTCACCGCCTTCAGCGGCGGCGACGAGAAGGAAAAGCGCCCGGTGGCGGAAGGTTCCGCCTCCCCCAAGCCCGCACCCAAGCAGAGCGGCGGCAAGCCGTCCGTCCAGCCCTCGCAGGCAGTCCCGCAAGCCGCCAAGCCGGAGCCCTCGGACAGTGCCATCGCCGCCGCGCCCAAGGACCTCGTCACGGTCGTCCTGACGGCCGACACCGGCGAGAGCTGGATCTCCGCGAAGGACTCCACGGGCCGGCTCCTCTTCGACGGCACCCTCGTGCAGGGCGAGTCGAAGACCTTCACGGACAAGGAGTCCATCGACCTCGTGCTCGGCGACGCCGGAGTCGTGAAGCTGTTCGTGAACGGCAAGGAGATCAAGGACGACTTCCAGCCGGGTCAGGTGGAACGTCTCACGTACACCAAGGAGGACCCCTCCCGTGATCAGCCGCAGGCGGGCTGACCGAGGGGCCGTCCCCAGGCAGAAGGCGTGATCCGGGGTCCCCGGGGTGCTGCGAGCACCCCGGGGATCCTGCTGTGCGGGGACGTGCGGCAGGGGCCCGCGTCGGGACGAAGTAGTCTTGAGTCCATGCCCGAACGCCGTACCGTCGCCCTTGTCACTCTTGGCTGCGCCCGTAACGAGGTGGACTCGGAGGAGCTCGCAGGCCGCTTGGCGGCGGATGGCTGGGAGCTCGTCGAGGACGCCGCCGACGCGGACGTAGCCGTCGTCAACACCTGTGGCTTCGTCGAAGCCGCCAAGAAGGACTCCGTAGACGCCCTGCTGGAAGCCAACGATCTCAAGGATCACGGCAGGACCCAGGCCGTCGTCGCCGTCGGCTGCATGGCCGAGCGCTACGGCAAGGAGCTCGCCGAGGCCCTTCCGGAGGCCGACGGAGTCCTCGGTTTCGACGACTACGCCGACATCTCCAACCGCCTCCAGGTCATCCTCGGCGGCGGCAGTGTCGAAGCCCACCCCCCCCGCGACCGCCGCCAGCTGCTACCCATCAGCCCCGCCGCCCGCCAGGCCGCCGACGTCGCCCTCCCCGGGCACGCCCAGGCGCCCGCCGAGGAGCCCGCCGAGGCCCCCGCGGACCTGCCGGAGGGCGTCGCGCCCGCCTCCGGTCCCCGCGCCCCGCTGCGCCGCCGCCTGGACAAGAGCCCGGTGGCATCGGTCAAGCTGGCCTCCGGCTGCGACCGGCGCTGCTCCTTCTGCGCCATCCCGTCCTTCCGCGGGTCCTTCATCTCCCGCCGGCCCAGCGACGTGCTGGGTGAGACCCGCTGGCTCGCCGAGCAGGGCGTCAAGGAGATCATGCTGGTCTCCGAGAACAACACCTCGTACGGCAAGGACCTCGGCGACATCCGGCTGCTGGAGACCCTGCTGCCCGAGCTCGCCGCCGTCGAGGGCATCGAGCGCGTCCGCGTCAGCTACCTCCAGCCCGCCGAGATGCGCCCGGGCCTGATCGACGTGCTGACCTCGACGCCCAAGGTCGTGCCGTACTTCGACCTGTCCTTCCAGCACTCCGCTCCCGACGTGCTGCGCGCCATGCGCCGCTTCGGGGACACCGACCGCTTCCTGGAGCTGCTGGACACCATCCGCTCCAAGGCCCCGCAGGCCGGCGTCCGCTCGAACTTCATCGTCGGGTTCCCCGGCGAGACGGAGGCCGACTTCGCCGAGCTGGAGCGTTTCCTCACCCACGCCCGCCTGGACGCGATCGGTGTGTTCGGCTACTCCGACGAGGACGGCACCGAGGCCGTCACCTACGAGAACAAGCTGGACGAGGACACGATCGCCGAGCGCCTGGCACACATGCAGCGGCTCGCCGAGGAGCTCACCGCCCAGCGTGCGGAGGAGCGGATCGGCGAGACCCTGGAAGTGCTCGTGGAGACGGTCGTCCCCTTCGACGAGGCCGAGGAGGGCGAGGGGGCCTACGGTCGCGCCGCGCACCAGGCCCCCGAGACCGACGGCCAGGTCGTCTTCACCGACGGCACGGGCCTGGTCCCCGGGCGTATCGTCATGGCGAAGGTGGTCGGCACCCTGGGAGTGGACCTGGTCGCCGAGCCCCTGGACATCGACTTCGAGGAGGCGGCCGGATGACCGGTGTCCCGGCATCTGCGGCGGGCGGGACCGGCCGTCGGCCCGTACCCGGCGCGAAGCTGGGGGCCGCGGCGGTCGATCAGGCCAGCCTGTGGAACATCGCCAACATCCTGACGATGATCCGGCTCGTGCTGGTGCCGGGATTCGTCCTGCTGCTGCTGGCCGACGGCGGGTACGACCCGGCGTGGCGGGCCTGGGCCTGGGCGGCGTTCGCCGTCGCCATGATCACCGACATCTTCGACGGGCACCTGGCCCGGACGTACAACCTGGTCACGGACTTCGGCAAGATCGCCGACCCCATCGCCGACAAGGCGATCATGGGGTCGGCGCTGATCTGTCTCTCCTGGCTGGGCGACCTCCCGTGGTGGGTGACCGGGGTGATCCTCGGACGCGAGCTGGGGATCACGCTGCTGCGCTTCTGGGTCATCCGCTACGGCGTGATTCCGGCCAGCCGCGGCGGCAAGCTGAAGACGCTGGCCCAGGGCACGGCCGTGGGCATGTACGTGCTCGCGCTGACGGGTGCGCTGGCGACGATGCGCTTCTGGGTGATGGCGATCGCGGTCGTGCTGACCGTCGTCACCGGTTTGGACTACATCCGCCAGGCGATCGTGCTGCGTCGCCGGGGTATCGCCGCGGAGCGGGCCGCGCGGTGACCGGAGGGGCGGGGGATTCTCCGGAGGCGCGGGGGAGTGCCGGAGCGGGCGAGGGGCGCACGGTCGCCGCGTACGCGCTCCAGCTACTCGCGGAGAGTGACCAGACCGTCGCCGTCGCGGAATCCCTGACCGGCGGCATGGTCGCGGCCGAGTTGACGGCCGTTCCCGGTGCCTCCCGGTCGTTCCGCGGCTCGGTCACGGCGTACGCGACGGAGATCAAGCACCGGGTCCTGGGTGTGGACGCCGCCCTGCTGGACGCCGAGGGTGCGGTGAACGCCCAGGTGGCAGCTGAGATGGCGGCCGGTGTGCGCCGGGTGATGGGCGCTTCGTGGGGAATCGCGACGACCGGGGTGGCCGGTCCGGAGCCGCAGGACGGGCAGCCGGTGGGCACCGTTTTTGTCGCCGTGGACGGTCCGACGGGCAGGAAAACGGTCCTGCTGAGGTTGAACGGCTCCCGGGCGGAAATCCGTAGGGAGAGTGCACGCACAGTGCTCGAGCTTCTCGCGGACGAACTCCGAGAGAATGCGCGGGGGCAGGATACGGAACAGAACGGGGGGATTTGATGTTTGCAGCCCTGAGTGAACACGACATCGCTCCCCGCACGGCCGCGGCGCGAGGCGGTACGGTGGGGCGTGAAGGATGCGGCTACACGGTCAGAGGAGGGAGCCACCGATGATTCTGCTCCGTCGCCTGCTGGGTGACGTGCTGCGTCGGCAGCGCCAGCGCCAGGGCCGTACTCTGCGCGAAGTCTCCTCGTCGGCCCGAGTTTCGCTCGGCTATCTCTCCGAGGTGGAGCGGGGGCAGAAGGAGGCATCCTCCGAGCTGCTCTCCGCGATCTGCGACGCGTTGGACGTACGGATGTCCGAGCTGATGCGCGAAGTCAGTGACGAACTGTCGCTCGCTGAGCTGGCACAGTCGGCCGCGGCAAGCGAACCGGTCGGCGTACCGGTCCGCCCGATGCTCAATTCGGTCTCGATGGCTTCGGTCGCGGGTCCCGAACGGGTGACCATCAAGGCGCCTGCGGAAGCGGTGAATGTCGTAGCCGCGTGAGCGAGCACGTGCGTGGTTGAGCTTGGCCGGAGCCCCGGCCGGTGCGTGGAGCACCGGACGGGGCTCCCGGCCGTTCTGGGTGCGGGCGCGGGGGGCGTGCGAGACGATGGGGCCGTCCGGCTCCCGGCCCCTGGAGGTGTCAGTGCGGACGTCGCTGCGCATACCCGCGGTGTCGGCTCTCGCGCTGACGGTGGGGGCCCTGTGGTGGTGGGCCGTGCTCCGGCTGGTGCTGGCTCCCGCGGAGTCGGGGGCCGTGGAGGGTGCGGTGGCCGTGGGTGGCTGGAGCCTGGGACTGCTGCCCGTGCACTGCGTGCCGGCGCCCCTGCGCAGGATCCGGCGGGCCGACCGGAGGGCCGGGGATGCCGGGTACAGGGACGGGGGCGGGGACGGCCCGGGGCCCGGTGGCGGCGAGGCGGGGGCGGACGGAGCGGTCGGGGCGGTCGGTGCTGCGGACGCGGCTACCAGGGCATCGATACGCCGCCGTTCGGACGCAGGATCTGGCCCGTCATGAAGGACGAGGCGTCCGAGGCGAGGTAGAGCACCGCCTGCGCGATGTCCTCCGGCTCGCCGACCCGGCGCAGGGGTGACATGCGGACCATGGCCGCCTCGGTCTGCGCCTGGGCCTCGGGGTGGTGGCGTTCGGTCATCGGGGTGCGGATCCAGCCGGGGGCGACGGCGTTGACCCGTATGCCGTGCGGGCCGGTCTCGGTGGCGAGGGTCCTGGTGAGCTGGACGACGGCGGCCTTGGAGGCGCTGTAGCAGAGCAGGCCGGGCCGGGCGGCGTCCACGGCGCCGGAGGCCATCGTGACGATCGATCCCGGGCGGCCCGCCGCGATCATCGAGCGGGCGGCTTCCTGGCAGGTGCGCAGGACTCCCTTGAAATTGACGTCCAGCACCCGGTCGAGGTCCTCGTCGGCCGTCTCCAGGACGCTGCTGGTGTGCATGATCCCGGCGATGGCGGCGGCGATGTCGAGCGGGCCCGCCGCGGTGACGGCCTCGCGGAGCGCGGCCCGGTCGGTGACGTCGAGGGGATGGACGGTGGCGCCGCCACCGGCCTCGGCCGCCAGGGCGGCCGTCTCGGCCAGCCCCTGTTCGTCGCGGTCCGCGCAGTGCACGTGGGCGCCGGCGGCGGCGAGCAGGACGGCGGTGGCGCGGCCGATGCCGCCGGCGGCTCCGGTGACCAGGGCGGTGCGGCCGGCGAGGTCGTACGAGGCGGTGGGTGTGGGCATGCCGGGACGGTACGACCGGATCTGACGGGTAGTCAATCGTCGTGTGGCCTCCCGCCCGGTTCAGGGTGCGGGGCCCGACTGGCAGCGGGGGCACCAGTAGGTGGGGCGGTCGTCCTGGGGTGCCTCGCGCACCGGGGTGCCGCAGCGCAGGCAGGGGCGGTGGCTGCGGCCGTAGACGAAGAGTTCCTGGCCGCGTCGGCGGATGCCGGTCGTGTTGCGCCGGTGGCCGGGCTCGTCCCCGCAGTTCGCGGCGAGCAGCCGGTGTGCCGCGGACGCCAGGCGGGGAAGGTTCTCCTCGGGGAGCCCGCCGACCGGGGTCCATGGGGTGACCTGGGCCAGGAAGCACAGCTCGGCCTTGTAGACGTTGCCGATCCCGGCGAGGTTGCGCTGGTCGAGCAGGGCCTCGCCCAGGGGGCGCTCCGGCGCGGCGAGGAGGTTGCCGGCCGCCCGGACGGGATCCCAGTCCGGCCCGAGGACGTCGGGTCCGAGGTGGCCGACGGCGCGGTCCTCCTCGGCGGTGCGGATCAGCTCCAGGACGGGGAGGCGGTAGCCGACGGCGGTGTGGTCGGCCGTGCCGAGGACGGCCCGCACCTCGTGGTCCGGGCCGCCCCGCCACTTCTCGCCGGCGGCGAAGACGCGCCAGGCGCCGTCCATGCGGAGGTGGCTGTGCAGGGTGAGGCCGCCCTCGAAGCGGGCGAGGAGGTGTTTGCCGCGCGGGATGACGTCCAGGGTGACGCGGCCGGTGAGGTCCGCGGTGGCGAAGCGGGAGACGCGCAGGTCGCTGCGGGTCAGTTCACGGCCTGCCAGGACCGCGTGCAGGCGGGTCGCCGCGCGCCGGATGCTGTCGCCTTCGGGCATGCCCCCATTGTCGCCCCCGGGCGCCCCGCCCCCGCGCGGGGCGCCCGGGGGCGGGTGCGGCTCGCGCTGCGGCGGGGCGGGCGCCCGCTTCCGGCGCACCCGGTGCGGACCGGCCGCGCGGGACCGGCGGGGGCGGTCACGGCCGCCGGGGCAGGAGGGCGTGGGCGAGGACGGCCAGGACCTCGTCGCGGGTCGGCGGGACGGGGGCGTTCATGGCGTGCAGGCAGAGACCGGTCATCAGAGGGGCCGCCGTCGCGGCGGCCGTCGGCCCGAGCAGGGGGGCCAGGGTCTCGGCGGTGGTCCGGGCGGGCAGGCTCGCGGCCTCGCGCAGCTCCGGGCGGCGCAGGGCTGCGGCGTGCAGCTCGTACTCGACGACCATGGCGGTGCGCCCCTCGCCCAGGCAGGCCATCACGCCGTCGGTCAGCGCCTCGACGACCTGCTCCGGGTCGGCATCGGCGTGGGCCTCGGCCCAGTGGCGCACGAAGGAGGCGAACCGTTCGGCGGCGCGTTCCAGGGCGGCTCTGATCAGCGCCTCGCGGTCGGCGAAGTGGTAGGTGGTCGAGGACAGCGACACGTCGGCCCGTTCGGCGATGGCCCGGTGCGTCAGTCCCTCCAGCCCGCGTTCCGCGATCAGTTCCTCGGCCACCTCGGCGATGCGCTCCCGCCGGTTCGGGTCGTGTCGGCGGGTTCTGCGGGCTTTCTCGGTCACTGTGGTCAGGCTCCTTCCGGGTGCGGATCACTTTCGCACAGAATCATTGGTACGTACGTCCGTACCGATGTTAGGGTGGAGGAGTCATCGGGAGGGGACACCACCAGGAACGGAGCACCACCATGAAGATCGCAATCCTCGGTACCGGCGCGGGCGGCCGCGCGCACGCGGCCAAGCTGCTCGGCCTCGGGCACGAGGTGTACGTCGGCACCCGCGACTCCCAGGTCACCCTGGGCCGCACCGAACCGGACTTCATGGGCGTCGAACCCTTCGGCCAGTGGCTCGCCGACTACCCCGGCATCGAACTGCGCAACTTCGGCGACGCCGCCGCGGCCGCCGACTTCGTCGTCAACGGGATCGACGGGGCCAACGCGGTCGGCGTCCTCACCGGCATCGCGGACCACCTGGCCGGCAAGACCCTGATGGACTACGCCGTCCCCTACGTCTACAACCCCGAGCAGGCGCACCCCTGGCCCACCCCGTGGGGCGTGATGCCCGCGCTCGACCCCGTCGACCACGACAGCCTCGGGGAACGGATCCAGCGCGCGCTGCCGGAGGCCAAGGTGGTCAAGGCCTGCGTCACCCAGGAGCAGGAGACGGTCGTCGACCCGCGGGCCGTCGCGGGCGGCGACCACACCATCTTCATCGCCGGTGAGCACGCGGACGCCAAGGAGCAGGTCACCGAGCTGCTGCGGTCCTACGGCTGGCAGGACGTCCTCGACCTCGGCCCGCTGGTGAGTTCCCGCGGCATGGAGATGTACGCCCACATGCACAGCGCGATCCAGTTCGCGCTCGGCGGCGCCCGCTTCGGCATCAAGGTGATGCGCTGATCACTGCCGCAGCCGCAGCCCCCGGGGCGTGGCGTGGAACCCGGCGGATTCGAGCGAAGGCCCGAGGGGCGAGGTGAGCGCGGCCGCGGTGTTGATCCGCTCCACCGTCAGCGCCGGCAGGGTGCCCGCGCGGCAGCCGGCGGCCAGGGCGGTGACCGCAGCCGTCAGACGGGGGTCCTCCGGGCCGGGCCAGGCCAGCAGGGTCTTGCCGCCGCGCTCCAGGTACAGGGTGAGCTCCCCGTCCACCAGGACCACCAGGGAGCCCGCCTTGCGGCCCGGCTTGTGGGTGGCGCCGGCCGGCGGCTCGGGCCAGGGCAGGGCCGCGCCGTACGCGTTCGCCGGGTCCGCGGCGGCCAGCACCACCGCCGCCAGCGGGGGCGGGGTCCGCTCGGCGGCGCGGAGCCGGTCCACCGCGCCGTCCATCGCGAACTGGGCCGCGCCCAGCCCCTCGACCACATAGCCCCGGCGGGCCTGCCCGCTGTCCTCGAAGGCCGACAGGACGCGGTAGACCGCGCTGAAGCCCCCTTCGACCCCCTCGGCGGCGACGGCGCCGCGCGTCACCACCCCGTGCCGGTCCAGCAGGGTGCGGGCCAGCGCGTGGGCCCGGTGGGTCGGGTCGGGTGCCGGGGACGGCAGCAGCGACCAGCGCCCGGAGACCGTGGGCGGGCCCGTACGGGACACCGTCGCGCTCAGGGTGCCGTACCGGCCGCGCGGGACGGTGCGCCGGGCCCGGTGGGCCGTGGAGCCCGCTGTACGGCCCGAGCCGAGGAAGGAGCGCAGCGGGGCGAGGGTGTCGTTGGTGAGCCGGCCCGACCAGGCCAGATCCCACACCGCCTCGGAGAGGGCGACGTCCGAGACCTCGGGGAACTCGGCGCGCACCGCCTGTGAGATCTGCCGGAAGAACAGGCCGTACCCGCCCGAGAGGGCCGTCAGGACGGCCTGCTGGAGCGGACTCGGCTCCAGCGGGTGCGCCGGTGGCAGGAGCAGGGGGGCGGCGTCCGCGAGATAGAGCGAGACCCAGCCGTCCTTGCCCGGGAGGGCTCCGGCCCCCGCCCAGACCACCTCACCGGTGGTCGTCAGCTCGTCCAGCAGGCCGGGGGAGTAGTTCGCCACCCGCGACGGCAGGATCAGCCGCTCCAGCGCGGAGGCCGGCACCGGGGCGCCCTGGAGCTGCTCGACCGCCCGGGCCAGGCCGTCGAGGCCGCGCAGCGCCCCGCCCAGGTGCTGCCACTGCGGCAGGAAGGTGGCCAGCGAGGTCGGCGGGACCGGCTCCAGCTCCTGGCGGAGCGCGGCGAGGGAACGGCGGCGGAGCCTGCGCAGCACCGTCGCGTCGCACCACTCCTGGCCGATGCCGGCCGGGTGGAACTCGCCCTGCACCACCCGTCCCGCCGCCGCGAGACGGTGCAGGGCGCCCTCGGTCACCGCTGCGCCCAGGCCGAAGGCGGTGGCCGCGGCCGCCGTGGTGAACGGCCCGTGCGTGCGGGCGTACCGGGCCAGCAGGTCCCCCAGCGGGTCCTTGACCGGCTCGGTGAACGCCTCCGGGACACCGACGGGCAGCGCGGTGCCCAGCGCGTCCCGCAGCCGCCCCGCGTCCTCGATCGCCGCCCAGTGGTCCGCGCCCGCGATCCGGACCCGGATGGCGCGGCGCGCCGCAGCGAGCTCCTGCGCCCAGGCCGGATCCGCCCCGCGCGCCGTCAGCCGGTCCTGCGTCAGCGGCCCCAGCAGGCGCAGCAGGTCGGCCACGGACTCGGCGTCCTTGGCCCGCCGGTCCTCGGTGAGCCACTGCAGCTCCCGCTCCAGCTCCTCCAGCACCTGCGCGTCGAGGAGCTCGCGCAGCTCCGCCTGACCGAGCAACTCGGCCAGCAGCCGCGAGTCCAGCGACAGCGCGGCCGCCCTGCGCTCGGCCAGCGGGGAGTCGCCCTCGTACAGGAACTGGGCGACGTATCCGAAGAGGAGCGAACGCGCGAAGGGGGACGGCTCCGCGGTCGTGACCTCGACCAGCCGGACCCGGCGCGCCTCGATGTCACCCATCAGCTCGGTCAGGCCCGGCACGTCGAAGACGTCCTGGAGGCATTCGCGTACCGCTTCGAGGACGATCGGGAAGGAACCGAACTCGGAGGCCACCTGGAGCAGTTGGGAGGCACGCTGGCGCTGCTGCCACAGCGGGGTGCGGCGGCCCGGACTGCGGCGCGGCAGCAGCAGGGCACGGGCCGCGCACTCGCGGAAGCGGGAGGCGAACAGCGCGGAGCCGCCCACCTGGTCGGTGACGATCCGGTCGACGTCGCCGTGGTCGAAGGCGACGTCGGCCGCGCCGAGCGGCGCCTGCTCGTCGTCGAACTCGAAGGCGGGCGCCGCCGCCGGGTCGTGGTCCAGCAGGTCCATGGACAGCAGGTCCGCGTCGGGGAGGCGGAGCACGATGCCGTCGTCGGCGTGCATCACCTGCGCGTCCATGCCGTACTTCTCGGCGAGGCGCGCGCTCAGGGCCAGCGCCCACGGGGCGTGCACCTGCGCACCGAACGGCGAATGGACCACCACCCGCCAGTCGCCCAGCTCGTCCCGGAACCGCTCCACCACGATGGTCCGGTCGTCCGGTACGTGGCCGCAGGCCTCGCGCTGCTCGGCGAGATACGCCAGCACGTTGTCCGCGGCCCAGGCGTCCAGCCCGGCCGCCACCAGCCGCAGCCGGGCGTCCTCCTCGGCGAGGGCGCCGAGCTCGCGCAGGAACGCACCGACCGCACGCCCCAGTTCCAGCGGTCGGCCGAGCTGGTCACCCTTCCAGAACGGCAACCGGCCCGGCACCCCGGGGGCGGGCGTGACCAGCACCCGGTCGCGGGTGATGTCCTCGATGCGCCACGAGGTGGTGCCCAGCGTGAAGACGTCACCGACACGGGACTCGTAGACCATCTCCTCGTCGAGCTCCCCGACCCGCCCGCCGCCCTTCTTCGGGTCCGAGCCGGCCAGGAAGACCCCGAAGAGCCCGCGGTCGGGAATGGTGCCGCCGGAGGTGACCGCGAGCCGCTGGGCCCCCGGCCGGCCCGTGACCGTGCCCGCCACCCGGTCCCAGACCACGCGCGGCCGCAGTTCGGCGAAGGCGTCCGACGGATAGCGGCCCGCCAGCATGTCGAGCACCGCCGTGAACGCCGACTCCGGGAGCGCCGCGAACGGCGCCGCCCGCCGCACCAGCGCGAGGAGGTCGTCCAGCTGCCAGGTGTCCATCGCGACCATGGCGACCAGCTGCTGCGCCAGGACGTCGAGGGGGTTGGAGGGGATGCGCAGGGACTCGATCGCCCCCGTCCGCATCCGCTCGGTGACCACGGCCGCCTGGACCAGGTCGCCCCGGTACTTGGGGAAGACCACCCCGGTGGAGACCGCGCCCACCTGGTGCCCGGCCCGGCCCACCCGCTGCAGCCCGGACGCCACCGACGGCGGTGACTCCACCTGCACCACCAGGTCCACCGCGCCCATGTCGATGCCCAGTTCCAGGCTGGAGGTGGCGACCACGGCCGGCAGCCGGCCCGCCTTCAGGTCCTCCTCCACCAGGGCCCGCTGCTCCTTGGACACCGAGCCGTGGTGCGCCCGGGCCAGCAGCGGCGGGGCGCCCAGGGCGGCGCCGGACTGGGCCATGACCTCGGCCGGTGACGCGTGCTCGGGCAGCTTCTCGCCGACGGCCCGTTCGTACGCGATCTCGTTGAGCCGGTTGCACAGCCGTTCGGCGAGGCGGCGGGAGTTGGCGAACACGATCGTCGAGCGGTGCGCCTGCACCAGGTCCGCGATCCGCTCCTCGACATGCGGCCAGATCGACGGCCGGTCCCCGCCCTCCCGGCCCTCCGTCGCGGGGGAGGCCCCCACCTCGCCCATGTCCGGCACCGGGACGACCACCGACAGGTCGAACTCCTTGGCCGACGGCGGCTGCACGATCTCCACCCGGCCGCGCGGCGCGAGGTACCGGGCGACCTCGTCCACCGGCCGGACCGTCGCCGACAGGCCGATCCGGCGCGCCGGACGCGGCAGCAGCTCGTCCAGCCGCTCCAGGGAGAGGGCGAGGTGCGCGCCGCGCTTGGTCCCGGCGACCGCGTGCACCTCGTCCACGATCACCGTCTCGATCCCGGTCAGCGCCTCCCGCGCGGCCGAGGTCAGCATCAGGAACAGGGACTCGGGCGTGGTGATGAGGATGTCCGGCGGCCGGGTGGCCAGCGACCGCCGCTCCGCCGCGGAGGTGTCGCCGGAGCGGATCCCCACCCGGATGTCCGGCTCCGGCAGCCCGAGGCGGACGGACTCCTGCCGGATCCCCGTCAGCGGGCTGCGCAGATTGCGCTCGACGTCGACGGCCAGGGCCTTCAGCGGCGACACGTAGAGGACCCGGCAGCGCTTCCTGGACTCGGCGGGCGGCGGGGTCGAGGCGAGCCGGTCGAGGGCGGCGAGGAACGCCGCCAGGGTCTTCCCGGAGCCGGTGGGCGCCACCACCAGCACGTCCGAACCCTCCCCGATGGCACGCCAGGCACCCTCCTGCGCGCTCGTGGGCGTGACGAAAGCCCCCGTGAACCACGAGCGGGTCGCGGGGGAGAACGAGTCGAGCGCAGCGCCTGCCATGCCCCCATCGTGCACCCGGCCACTGACAACGCCCCGGACCTGGGCAAACCCGCGTCGGCGGCAGGACGCAGAATGGGGGGATGGGGACGGAAGAAGGCCGCCGGGAGTGGGCCCGGCACTGGCAGTACCCGGAGCTGCCCGGGCTGGACCTGCTGCGCGCCCACTACGTACGCCACACCTTCCCGCGCCACGCGCACGACGGCTACGTCATCGCGGCCGTCACCGGCGGCATCGAGGAGGTGGGCCTGCCCGGCCACGTCGTGCGCGCCGGACCGGGCAGCGTGGTCCTGATCAACCCCGAGGTGCCCCACACCGCGCGCGCCGGGGCGCCCGAGGGCTGGGCGTACGCCACGCTCTACCCCTCCAGCGGCCTGATCGCCGAGGTCGCCGCCGAGATGGGCCTGCTGCGCGGTACTCCCGGTTTCACCGCGGACATCGTCGCCGACCCGCAGGCCTCGCGCACGATCACCGAGGTCCACCGGGCCGCCGAGGCCGGGAACGCACTGGCCGCCGACACCCTCCTGCGGGGCGTCGTCGCCCGGATGCTGACCCGGTACGCCGGACCGCTGCCCACCCGTACGGTCCGCGGCGGCGGCGCCACCGAAGCGGCGGCGGCCCGGGCCGTGCTGGAGGAGCGCCTGGCGGACCCGCCGTCCCTGGAACAGCTCGCTGCGGAACTGGGCACGAGTCCCTTCGCCCTGCTGCGGGCCTTCCGGGAGCGCTACGGGATGCCGCCGCACACCTGGCTGACCGATGCCAGGGTCCGGCGGGCGCGCAGGCTGCTCGACGCGGGCACCCCGCCGGCCGAGGCGGCGGTCGCCGTCGGCTTCACAGACCAGCCCCACCTGAACCGGCACTTCACCCGCATCGTGGGCGTCCCGCCGGGCGCCTACCGGCGGGAGCGGGCCGCCTAAGGGCTGTCCCGCAATCCCCGGCGGGCGCACGACGCCAGCTACGGCACCTCGCTGCGTTGTCGGAACGCCCGAATACGCCCAGTATGGGGACGCTCCTCTGCCTTGCGATGCACCGCATCTGACGCCGTGCGCTGATCCACCGGGGATTACGGGACAGCCCTTAGGCTGACGATCACGGACATCGGGGGAGTACGGACACCGCACGACGCTCAGCCGAGGATCCGGGTGCCCCGGTGGCCGCCCGCCGGCGCGGTGATCGAGCACGCCGCACCCTTCGTCCGTACGCACTACGGCCCCCATGGGACGGTGGGGCACGGGCCGTTGCCGCGGTCGCCCGGCGCCGCGACCGTACGGCGGCAGCCGGAGGCCTGCGCCGCGCGGAATGAGCCGGTCGAGTGGAAGGTCCACGGGAACGACGCGCCCGAGCCGGCGGACGCGCTGACGGCCGCCGGTTTCGGGGCCGGCGCCGAGTGCGCGCTCCGGACGCTGACCGTCTTCAAAGCTGCGCTCCTCGCCGCCGCCGAGGGGCGGCTCACCGCACTGCTCGGGGAACCGCTGCGGCGGCGGGACCGACGCCGGGTGCGCGCAAGAACGTACAAGACCCACTCGGCGCGGTCCGCGTAGTTTCGGGGCGTGGGAGAGAAGCAGCTGGTCACGGAGCCAGAGATACGAGAGACAGCGGCGCCCGGCGGGCGGCCGCGAGCCGCGGTGGTACGGGACGCGCTCGGCGTCGGCGTCGCCGTCGGCCTGTCCGGGTTCGCCTTCGGCGTGACCGCGGCCGGGGCCGGCGTCAGCACCCTCCAGGCCTGCGTGCTGAGCCTGCTCGTCTTCACCGGGGCCTCGCAGTTCGCCCTGGTCGGGGCGCTGGCCGCGGGCGGGAACCCGTTCACCGCGGCCGCCGGGGCCTTCTTCCTCGGCACCCGCAACGCCTTCTACGGGCTGCGCCTGTCGCAGCTGCTCCGGCTGCCGCGCGCCGTACGGCCCCTCGCCGCGCACTGGGTGATCGACGAGACCACCGCCGTGGCGCTGGCCCAGCCCGACCGGAAGTCGGCCCGGCTCGGCTTCACCGTCACCGGGCTCACCCTCTACGTCCTGTGGAACGTCACCACCCTGCTCGGCGCGCTCGGTGCCGAGGCCATCGGGGACACCAGGGCCTGGGGGCTGGACGCCGCCGGACCCGCCGTGTTCCTGGCCCTCCTCGCGCCGATGCTGAGGACCGCCACCGAGCGGGCGGTCGCCGCCCTCGCGCTCGTCCTCGGGCTGGGGTTCCTGCCCGTGCTGCCCGCCGGGGTGCCCGTGCTGATCGCGGCCCTGGCCGCCCCCGTCGTGCTGTGGATGAAGGGACGCCGCTCGTGAACGTCTGGATCGCCATCGGGCTCACCGTCGTCGGCTGCTACGCCGTGAAGTACGCGGGGCTGCTCGTCCCGGCCGGGGCCCTGGAGCGGCCCCTGGTGCGCCGGCTGGCCGCCCTGCTGCCGGTCGCGCTGCTCGCCGCGCTCACGGCCCAGCAGACCTTCAGCACGGGGTCCGCGCTCGTCGTCGACGCCCGGGCCGCCGGACTGGCCGCCGCCGGGCTCGCCCTGCTGCTGCGGGCCCCGTTCCTGGTCGTCGTCGCGGCCGCCGTCGTCGTCACCGCGGGGGTACGGGCCCTGGGCGGCTGACCTGCGCCGGCAGTCGGCCGTACGCCCGCAGGGCCAGCAGCGCCTCCAGCGTCGCGATCGGCCGCCGCTCCAGGGAACTCCCCGGCGCCCAGGCCTCGCGGCGCACCGGCCAGCCGCCGTCCTGCTGCTGCGCGGCGGCGAGGAAGTCCAGCGAGCGGCGCATCTCCTCGTCCGTGAACCAACCGCGGGCCAGCGACTCGGGCCGCCGCGCGAAGTCGTGCGGGAACAGCTGCTCGCCCGGCGCGTAGCCCGGAGCCGGCGGGAAATCCGTCCGCCGCCGCGGATCGAGGACCACGAGCCGCTGCTCGCGCACCAGCCGTCCCAACCGGTCCGCGGCCGTCGCCGCGCGGGCCCGGTCGGGCACGCCGTCGAGGAAGGCCACCGCGCTCTGGACCTCGTACGGATGTGAGCGGCGCAGGTTCTCGACCCGGTCCCAGCAGAAGTCCGTGGCCCGGAAGAGCCAGGCGTGCCAGACGCGGTTGCGGTGCAGCAGGCCGACGACCGGGCCGGTGGTCAGGAGTTCGCCCGGCGGGTCGTCGTGCACCGGGTGGTAGGGGGCCGCGGGGTAGTCGCGCGGGGACGGGAAGACGACCGGAAGAGCACCCTCCGGGGTGGAGACGCCCGTCAGGTGCCGGCAGAGCCGCTCGATCCGCTGCCCGGCGCATCGGCCCAGGCTGTCCAGCACGCGCAGGGCGTGCGCGGTGTGCAGGGGCTGGCTCAGCGGGCCGCGCAGATCCGGGTCGAGCGCGTGACCGTAGCCGCCGTCGGGGTTGAGATACGAACCGAGCGCGGTGTCCACCGGGTCGGCGTCCCCGCCGAGGAAGTGGAACGCGAACCGCCGCTGTTCCAGCACGCGGGCCGTGAGCCAGACGAACCGCTCGGCGCGGGCGAGGGCGGGCTGCGGGGGCTGCGGGGAGTGTGGGGAGTGTGGGGAGTGTGGGGAGTGTGGGGGGTGTGGGGGGTGTGGGGGGTGCGGGCTCTGTGCGGAAGCTTCGTCTCCGGGCATGCGTGCAAGGTAGGGGGCGGTGACGCGGGGGCGCGGGGCGAACGCCGCCGGTGCACTCTCCCGGGGGCGGGATACTGGGGGCATGCGGTTGACGATTTTCTGGGAGCGGATGGCCGAGCACTTCGGGGCCGGCTACGCCGACTCCTTCGCGCGGGACCACGTGATGGCGGAGCTGGGCGGTCTGACCGTCCACCAGGCGCTGGAGGCGGGCTGGGAGACCAAGGACGTGTGGCGCGCGGTGTGTTCGGCGATGGACGTGCCGGCCTCGCTGCGCTGACGGGCGGCGCTTTTTCGCGGCACGGGCCGCCGGTGGGACAGACTGGGCGGCGTGGGAGCCACCGAAGAGACGTCCGACCAGCCCGCAGCCGTCCAGGGCGCGCCGCCGCCGCCCCGGGCGGCCGATCCGGGTGCCACCCCTGTCGCAGCGGTCGCCTCCGGCACCGATCCGGGCCCCGGTTCGGGCGCCGGCCCGGGTGACGGCCCGGCCACTGCGGATCCGGGGGTGGCCCGGCCCGCCGATCCCGCCCCGCCGCGGGGCCCCGAGGGCCCCGGCCGGCCGCCGGCGGCCTGGCGAGGGGAGAGCATGCCGCGCTGGCTGCCGCGCGCGGTGGTCCTCGTACTGGGCCTCGTCGCCTGCTTCCAGCTCGGCAGCTGGGCCTTCCACCAGCTGACCGGGCTACTCGTCAACATCCTGATCGCGTTCTTCCTCGCGCTCGCGATCGAACCCGCGGTCGCCCGGATGGCGGCCGGTGGCATGCGCCGCGGGGTCGCCACCTTCCTGATGTTCACCGCGGTGTTCGTCGTGTCCGTGGGGTTCCTCGCGTTGCTCGGATCGCTGCTCGCCGGGCAGATCGTCGCCATGGTGGAGGGCTTCCCGGGCTACCTCGACTCGGTGATCAACTTCATCAACTCCACCTTCCGCACCGATCTGTCCCGGCTGGAGATCCAGGAGAGCGTGCTGCGCTCCGACTGGCTGCGCAAGTACGTGCAGAACAGCGCGTCGGGCGTGCTCGACGTGTCCGCCACCGTGCTCGGCGGTCTCTTCAAGCTGCTGACGATCGGGCTGTTCTCCTTCTACTTCGCCGCCGACGGCCCGCGGCTGCGGCGCGCGCTGTGCTCCGTACTGCCGCCCGCGAAGCAGGCCGAGGTGCTGCGCGCCTGGGAGATCGCCGTCGCCAAGACGGGCGGCTACCTCTACTCGCGCGGACTGATGGCGCTGATCTCCGGTGTCGCGACCTACATCGTGCTGGCGGTCCTCGGGGTGCCGTACGCGCCCGCGCTCGCCGTGTGGGTGGGGCTGGTCTCCCAGTTCGTCCCCACCATCGGCACCTATCTCGCGGGCGCGCTGCCGGTCCTGCTCGCCTTCAGCGTCGATCCCTGGTACGCGCTGTACGTCCTCGGATTCGTGGTGGTCTACCAGCAGTTCGAGAACTACGTGCTCCAGCCGAAGCTGACCTCGAAGACCGTCGACATCCATCCCGCGGTGGCCTTCGGATCGGTGATCGCGGGCACCGCCCTGCTGGGCGCGGTCGGGGCCCTGATCGCGATCCCGGCCGTCGCCACGCTGCAGGCCTTCCTCGGCGCCTACGTCAAGCGCTACGAGCTGACGCGGGACGCGGACTCCTCTACTTCCCGTCCGCGTCGCCGAGTACGGCTGCCAGGGCTTCGCTGACCGTCGCCTCGGCGGCGGCCTTGTCCAGGCCGAGGCCGCTCAGTACGCCCGCGCCGTTCTCCAGCTCCAGGAGCGCGAGCAGGAGGTGCTCGGTGCCGACGAAGTCGTGGCCCAGGCGCAGGGCCTCACGGAAGGTCAGCTCCAGGGCCTTCTTCGCCGAGGCGTCGAAGGGGATGAGGGCGGGGAGCTCGTCCCGGGCCGGCGGCAGTGCCGCGGTCGCGGCGGCCCTCACCTCGTCGGGCGAGACCTCCTGGGCGCGCAGGACGAGCCCCGCGAGGCCGTCGGCCTCGGCCACCAGGCCCAGGACCAGGTGCTCGGTGCGGATCTCGGTGTTACCGGCGGCGCGGGCCTCGTTCTGCGCCGTCACGACCACGTTGCGGGCGCGGGGGGTGAAGCGGCCGAACCCCGCGTTGGGGTCGAGGGCGTCGGAGCCCTCCTTGTCGGCCTTGGGCACGAAGCGCTTCTGGGCCGCCTGGCGGGTGACGCCCATGCTGCGGCCGATGTCGGTCCAGGAGGCGCCGGAACGGCGGGCCTGGTCGACGAAGTGGCCGATGAGGTGGTCCGCGACGTCTCCGAGGGCCTCCGCGGCGACGACGGCGCCGCTGAGCTGCTCCAGGGGGTCGGTGTGGACCTTGTTGATCGCCTCGATCAGGTCGTCGAGGCGTACCGGAAGGGTCATGCGAACGGGTTCCACCGAAGGGTTCGTCATAGATGCAACCCTAGGTTGACAGTCGAGAGGGTGTCAACCTCAGGTTGTCACTCGGTGGCGGCTGCCTCCGGCGCCGCCGTCCAGGTGCCAAGCTGGAGGCACGGACACGGAGGGTGCGATGGGGTTCTACGCCGAACGGATCGTGCCGCGGATCGTCGACGCCGCGTGCGGGGCCCGGACGGCCCGGCCGCTCAGGCGGCGCGTCTGCGCCGGCCTGGCCGGAGAGGTCGTCGAGATCGGTTTCGGCAGCGGCCACAACGTCCCCTTCTACCCGCCGGGCGTCACCGGTGTGGCCGCGATCGAGCCCTCGGACCTGGGGTGGGAGCTCGCCACGGACCGCGTACGGGCCTCGCGGGTGCCGGTGCGGCGGGCGGCTCCGGACGCCCGGTCACTGCCGTTCGAGGACGGCACCTTCGACGCCGCCCTGTCCACGTGGACGCTGTGCACGGTCCCGGACCCCCTGGTGGCCCTGTGCGAGCTGCGGCGCGTCCTGAAACCCGGCGGCGCCCTGCACTTCGTCGAACACGGCCTGGCACCGGAGGAGGACCGGCGGGTCCGCCGCCGCCAGCGCCGGATCGAACCGCTGCACAAGCGCCTGAGCGGGGGGTGCCACCTCACCCGGCCGACCGTCGCCCTGCTGACCGCCGCCGGCTTCATGGTCACCGAACTCGACGTCTTCTACCAGGAGCGCGTGCCGAAGCCCTTCGCCGCCCAATCGCTCGGCATCGCGCTCTCGCCCGGGCCCGGCGGCCCGGGACTCAGTAGGTGACGGTGATCCGCCGGGCGGGTCCGTCCACCCGGATCCGCCCGCCCACGGGGATGACGACCTGCGGGTCGGTGTGGCCGAGGTCCACGTCGAAGACCGCCATGGTGCCGGGGGCGTACTGCCGCAGCGCGCGCAGCACGGCCTCGCGCTGCTCCTCGCGGTAGCGCTGCTTCCGCCCGGCGTCGAAGCGGTTCTCGAACGACCAGCTCTTCGCCCGGCCCATCAGCAGCGCGGGGAACTGCCGCAGCAGGCCGCGTTCGCCCATGTTCCGCAGCATCCGGTAGACCTCCTCGGCGCGCGGCATCTCCTCGGAGGTCTCCAGGAAGAGCACGTCACCGGCGTACGCGTCGGCGGGCAGCACCGCGCGGTCGGCCGCCATCATCCAGGAGAGGATCTCCAGGTTGCCGCCCCAGCCGGCACCTTCGACCACGCGGTCGTCGTTGTGCCAGGTCCAGCCGTAGGAGCGTTCCATCGGCGGCTCGGACTCGAAGGTGCGGGGGTCCTCCCAGGGGAGGTCGACGTCCCTGTACTCGCCGGACCGGCCGAGCTCGTACGGGCCCGAGGTGAACAGCGCCGCCCGGAGGGAGGCGGCGGTGGCCGGGTGCATGGCACCGGGCCGGCCGAGCTCGACCATCACCGAGGCGCCGTGGTAGCAGACGATGCCGAGGTTGCGCAGGAACAGCAGGAGGTTGGTGTTGTCGCTGTAGCCGATGAACGGCTTGGGGTGGGCGCGCAGGAGGTCGCCGTCGAGGTGGGGGAGGACGGTGATCTGGTCGTCGCCGCCGATGGTGGCGATCACCGCCTTGATGTCCGGGTCCGCGAAGGCGGCGTGGACGTCCGCGGCCCGCTCCTCGGGCGTCGCACCCATTCGCCGTGTCGTCGGGTACTCCACCGGCTCCAGCCCGAAGTCGTCACGCAGTCTGCGCAACCCCAGTTCGTGGGGGAGCGGGAAGAGGCCGGGCAGCCCGGACGAGGGGGACAGGACGGCGATCCGGTCCCCCGGGCCGGGTTTGGGCGGATACACGGATTCGATCATGCGCCGATCTTAGGGTTCCGGGCCCCGCCGGTCACCGGGATTCCGAGCCCTGTGGCGCCGGTCCGCGCAGGCGTACGGCGAGGGCCGCGATGTCGTCGTCGAGGCGGCCCCTGCTGTAGTGGAGGAGGTCGCGGTGGAGGGCCGTGAGCAGCTCGTGGGGCGCAGTCCGGGGCTGCCGGCCCATCCAGGACGCCAGCGGGAAGAACTCGCCGTCGCGGGCGCGGGCCTCGGCGATCCCGTCGGTGTAGAGGAGCAGCAGGTCACCGGGGGTGAAGTCGAAGGTGTCGATGCTGTACCTGTCGCCGATCAGGTCCGCCAAGCTGAGCAGCGGGGAGGGGTTGGCGGACTCCAGGGCGTGGATTTCGCCGTTGGTCAGGAGCAGGGGCGGGGGATGTCCGCAGTTGAGGATGTCGATGCGTCTGCCCTCGTGGGGGATCTGGACCAGCAGGGCCGTGGCGAAGCGCTCCATCGGTCCCTCGGGGGGAAAGGCGGCGTTGTAGCGCATGCTGCTGGCGTCCAGCCTGCGTGCGACCTCGACCATGTCGGTCTCGCCGTAGGCGGCCTCGCGGAAGGCGTTGACGATCGCTGCGGCGGCCCCCACCGCGGGCAGCCCCTTGCCGCGTACGTCGCCGATGAGCAGCCTGACCCCGTGCGGTGTGTCGGCCGCCTCGTAGAAGTCCCCGCCGATGCTGGCCTCCGCCGCGGCCGCGAGGTACAGCGATTCGATCTCGATCCTGCCGAGGAGGCGCGGCATGGGGCTGAGGACCACCTGCTGCGCCGCGTCGGCGACGAGCCTGACCTGGAAGAGCGTGCGTTCCCGCTGGAGCCGGACGTGGCTCCCGTACGCGGCGGCCACGGTGACCGCGACGATCCCTGCGCACGTCCACCACGTGCCGAGGTCCGGGAAGATGAAGCTGAGGCCGATCATCAGGATGAGGCAGACGGTCCCGAGCAGGACGGTGGGGAGCACGGTCCACATCGCGGCGGCGAGGGCCGGCGCCGCGGGCAGGAGACGGCTGAAGGCCATCTCCGGCGGAGTGTTGTATGCCAGGCCGGCGATGAGGACGGTCAGGATGACCGGCGACAGCCGCACGAGCCTTCCCGGGCCGGGGCGCCTGCGGAGTCGTGGCCGTCCAGACTCGATCACACTCCATAGGATATCTACGTAATCAGGGCATAGCGCTCTGAGTGTGGCGAGCTTGACAGGAAAATCGAACATCCATTCTGATGGGTTATCCACAGCCGAACCGGTCGTGGAGGCGCATTGTCAGTGGCAGGCATTAGCGTCAATGGCGTGAAGCGATCGACTCAAGCAAACCGGGTGGAACCCATGGCAGGCACCGACCGCGAGAAGGCTCTCGACGCCGCTCTCGCACAGATTGAACGGCAATTCGGCAAGGGCGCGGTCATGCGCCTGGGCGACAAGCCGAACGACCCCATCGACGTCATCTCCACCGGGTCGACCGCGCTGGACATCGCCCTGGGCGTCGGCGGTCTGCCGCGCGGCCGCGTCGTCGAGATCTACGGCCCGGAATCCTCCGGAAAGACGACCCTGACCCTGCACGCCGTGGCCAACGCGCAGAAGGCCGGCGGCACCGTCGCCTTCGTGGACGCCGAGCACGCGCTCGACCCCGAGTACGCGAAGGCCCTCGGCGTCGACACCGACAACCTCATCCTGTCGCAGCCGGACACCGGTGAGCAGGCGCTGGAGATCGTGGACATGCTCGTCCGCTCCGGTGCCCTCGACCTGATCGTCATCGACTCCGTGGCGGCCCTCGTGCCGCGCGCCGAGATCGAGGGCGAGATGGGTGACTCGCACGTGGGTCTGCAGGCCCGTCTGATGAGCCAGGCGCTCCGGAAGATCACCGGTGCGCTCAACCAGTCCAAGACCACCGCGATCTTCATCAACCAGCTCCGCGAGAAGATCGGCGTGATGTTCGGCTCGCCGGAGACCACGACCGGTGGCCGTGCGCTGAAGTTCTACGCCTCGGTGCGCATCGACATCCGCCGCATCGAGACCCTGAAGGACGGCACGGAGGCGGTCGGTAACCGCACCCGCTGCAAGGTCGTGAAGAACAAGGTCGCGCCGCCGTTCAAGCAGGCCGAGTTCGACATCCTCTACGGCCAGGGCATCAGCCGCGAGGGCGGCCTGATCGACATGGGCGTGGAGCACGGCTTCATCCGCAAGGCCGGTGCCTGGTACACGTACGAGGGCGACCAGCTCGGCCAGGGCAAGGAGAACGCCCGCAACTTCCTGAAGGACAACCCGGATCTCGCGAACGAGATCGAGCGGAAGATCAAGGAGAAGCTGGGCGTGGGCGCCCGCAAGGACGGCGACGACGCGGCCGGTGCCGCCGCTGCCGCAGCCCCCGCCGACGCCGCGGCGGCGCCCGCCCCCGCGTCGAAGGCCAAGACGACGGCCAAGGCCGCCGTGGCCAAGAGCTGACCCGTGCGCGAGCAGGAGGGGGGCGGCGGGAGCCGAGGAGGCCGTGAGGGCCGCCAGGAGCTGCCGCCCCAGAGCCCCGAGGAGCAGGCGCGGGCGATCTGCCTGCGCCTGCTCACGGGGAGCCCGCGCACCCGGCGCCAGCTCGCGGACGCCCTGCACAAGCGGGGCATCCCCGACGAGGTGTCGCAGGAGGTCCTCTCCCGGTACGAGGAGGTGGGCCTGATCGACGACGCCGCGTTCGCCGGAGCCTGGGTCGAGTCCCGCCACCGCGGCCGGGGCCTGGCCCGCCGGGCACTCGCCCAGGAGCTCCGGACCAAGGGGGTGCACGCCACCCTCGTGGAGGAGGCCCTGGGACAGCTGGACTCCGACCAGGAGGAGCAGACCGCCCGCGAGCTGGTCGAGCGCAAGCTCCGCTCCACCCGGGGCCTTGAGCGGGACAAGCGGATCCGGCGCCTGGCCGGGATGCTCGCCCGCAAGGGATACCCGGAGGGCATGGCCCTGCGCGTGGTCCGCCGAGCCCTGGAGGCGGAGGGCGAGGAGACCGACAGCCTCGGGTACGCGGGGGAGTGAGCCCGAGGCCCGGGGTGGGGGCAGCCCCTGGGCCGGGACGCCGGGCGACTCCAGTGCCCGCGGGAGCGCCGCGCAGCAGAGGGGGCACCATGATTGCTGCGCCACGCCCTCCAGACCGGCAGGCACCGCAAGGCCGGATTCCTCGGAGCCTTCGTTGCACTGCTGTGCCCGACCGCCCTCATCACCGCCTGCGGCGCCCTTCTCGAAACGGGACTGCGCGGCACGATCCGCACCGAGCGCTACGCGGCGGCGCCGGTCCTCGTCTCCGCCGACCGGTCGGTCCACGAGACCACGGTCAAGGAGAGGCCCAGGTCGGCACCGGGGACGACCGCGGACCGGAGGAGTTCCCGGACGCCGCCGCCGCCGGAGCCCGGACCAGGCTGGCCTCCATGGTGTCCACGGTCTCCATGGGCGGTGCGCTGGGCCGGACCTCACTGCTGGTCGCGGTCCTCGTCGTGACCGGCGCCTTCGCGCTCTCCGTCCAGCACCGCCACCGCGAACTCGCCCTGCTCAGAGCCATCGCCGCCACCCCGGCCGGCCGCGGCGGACGATCGGGAGGCGCCCGTCGGCCCGGCACGGCGGTGCGGCTCCGGCGCGCTCACGGGTGCGGCGCCCCTGTCGGGGGCTCGGTTCCCGCGACGATGGGGAGGCCCGCGGACTTCCAGGCCTGGAAGCCACCGGTCAGGTCGGTCGCGCGGTGCAGGCCCAGGGCGTGCAGCGAGGCCGCCGCGAGGCTGGACGCGTAGCCCTCGTCGCAGATGACCACCACCCGGAGGTCGTGGCCCGTTGCCCGATCCCCGGGACCGGCCGATCCCCGGGACCGGCCGATCCCGGCGGTCAGTCGATCACCACGGTCTTCGAAGTCGAGGGCGTGGGCACCCGGGACGCGGGAGCACCGGCCCGGACGGCGTCCGCCGCTTCGTACAGCTCCGCCGGGCGGACCCCCGCGAACGTCGCCGCCAGGTGCCCGTCCGGCCGCACCAGCAGCACGGTGTGTGCCGGGGCCCCCGGGTAGCTGTCGGCCACCAGCAGGTCGGTGCGGACCGGCAGGGCGCTGACCGCGGCGGCCAGCCGGGGCATCAGCCCGGCGCCCAGCCAGTGGCGCCGGTCCCAGACTCCGGTTCCCGGGGCCACCAGCACCGCCAGCAGCCGGCCCTGGCCCAGCAGGTCGCGCAGCGGCACGGTCGCTCCATCGGGCGCGGTGACCGGGACGTTGGCCACCGGACCGCCGGGTTCGGTGTCGGTCGGCACCTCGCGTACGGCGACCGGCGGGGCGTACGCCGGCTCCGCGCCCAGCGGCCCCCGTCCCAGGTGACCGTCGGTCAGGAGGGACTCGGCGGAACGCGAGGCCCCGGGGAGGTAGGTGCGCAGGCTGCCCCCGGACCGCAGGGCCGGCATGGCCTGGTCGGCCGCGCGCAGCCGGGAGGCCACCGCGGTGCGCCGCTCGCCCTCGTAACGGTCGAGCAGGGCTTCGGAGGCACCGTGGTGCCAGGCCAGGGAGAGCTTCCACGCCAGGTTCTCGGCGTCCCGGAGCCCCTCCTCGACGCCCTGGGTGCCGAGCGCGCCCAGCAGGTGCGCGGCGTCGCCCGCGAGGAAGGCCCGTCCGTCGCGCCAGCGCCTGGCCAGCCGGTGGTGCAGGGTGTGCACGCCGGTGTCGAGCAGGTCGTACGGGGGAGTCGTACCGCCGCACCACTGGGCGAGGGTGTCGCGGATCAGGGTGACCAGCGCGTCGGGGGTCACCAGCTCGCCGCGGGCCGGGAGCAGCCAGTCCAGCCGCCAGACCCCGTCGGGCAGCGGCCGCGAGGTGACTTCCTGCGCCCCGCCGCGCTGCAGCAGGGCCTCGCCGGGCCACGGCAGTTCGGTGCGCAGCGCCGCCACGGCGTGCCGCTCGACGGCGGTCCGGCCCGGGAAGCGGATGCCGAGCAGCTTGCGCACGGTGGAGCGGGCTCCGTCGCAGCCGACCAGGTAACTCCCGCGCCACCAGGTGGTCTCGGCGCCCTGGGTGTGCGCGGTGACGCCGCGCTCGTCCTGTTCCAGGGAGTCCAGCCGGCTGTCGCAGATCAGCTGGACAAGGGGATGCGCGGCGGCGGCGTCGCGCAGTCCGCGCGCCAGGGCATGCTGCGGCACGTGCAGGGGGGCCGGGTGGTCCTCGAAGGTGAGCCGGTGGCCGTCACGGCCGCGCCGCATCGTGCGCCAGGCGGCGAAGTACGCCCCCTCGTCGCGCAGCGTCGTACAGCCCAGCCGGTGCGCCATGGCCGCGGTGTCCGCGTGCAGGACGACCGTACGGGCGGGCCGGACCTCCTCCTTGCCGGGTCGCTCGTCGAGTACGACGGAGGGCACGCCCGAGCCGGCGAGGGCGAGCGCCAGGGACAGCCCGACGGGCCCCGCGCCGACGACGATCACCGGGTCCATGGCGCGGCTCCCGATGTCCGGTATGTGATCACAGAAGGTATGCAACCGACTGAAGGTTCCTGCGTCAAGTGACACTCGTCGGCGCACGGCAGTGTGGTGCGGCGGATGAGTTCCGCCGCACCACACTGGGCAAGCACGAGGACTGACCGTACGTCAGGCCTCGGAGGGCTCGTCGGCCGGGGGTGCCGTCAGGCTCCGGCCGCGGTGTTCGCCCCGGGGACCGGGTCGTCGACCTCTTCCGCGCCGAGCACCGCGCCGGTGCTCTTCTTCGACCCCCGCAGCCGCTTCTCCAGCCAGGAGGCCAGGGTGGTGAGGGCGAAGTTCACCGCGATGTAGATCAGGGCGATCACGAACATGGTCGCGATGGTGTTGCTGTAGTTCGCCGCGATCTGCCGGTTCATGGAGAGCAGTTCCGCGAAACCGAGCAGGGCGCCGCCGAGCGCGGTGTCCTTGAGGATCACGACGAGCTGGCTGACCAGGGCCGGCAGCATGGCCGTGACGGCCTGCGGCAGCAGCACGTGGGTCATGGTCTGGCCCTTGCGCAGGCCGATCGCCTTCGCGGCCTCCGCCTGCCCCTTGGGGAGGGAGAGCACGCCCGCCCGGACGATCTCGGCGATGACGGCCGAGTTGTACAGGACGAGGCCCGTGACCACGGCCCAGAACGGCCGGGTGTCGGAGGGGACGTCCATGAGCTGCGGTGCGTAGAGAGCGTTGCTGAACAGCATCAGCATCAGCACGGGGATGGCGCGGAAGAACTCCACCCACGCGCCGACCGCAGCCCGTACCCAGGCGTGGTCGGACAACCGGCCGATGCCCAGCGCCGCACCGAGCGGGAGGGCGATCACCATGGCGAGCGCGCCGGCCTTGAGGGTCTCCATCAGGCCGGGGATCAGGTACGTGGTCCAGATCCGGCTGTCGGTGACGAAGGGGGTCCACTTCTCGGCGTCGAGCTGGCCCTTCTCGCCCATGAGGGACAGCGCCCACCACAGGACGAGTCCGAACAGGACGACGAAGACCCCGCTGTAGATCCAGTTGCGCACCTTGGCCCGGGGGCCGGGGGTGTCGTACAGCACGGAGCTCATCGCTTCACCGCCACTCGCTTGGCCACCCAGCCCAGCAGCAGGCCGGTGGGCAGGGTCAGCAGGACGAAGCCGAGAGCGAAGACCGCGAAGACGGCGAACACCGCCTGTGCCTCGTTCTCCAGCATTTCCTTCATCAGCAGCGCCGCCTCGGCCACGCCGATGGTCGCCGCCACCGTGGTGTTCTTGGTGAGCGCGATCAGTACGTTGGCGAGCGGTGCGACGACCGCCCGGAAGGACTGGGGGAGCACGATCAGGGTGAGTACCTGGAAGAAGCTCAGCCCCAGCGCGCGGGCCGCCTCGGCCTGGCCGACGGGCACGGTGTTGATGCCGGCGCGCAGGGCCTCACAGACGAAGGTGCCGGTGTAGGCGACCAGTCCGAGGACCGCGAGGCGGAATCCGGTCTCCTTGAAGGTGGTGCCGCCCAGATCGATGCCGAGGGTCTGGCTGAGGCCCAGCGAGCAGCCGATGATCAGCAAGGTCAGCGGCGTGTTGCGCACCAGATTGACGTACGCGGTACCGAAGCCCCGCAGCAGCGGGACCGGGCTGACCCGCATCCCCGCCAGGACGGTGCCCCAGATCAGGGACCCGACCGCCGAGTAGAGGGTGAGCTGAACCGTCACCCAGAAGGCTCCGAGCACGTCGTACTGCCCGGAATCAAGAAAATCGAACACGATGCCCTGCGCTCTCCCCAGGATGGCCGGTGAGGTGCGCCGCCGCCCGCGGCAGGCGGGCGGCGACGTCCCTCACCGATGAATCAGCTGCCTTCGGTGATCTGCGGAGCAGGCTCGTTCTTGTAGTTGGCCGGGCCGAGGTTCTTGTCCACGGCCTTCTGCCAGCTGCCGTCCTCGACCATCTTCTTGAGCGCGGCGTTGATCTTGGTCTGGAGCTCCTTGTCGCCCTTCTTCAGACCGATGCCGTAGTTCTCGTTGCTCATGCTCAGGCCGACGAGCTTGAACTTGCCCTTGTTCTGCTCCTGCGCGGCGTAGCCGGCCAGGATCGAGTTGTCCGTGGTGAGGGCGTCGACCTTGCCGTTCTCCAGGCCGGTGAGGCACTCGGAGTAGCCGCCCTGCTCCAGCAGGTCGGCCTCGGGGGCCAGGGTCTTCTTGACGTTCTGCGCCGAGGTGGAGCCGGTGACCGAGCAGAGCTTCTTCTTGTTCAGGTCCTCGACCTTGGTGATGCTCGTGTCGTCGGCGCGGACCAGCAGGTCCTGGTGCGCGAGGAAGTACGGGCCGGCGAAGTCGACCCGCTCCTTGCGCTTGTCGTTGATCGAGTAGGTCGCGACGATGAACTTGACGTCGCCGTTGGAGAGCAGGTTCTCGCGCTCGGCGCTGACGGCCTGCTTGAACTCGATCTGGTCGGGCTGGTAGCCGAGCTCCTTGGCGACGTAGGTCGCCACGTCGACGTCGAAGCCCGTGAACTTGCCGTCCGGGGTCTTCAGGCCGAGACCGGGCTGGTCGTACTTGATGCCGACGACGATCTTGTCCTTGGCGCCACCGGACGCACCGCCGTCGGTGGCGGCGTCCTGCTTGCTGCCGCCACACGCGGTCGCGGTCAGGGACAGGGCTACGGCTACGGCCGCGGCCGCAGCGGCCTTGGAGATCTTCATGGTGAACTTCCCTCGGATGAGACGTTGTTGAACGACGAGCGACGCTTACGGCGCACGCACGGCCGACAGGAACCGTTCCGGCAGTGATCCGCATACGGATGACTACCAGACGTAAAACTCAGTGGTGCAGGATCTTCGACAGGAAGTCCTTCGCCCGATCACTGCGCGGGTTGCTGAAGAACTGCTCGGGGGTGGCCTCTTCGACGATCTTTCCGTCGGCCATGAAGACGACGCGGTTCGCCGCGGAGCGGGCAAAGCCCATCTCGTGCGTGACGACCACCATGGTCATCCCCTCACGGGCGAGCTGCTGCATGACCTCCAGCACCTCGTTGATCATCTCCGGGTCGAGCGCCGAGGTGGGCTCGTCGAAGAGCATCACCTTCGGCTCCATCGCCAGCGCGCGGGCGATGGCCACGCGCTGCTGCTGGCCGCCGGAGAGCTGGGCCGGGTACTTGTCGGCCTGGGTGCCGACACCGACCCGCTCCAGCAGGGACACCGCCTTCGCGCGGGCCGTGGCCTGATCGGTCCTGCGGACCTTCAGCTGGCCCAGCATGACGTTCTCCAGCACCGTCTTGTGCGCGAAGAGATTGAAGGACTGGAACACCATGCCGACGTCGGCCCGCAGACGGGCGAGGTCCCTGCCCTCGGAGGGCAGCTCCTTGCCGTCGAGCGTGATGGTGCCCGAGTCGATGGTCTCCAGGCGGTTGATGGTCCGGCACAGCGTGGACTTGCCCGATCCCGAAGGACCGATCACCACGACCACCTCGCCGCGGGCAATGCTCAGATCGATGTCCTGAAGCACGTGCAGCGCGCCGAAGTGCTTGTTGACGTTGCTCAGCACGACCAGGTCGTCCGCGGTACCGGCCGCGTCCTGAACGTCCTTGGTCACTGATACTCCGCTCATCGGCTTCTAGCTCCGTCCTCCTCGGTTGGGAGGACAGTAGTGACGAGGCGCGCAGAACGTCACCACATCTGAGGGAGAATTGAGCATAACGATCCGGCCTCCTCCGGATACGCTCCGTGCGCGGCACCACTGAAGTCGATCATGCGCGCGTACCGGGTGCATAACGGAAGGCGCGCCGCGGCGGAACCCTCTTGACGTGGGCCTCCGCATGGGCGTGGATGCAGGGTGGCCTTTTCTGCGGCCATGCGCGCGGCACCGACCGGCCGCGGGAACGCAAGGACCCGACCGCGATCGTGACCGGGCACGGGCCGACCGAGAGAAGAAGGAGAGGGGGACGACATGAGACTGCTGCTCGTCGAGGACGACGACCACGTCGCCGCCGCCCTGTCCGCGATCCTCGCCCGGCACGGCTTCCAGGTCACCCACGCCCGCAACGGCGAAGAGGCCCTCCAGGCACTGCTGCCCGCCGGCGCCCCGCCCTTCGGCGTGGTCCTGCTCGACCTCGGCCTGCCCGACCAGGACGGATACGAGGTGTGCGGCAGGATCCGCAAGCGCACCACCACGCCCGTCATCATGGTCACCGCGCGGGCCGACGTACGCTCCCGCATCCACGGCCTGAACATGGGCGCCGACGACTACGTCGTCAAGCCCTACGACACCGGCGAGCTCCTCGCCCGCATCCACGCCGTCGCCCGGCGCACCGGAGCCTCCGAGGAGACCGTCGCCGCCGGAAGCGGTGCACCCACCACCGTCCACCTCGGCTCCGTCAGCATCGAGCTGCCCACCCGCCGGGTCAGCGTGGACGGCACCGACGTACCCCTCACCCGCAAGGAGTTCGACCTGCTGGCCCTGCTCGCGCAGCGGCCCGGCGTCGTCTTCCGCCGCGAACAGATCATCAGCGAGGTGTGGCGCACCAGCTGGGAGGGGACCGGGCGCACTCTTGAGGTGCACGTCGCCTCGCTCCGTTCCAAGCTGCGCATGCCCGCCCTCATCGAGACCGTCCGCGGGGTCGGCTACCGGCTCGTCGCCCCGGCCGCCCCGTAGGAACCCCCTGCCGTGCGCGCCCGTCTGCTCCCCCTGCTCGTCATCCTCATGGCGGGCACGCTCCTCGCGCTCGGCCTGCCGCTGGCCGTGAGCCTGGCCGCCGGACAGCAGCAGCGGGTGGTCGTCGACCGCATCGACGACAGCGCGCGCTTCGCCGCCCTCGCCCAGTTCGTCATCGACGCCCGGGGCTCCGGCTCCACCGGTGCCGACGAGCGCGAGCGGGCCCTCCAGCACGAACTCGGCCGCTACCACGAGCTGTACGGCATCCGCGTCGGGATCTTCAACCGCGACGACAACGCCATGGTCCGTTCCCCGGGCTGGTGGCGGCTCCCGGAATCCGGTGAGGGCCGCAAGGCCTTCAGGGAGGCGCTCGCCGGGCGCCGCAGCCACGACCCGCCGCAGGTCTGGCCCTGGCAGACCAACGGCAAGCTGCTCGTCGCCTCACCGGTCGTCCTCGACGGCGACGTGGTCGCCGTCGTCGCCACCGAATCACCGACCGACCTCATGCGCGGCCGGATCCTGAGGGGTTGGCTGCTCATCGCCGGCGGCCTCGCCGCCGCCATGCTCGTCGCCTTCGGCGCCGCCCTGCGGCTGACCAGCTGGGTGCTCAAGCCCGTGCAGACCCTGGACGCCGCAGCCCACGGCATCGCCACCGGCCGGATGAACTCCCGGGTCGCGGCCGCCAGCGGCCCGCCGGAACTCCAGCGCCTGGCGCACTCGTTCAACGAGATGGCCGACAACGTCGAAGAGGCGCTGGAACAGCAGCGGGCGTTCGTCGCCGACGCCTCGCACCAACTGCGCAACCCGCTCGCCGCCCTGCTCCTGCGCATCGAGCTGCTCGCCCTGGAACTGCCCGAGGGCAACGAGGAGATCGCCTCCGTACGCACCGAGGGCAAACGCCTCACCCAGGTGCTGGACGACCTCCTGGACCTCGCGCTGGCCGAGCACACCTCCGCCGAGATCAGCCTCACCGACATCGGGGCGCTGGCCACGGAACGGATCGCCGCCTGGCGGCCGTACGCCGATGAGAAGGGCGTACGGCTCACCGGGACCGGCCGGAGCGCCGTGACCGGCTGGGCCGATCCCATCGCCCTGTCCAGCGCGCTCGACGCCGTCATCGACAACGCCCTGAAGTTCACGCCCGCCGGCGAGGAGGTCGAGGTGTCGGTCGCCGCCGAGGACCGCTCGGTCCGCGTCGTCGTCGCCGACCGCGGCCCCGGCCTCACCGAGGAGGAACTGCAGCGCGTCGGAGACCGCTTCTGGCGCAGCGGCCGCCACCAGAACGTCAAGGGCTCCGGCCTCGGCCTGTCGATCTCCCGGGCCCTGCTCGCGGGCGGCGGCGGGTCCCTCTCCTACGAGACGAACCCGCCGCACGGGCTGCGGGTGACCGTGACCGTCCCGCGCACCGGCCCCGAGCCCTCCTGACTCCCGCCGGGCCGGCTACGGCCCCCAGGACAGCGTGGTGCGGGCCGGCGCGGACACCGAGTACAGCTCGTCCACGGCCCGCACCTCGAAGACGGCCGCCCTCTCCCGGCCGGCGCGCGGCACCCCGGGGAGGTAGAGCGCCGTCCCGCAGGTCCCGCCGAGGAAGCGGCGGCCGCCGTCGGGCAGCACCCGGTGCACCTCGTAGTGGCGCGGCCGTCCGCCCGTACCGCCCGCCGCCCGCCAGGACATGCGGAGCCAGGCCCGGCCGTCCTGCCGGGCCGCGGCGTCCACGGCCGCCCCGGTGGGCGGGGCCGGGCGCCGGCCGCCGGGGCCGTCGTGCACCGACAGGGCGCCGAGCCGCCACACCAGCGGCCCGCCGCCGGGTGAGGCGATCCGTACGGCCAGGGCGTACGCGGTCCTGCCCGCCAGCGGTGCGAGCGCGGCCCGCGCCGTGCGCCAGCCCGGCCCCGCGCCGGTGCTCCCGGCCCGCAGCCAGACGTACGGGACCGGGCGGCCGGGGCCGGAGGCCTCGCGGGTGGCCACGCCGACCTCGACCGTGACCGGCCCCGCCCCGGTCGCGTGCACCACCTCCACGACGCTCCCGCGGGTCAGCGGCAGCCGCGTGGAGTGCAGCCCGACGGTCACCGGGGCCGTGGGGGCGCCCGAGACCAGCAGACTGGAACCGCCGCGCCAGGCGTCCGCGAAGTCCAGGGTGACGGACGGACGCGGTCCGGCGGTCTCCACCGCCCAGCGGCGGCCCGGCAGCCGGTCCTGGAGCCCCAGGTGGTTCCAGGGCGTGTCCGAGACGACCTCTCCCTCCTCGTACCAGCGCAGCCCGTGACCGGTGTTGAAGGAACAGGCGAAGGGCAGCCCGGTGACCGTGGACCGGTCGGCGACGACCGTCGCGGGAGCCCGCCAGGACCTCTCGGGCGCGGGCCGGGCCGGGTCCAGGGACTCGCCCGTCCAGAAGCGGTCGTCCGCGTGGTGGAAGGCGCCGGGGGAGCGGTCCGTGAGGTGGTTGCGGGTCCACTCCGGCCGGTAGAAGCCGTAGCCGACGACGTGCTCGCGTGTCCGCGGGACGATCGCGTCCCAGCGGACGGCGGAATCCCAGCCCCGGGACTCCGTGTCCACCGCCGCCCACAGCTCGTACCGCGAGCGGCCCAGCCGGTCGGCGAGCGCGCCCGAGGCAGCCAGCGTCTGCGGGGTCCAGCGGAAGTCCACGAACATCGTGTCCGCGACCTTCCCGGCCCGGTCCTCGTAGAACTCCTGGTTGAGGCCGTTCAGGGCGCCCTGCCAGCCGACCCGGCCGGTACTGTTCATGGCGTCGTACCAGGTGATCCGCAGACCGTGCGGCGCGCCCGCCGCCCGCAGGGCCCGCAGGAACTCCCGCATCCGGGTGGCCAGCGCGCTGTCGCCGCCGTCCGTCTCGGCGTTGACGAACCAGCCGTCGAAGCCGTACGCCCGCGCCACCCGGACGAGCTGCTCCGCGATCGGGAAGCGGCCCGAGGGGTCGCGCTGCACCAGGTCGCGGGTCCACCGGAGGTCGCCGCCGTACGCCACCGGCGGCAGGAACACGTTGCCCAGCACCCGGACCCCGTTGCGGTGCGCGGCGTCGACCACGGGCGCGTTCGGGGCCAGGACGGTCCCTTCGCCGGCGGAACCGCCCCAGAAGACCAGCTCGTCGATATACGCCCAGTGCGTGAGCGCGTAGTAGTCGGCGGTGGGGGAGCCCTGCGAAGGGTTCCCGGCGGTCGGTGCGAAGGAGACGAGGGAGGAGATCCGGGCCTGGCCGGCGCGGGCGGTCCTGTTGGCCGGGACGGGCGTGAACCGCTCGGCGAGCGGCACGGTCGCGGTGTTGTGGGCCAGATCGGGGTCGTCCTCGGGGGTCCACCGGCTGAGCGAGCGCCACACGATCCCGGGCCCCGGGGCGCCCGCCGGGAGGGAGTCCGGGAACCAGTAGGAGGCGTACGGAGCCAGGCCGGCCGGATCGGCCTCAGGGGCCGGGTCCGGGGCCGGGTCCGGGGTCGGCGCGGCGGCCGTCGGGCCCGCGGGGGTCGCGGCCCGTGCCCGGCCGGCAACGCCCAGCAGCGCGGCCGCGCCGGCCCCGGCGGCCAGCACTCGGCGCCGGCTCGGCCGTAACGGGACGGGCGGCGTACGGGGATGGACGCCGCGGTCGGTCTCGGACATGCGGGGCTCCTCACGAGGGGTCGGATCACAGGGAAAGGGGTCGGGTCACGGGGGAACGGGTCGGGTCACGGGGGGCGAGCCGGTCACGAGGGGGCGGGTCGCGAGGGGTCGGGTCGCGAGGGGGTCGGGTCGCGAGGGTCGGGTCACGCCGTCTCGCGCCCCCTCACACCACGTCGCGTACGCGCAGCACCTCGGTGATGCCGCGCGCCGCCAGATGGGACGGGTCCCCGGCGCGCTCCGCCAGCACCACCGCGGGCCGCACCCCCCGGTCCGTCAGCACGGTCCAGGCGTCGAAGAACGCGCCGCCGGGGGCGCACGCGGAGCGGCCCGGGGCCGCTCCCGCCCCGCCCACGTCCACCGCGAGCGCCGTGGAACGCGGAGCGGGGCGGTGCGCCCGTCCGCGCCGCTCCCGGGCGATCCGGGCGAGGGCGGCGCCGGCCGGCTTGACCGCGCCGTCGTTGGTCAGCAGGCCGAGGCCGTACTCCAGCTCCGGGAAGTCGGCGAGCCCCCGGGACACGTCGTGCGAGCACCACCAGGTCACGCCCCACAGGTCCGGGCAGTCCAGTGCGTTCACGACGGTGGCCTCGGTGAACCGCGCCGCCTGTTCCGGCCCGATCAGCGGCGCCGGGGCGCCCGCCTCCTGCAGCCACACCGGGCGGTGCGGGTCCGCGGCCCAGGCCTTGGAGAGCTCGATCAGGTACGCCGCGTGGTGCTCGGTCGCCGTCCCGCGCGCCCCGTGGCGCTGTGCGGTGCCGTCGAACACCCAGGAGTGGACGGCGGTCGCCCCGCCCAGCCCGGCCGCCTGGGCGGGTGTGAAGGGGTGGTCGTCCCGGTACCAGACGGCGTCGTACTCGGCGTGCAGGTGGAGGCGTCCGGGCGCCCCCCGTTCGCAGGCGGCGAGCATCCGCTCCAGCCAGTCGGCGGCCTGCGCGGGGGTGATGCGGTCGGGGTCGGGGTGCGGGGCACCGGAGAACTGGTTGATCTCGTTGCCGACGGTCATGCCGAGGAAGTTCGGCCGGTCGGCGAGGGCCGCGGCCAGCGTGCGCAGGTACTCCTCCTGCCCGGCGACCACGTCGGGATCGGTGAAGAGGTTGCGCCGGTGCCAGGTGGTGGTCCAGGCGGGCAGGAAGTCGAAGCTCGACAAGTGCCCCTGCAGTCCGTCCACGTTGACGTCGAGGCCGCGCTCGGCGGCCGCGTCGGCGAGCGCGACGAGCTGCTCGACGGCGCGCGGCCGGATCAGGGTGCGGTTCGGCTGGAAGACCGGCCACAGGGGGAAGACGCGGACGTGGTCCAGTCCGAGCGCGGCGATCGCGTCGAGATCGGCCCTGACCGCGTCGGGGTCGAAGTCGAGCCAGTGGTGGAACCAGCCGTGGGCCGGCGTGTAGTTGGCACCGAAGCGGAGCGTGTGATCCTGCACGAGGAGTCCTGGGGTTCTGGGGTGCGCACGAATTCACCGGACGGGCCACAAACTGCCGCTGCTGCTGCGGAAAGTCAACAGGGTCTCAGGCGTGGCGACTTATGCGCTTCAGCCCTGGAACCGCAAGGGGGAGTGCGGTGAAGTGGCTGGGAAACTAATGCGGTTTAGTGAGGGCGCTTGCCGGGGAACGGCATGGAAAGGAGCGGTGGAATTCCGGCCATGTCCGGCGCCGTTCCGGCCGACGCCGCATCCCAGGGGATGTGCCGGATGCGGTGGTTGACGGGCCGTCCGCCGACGGGGCCCGGTGGCGGACGCGGGGCCGTCCGGGCTGCCCGCCGCGGCCGGATCGCGTACGGTCCGGCCATTGCCGTCCGCCCGGTTCCGTACCGGCCGCGGTTCCGTACCGGGCGAAGGAGGAATGAGGCAGGCCATGGCCCGCAGACCCACGATCAAGGACATCGCCCGACGGGCCGGAGTGTCGGAGAGCGCCGTCTCCTTCGCCCTCAATGACCGCCCGGGCGTCTCGCAGGGCACCCGGGCCCGGATCCGCCGCGTCGCCGAGGAACTCGGCTGGCAGGCCAACAGCGCCGCCCGCGCGCTCTCCGGCGAACGCGCGGGTGCCGTCGGACTCGTGCTGGCACGGCCCGCGCACACCCTGGGCGTCGAGTCGTTCTTCCTGCAGCTCGTCTCCGGCATCCAGGAGGTCCTCTCCGCCGCCCGGACCGCCCTGCTGTTCCAGGTCGTCGAGGACGTGGACGCCGAATGCGCGGTCCACCGCCGCTGGTGGGCCGAGCGCCGGGTCGACGGCGTGCTCGTCGTCGACCCGCGTACGGCGGACCCGCGCCCCGCGCTGCTGGCGGAGCTGGGCCTGCCCGCGGTCACCATCGGCGAGCCTGGCCCGCCTGCCGGGCCCGCGACGGTTCCAGGGCCCGCACCGGTTTCCGCGCCCGCGGCGGCCCCCCGCTCCGTGCCCGTGCTGTCGCCGGTCTCCGTGGTCCGGGCCGACGACGCGGGGGCGATGGCGCAGGTCCTGGACCACCTCCACGGGCTGGGGCACCGGCGGATCGTCCATATCGCGGGGCTCCCCGGCCTCGCGCACACGGTCCGCCGGATGGAGTCCCTGCGCTTCGAGGCCGGGCGGCGCGGGCTCGGCCCGGACCACGTGCGCTCGGTGGTCACCGACTACTCCGACGCGGAAGGTGCGGCCGCCACCCGCCGGGTCCTCGCCGAGCCGCGGCCCCCCACCGCACTCGTCTACGACAACGACGTGATGGCCGTGGCCGGCAGCGCGGTCGCCGCCGAACTGGGCATCCCCGTACCGGACCGGCTGTCGATCGTGGCCTGGGACGACTCCGCGCTGTGCCGGGTCACCCACCCCCGACTCACCGCCCTCGTCCGTGACACGGCCGGCTTCGGGCGCCTGGCCGCCGAGGAACTTCTGTCCGTGCTCGCCGGCGGCCCGCCCCGGGTGCGCGAGAGCGAGCGGCCGCGGCTGGAGCCCCGCGACAGCACGGCACCGCCCCCGGCGCATACTGATTCCTGACCGTTGCTGAGGCCGTGGTCAGGTCTCGGCATTCCGGGCATTCCGGCCCGGAAGGTCCGTCACATCACCAAAGCGTGAGGGCTTCGGCTTGAGTACGGTCTCTCGTTTCCGGCTGCCGCTGGTGCGGCAGGGTTGCGCCACCTGCCCGCCCCGCTTCCGCCGTGCGGCGGGGGCGGGTGGCGCGGGTCTTACGGTCGGCTCCACGAGGCTTCGACACCACCGTGGTGGTGTCCTGGTCGGCCGACCGCCCAGTTGTAGGCGGCCCGCGCGGCGCCGCAGTGCGAGCGCAGCGCTGTCTCCTGGGAGGCGCCCGGGTCCAGGGCGAACCGGAACGCCTGCACCTGGAACCCGGGCTGCGGGCGGAACTTCTTCACCCGGCGTCCTCGCCGGTCGCGACGGCCACCGCGCGGGCGGCCCGGTTCTTCGCCGCCCGCCGCCCGTACAAGGGGGCGCACATCGAGGTGAGCACCTCGGTGATGTCCCCTACGAGGTCGTCGGCGGTCTCGGTGGGGTCGAGGACGACCAGGCGCCGCCCGGACGCCGACAGCACCGCTTCAAGGTGCTCGACGCCGAACCGGGCCAGCCGGTCGCGGTGCTCGACCACGATCACCGCGGCCTGCGGGTCGGACAGCACCCGGTGCAGCTTCCGGCGCCGGCCGTTCAGCCCCGAGCCGACCTCGGTGACGACCTCGGCCACAGCCAGGCCCAGCCCGTTCGCTCCGGCCACGACCCGGGCCACCTGCCGCTCAAGATCCGCTTTCTGGCCGGCGGACGAGACGCGGCAGTACGCGACCACCCGCCCCGACTCCACGACGGCGGCCGGAGCAGGCTCATCGACCAGCCACGTCCCGGACGGCGCCTGACGGACCGGGACGGGCATCTTCCCGTCCTTCACCCACCGCCACGCGGTCTGGTAGCTCACGCCCTGCAGCCGGGCCCACTCCGAAAGCTTCACAAGACCAACGTACGCGAGACAGCCGACTAGAGGTGACTATGAATGACTAGGAAACATGTAGCAGTGTTCACCCCCTTCCTGGAGCCGCCACCGTGATCACCCCCACCGCCCCGTCGCCCACACCGCCCGCCGCTGGGGCGGCCGCCGGCCCGACGGTGGCGATCGACATCGGCGGCACGAAGATCGCCGGGGCGCTGGTGCACCCCGACGGGACGATGACGGCCACCACCCGCCGTGCCACCCCGCGCGGAGTGGACGCCGAAGGCGTCATGGCGGCGGTCGCCGAGGTCGTCGAGGACCTGTCCGCGTCGCCGCAGTGGGCGTGCGCGGTCCGCTGCGGTATCGGCAGCGCCGGCCCGGTGGACACCTCCCGGGGCACGGTGAGTCCGGTCAACATCGCCGCGTGGCGGGAGTTCCCGATCCAGGAGCGGGTCGCGGCCGAGCTCGCGGCGCGCGGCGCCGACCTGCCGACCGTACTGGCGGGCGACGGGGTGGCGATGACCGCGGCCGAACACTGGCTGGGCGCAGCCCGCGGGTACGCGAACGCCCTGTGCATGGTGGTCTCCACGGGCGTCGGCGGTGGCCTGATCCTCAACAACCGGCTCCACCCCGGCCCCACCGGAAACGCGGGCCACATCGGCCACATCAGCGTGGCCTTCGACGGCGAGGCGTGCGCCTGCGGCGGCCGCGGCTGCGTCGAGTCGATCGCCTCCGGCACGGCGATCGCCCGCTGGGCCCTCGACCGGGGCTGGACCCCGTCGGCGGGCTCCGGCACAGGTGGCGCGGGCGTACCGCGCGACGCCACGGCGGCGGGCGTGGCGGCGTCGGCCGCGCAGGGCGATCCGATCGCCCTGGCCGCCTTCGACCGCGCCGGCCGCGCCCTGGCCGCTGCCATCGCGGCCGCCGCGACCCTGGTGGAAACGGACATCGCGGTCATCGGAGGGGGTGTGGCAGCCGCCGGCGACACCCTCTTCGGCCCGATTCGCACCCACCTCGCGCAGTACGCCACGCTCTCCTTCGTCCAGGGGCTCCGGGTGGTGCCGGCGACCCTGGGCACCCATGCGGGCCTGATCGGCGCGGCAGCGGCGGCGACGATGCTGTCGGCCCCGCCCGCGCCCGCGCCCGCGTCCTCGCCCGAGGCGTGAGCGTCAGGGCTTGACGGACCGGTAGTACCGGCCGGCGCCGTCGTGGAGCTCCAGCGGGTCGGTGTAGATCGCCGTCCGCAGGTCCACCAGCTGTGCCGCGTGCACCTCGCGCCCGACCCGGTCGCGGCTCCCGATCACCGTCCGGGTCAGCCGCTCGGTCAGCTCGGGGTCGGTCTTGGCCGTGGTCACCAGCAGGTTCGGCACGGCCAGGGTGGTCACCGAGCTGGTGTTGCGGGCCCGCGCGTACGCGTCCTGCGGCATGACGGCCGTCCGGTAGTAGCGGGCCGGGCCGCCGTTGCTCTGGAGCGGCTCCACCAGGTCGCCGAGCTGCACGAGCCGGATGTCGAAGCGCTCGGACAGTTCGCGTACCGCGTTGGTCGGCAGGCCGCCGGACCAGAAGAAGGCGTCGATGCGGTCCGCCTCCAGCTCTGCGGGCATGGTGTCGAGTCCGATGGACACCGGCGTGACGTCCAGGACCGGGTCGATGCCCGCCGCGGCGAGCAGCCACTCCGCTATGAGCCGCACTCCGGAACCGGGCTGACCGATCGCCACCCGCTTGCCCCGCAGGTCCCGCGCCGACTGCACCGGGGACCCGGCCGGCACCACCAGCTGCACGTAGTCGTCGTAGAGCCGCGCGCATCCGCGCAGGAGGTCCGCTCCGGGCTTGCCGTCGTACTGGTACTTCGCGACGGCGTCCGCCGTCGCCATGGTGAAGTCCGCCTCGCCGGTGGCCAGCCGCTTCAGGTTCTCCTGCGAGCCCTCGCTGGTCACCAGCGTGACGTCCACCCCGGGCATGTCCTGCCCGAGCGCCTGCTGCAGGAGCGTTCCGTAGCGGTGGTAGACACCGGTCCGCGCGCCCGTGCTGAAGGTCAGCTCGCCCTCCGGCTCCGAGGGCCCGAAGGGCTTCAGCCACCACGTGAGGACGCCGAGCACGGCGAGTACGGCCACCAGGACCCGCAGGGCTTGGCGCCTGCTGATCCGGGGCGGTACGGGAGGCATGGCCGAGATCCTGCCACCCGGCCGCCGTCCTGTCACGGCGCGGGCCGTCGGCGGACCCCGCCCGGGACCTCCGCGCACGCCCTTGACCTGCGGCGCCTCCGGTTCCGCCGCCTGCGGCCCGGGGACCGGGCGGGAGGCGGCCGGAGGGCCACCGTCCACCGCCTACCCTTGTTGCATGACCAGCAGCGACCGGAGCCAGGCAGTGGACGAGAAGCGAAGCTACGAGGTGCGCACCTACGGGTGCCAGATGAACGTGCACGACTCGGAGCGGCTCTCCGGTCTGCTGGAGGACGCCGGATACGTCCGGGCGCCCGAGGGCTCCGACGGCGACGCCGACGTGGTGGTCTTCAACACCTGCGCGGTCCGTGAGAACGCCGACAACAAGCTGTACGGCAACCTCGGCCGGCTCGCCCCGATGAAGACGAAGCGCCCCGGCATGCAGATCGCCGTCGGCGGCTGCCTCGCCCAGAAGGACCGCGACACGATCGTCAAGAAGGCCCCCTGGGTCGACGTCGTCTTCGGTACGCACAACATCGGCAAGCTCCCGGTGCTGCTGGAGCGCGCCCGCATCCAGGAGGAGGCGCAGGTCGAGATCGCCGAGTCGCTGGAGGCGTTCCCCTCCACGCTCCCGACCCGCCGCGAGTCCGCGTACGCCGCCTGGGTCTCGATCTCCGTCGGCTGCAACAACACCTGCACCTTCTGCATCGTCCCGGCGCTGCGCGGCAAGGAGGAGGACCGCCGGCCCGGCGACATCCTCGCCGAGGTGGAGGCCCTGGTCGCCGAGGGCGTCTCGGAGATCACCCTGCTCGGCCAGAACGTGAACGCCTACGGCTCCGACCTGGGCGACCGCGAGGCCTTCAGCAAGCTGCTGCGCGCCTGCGGCCAGATCGAGGGCCTGGAGCGGGTCCGTTTCACCTCCCCGCACCCGCGCGACTTCACGGACGACGTGATCGCCGCGATGGCCGAGACGCCGAACGTGATGCCGCAGCTGCACATGCCGCTGCAGTCCGGCTCGGACCCGATCCTGAAGGCGATGCGCCGCTCGTACCGCCAGGAGCGCTTCCTCGGCATCATCGAGAAGGTCCGTGCCGCCATCCCGCACGCCGCGATCTCCACCGACATCATCGTCGGTTTCCCCGGTGAGACGGAGGAGGACTTCCAGCAGACGATGCACGTGGTGCGCGAGGCCCGCTTCGCGAACGCGTTCACCTTCCAGTACTCCAAGCGGCCCGGCACCCCCGCCGCCGACATGGACGGGCAGATCCCCAAGGAGGTCGTGCAGGACCGCTACATGCGCCTGGTCGCCCTCCAGGAGGAGATCTCCTGGGAGGAGAACAAGAAGCAGGTCGGCCGCACGCTGGAGGTCATGGTCGCGGAGGGCGAGGGCCGCAAGGACGGCGCCACGCACCGCCTGTCCGGCCGCGCCCCCGACAACCGCCTGGTGCACTTCACCAAGCCGGAGGCGGAGGTCCGCCCCGGTGACGTGGTCACCGTGGACATCACCTACGCCGCCCCGCACCACCTGCTGGCCGAGGGGCCGACGCAGACCGTGCGCCGCACCCGCGCCGGCGACGCCTGGGAGAAGCGCAACGCCGCCCCGGCCCAGCCGGCGGGCGTCATGCTCGGCATCCCGACGCTGGGCGTACCCGCGCCGCTCCCGGCCGCCGCCTCCGGCTGTTCGGTGCCGGCCTCCTCCTGAGGTCCTGGAGCCGTGGGGCGGCCGCCCGGCTAGGCTGCGGATCATGCTCGTAGCCGCTGCCGTCTGTCCCGCCCCACCGCTGCTCGTGCCGGAGGTCGCCGCGGGCGCCGCCGCCGAACTCGGCGACGCCCGCACCGCCTGCTCCGACGCGCTCGCGGTGCTCGCCGCCTCCCGCCCCGACCTGCTCGTCGTGGTCGGGGCCGCCGCCGAGGGCGGTGGATACGACCAGGGCACCCCCGGCAGCTTCGCCGGGTTCGGCGTGGACCTGACCGTCACCCTGGGCCCGGACCTCGGCGAGCCGCCGAGCGGCCAGGCCACGGGGACCGCCCTCCCGGCCTCCCTCGCCGTGGGGGGCTGGCTGCTCGGTCAGGCCCGCTGGTCGGCCGCTCCGGTGGCCGGAGTGGCCGTCGCCGAGGACCTCCCCCCGAGCGGCTGCGGCCTCCTCGGCGCGGACCTGGGCCGCTCCGCCGACCGCGTGGCCATGCTGGTCCTCGGGGACGGCAGCGCATGCCGCACCCTCAAGGCCCCCGGCTACCTGGACGAGCGCGCCGCGGGCTTCGACGCGGCCGCCGCCCGCGCACTGGGCGCCGCCGACGTGGCCGCGCTCGCCGGCATCGACGCCGCCCTCGCGGCCGAGCTCCAGGCCGCCGGCCGGGCCCCCTGGCAGGTGCTGGCCGGCGCCGCCGGGGGCGCGGACCTCACCGGGCGCCTGCTGTACGAGGACGCCCCGTACGGCGTGGGGTACTTCGTCGCCGCCTGGTCCTAGAGCGCCCGGGGCGCCCGCAGGGCCGGCCCACGGGTCCGGGATCGCCGAAGGGGCGCGGAACCGGCCGATGCCGGTTCCGCGCCCCTTCCGTGAGCGCGTCAGGAGGCCGCCGGCGGCGTCGGCCCGCCGGGAGCGTCCTTGTGCGCGATCTTGCCCAGGGCGTCCTTCGCCTTGCCCGTCCCGCTCGTGATCTGGCCGCTGTACTTGCCCTTGGTCTTGGAGTCCACGGCCTTGGCGACCTTGTCCAGACCCTCGCTGATCCTGCCCTCGTGCTGGTGCGCGAGGTCGCCGACCTTGTCCTTGGCCGGAGCGAGCTTGGCCTTCAGATTGTCCAGCAGGCCCATGGGTCACCTTCCGTTGGCGTTCGCTACGTACGGGCGCTCTCGCCGGCCTCACTGTCCGCGGCCACCTCGGCCGACTGCTGCTTCGGAATCTCCACGGCTTCCACCGGTTCGCTCTCCGCGACAGCAGCTGCGGCCTCGCCGGCCGCACCGGACTCCGCCGCCGGAGCCGCGGCCGCGACCTCCTCGGTCACGGCCTCGCCCTTGCGACGAAAAAACCGATCAAAAACGCCCATGTCTACTCCCGTAACGTTACGCGTGTGAGTGAAGTTCCGCGGTGGCCGAACCGGTCCGCGCCGGGCGTGCGCACGGCGTGCGCCCGGCCGGAACCTCGCCAGGGCAACGATCCCCCTCCGGGCCCGTCACGTAGCTCGATCGGGTACATGGACGTGTCTTGACCGGGGGCTGAGAGACTGGGTCGGTGAGGAAAGCAGCCCCCGCCCCGCGGGTCATCGCCGTCGTCGGTCCCACCGCGGCAGGAAAGTCAGACCTGGGCGTAGCCCTGGCACGCCGGTTCGACGGCGAAGTCGTCAACGCCGACTCCATGCAGCTGTACCGGGGGATGGACATCGGCACCGCCAAGCTGACGACCGAGGAGCGCGGCGGTGTCCCGCACCACCTCCTCGACATCTGGGACGTCACCGACACCGCCAATGTCGCCGAGTACCAGCGGCTGGCCCGCCTGGAGATCGACAGACTGCTCGCCGAGGGCCGCACCCCCGTCCTCGTCGGCGGATCCGGCCTGTACGTCCGGGGCGCCCTGGACGTCATGGAGTTCCCCGGCACCGACCCCGAGGTCCGCGCCCGGCTGGAGGAAGAGGTCATCCTGCGCGGCCCCGGCGCCCTGCACGCCCGCCTCGCCGCCGCCGACCCGGAGGCCGCCCGCGCCATCCTGCCCAGCAACGGCCGCCGCATCGTCCGCGCGCTGGAGGTCATCGAGATCACCGGCAAGCCGTTCACCGCGAACCTGCCCGTCCACGAGTCCGTCTACGACACCGTCCAGATCGGCGTCGACGTGGCCCGGCCCGAGCTCGACGAGCGGATCGCGCTCCGCGTCGACCGGATGTGGGAGGACGGGCTGGTGGACGAGGTCCGCGCGCTGGAGGCCCGCGGGCTCCGGGACGGCATCACCGCCTCCCGGGCGCTGGGCTACCAGCAGGTGCTCGCCGCGCTCGCCGGCGAGTGCACCGAGGACGAGGCCCGGGCGGAGACGGTCCGGGCGACCAAGCGGTTCGCCCGCCGTCAGGACTCCTGGTTCCGCCGTGATCCGCGCGTCCACTGGCTCAGCGGAGCCGCCGCGGACCGGGCGGAACTCCCCGGGCTCGCCGAGTCGTTGGTCGAACGAGCGGTTACAGCCTGATCACGTGATGGCATCGGGAAGCCCCGGGCGCCCGTAGCGGGGTCGGGGGCGTGCCATCATCAAACTCCAGCAGGTGCGATCACCTGCGGTGCATGGCGGCGTACTGAGTCCGAGTGGGGAGGGCGCGTGGCGATGGAGGCCGGCCCTCGCGACACCGGGCGGGACGACACCCGAAGGGAAGCGGACCCGATGCTTCTCGACGGGACGGACGGGACCGCGGGCCTCGGGCTGCCCGCCGACCCCGCGCGGCTGACCCCCGACGGCCCGGATGCCCCGGACACCGCCGAGGCAGAGGCGGCCGCCGGACCCGCGTTCGAGGTCGAACTGCGACCGCAGCGCCGCCTGCGCGTGTGGCAGATCGCCCCCATCGTGATGCTCGCCGCCGCCGGTTCGCTGATGTTCGCCTTCCCCCTCGCCTTCGAGTTCGGCGACGGCGGAGCCGTGGTCGCCATGCTCGGGTTCCTGATCAGCTGCTGCGCCGGAGGCTGGGGGATGATGGCGGCCCGGCGGGTCGGCTACACCTGGCCCGGCCTCCCGGCCCGCGGGAGCGGTCGCCGGGCCGACTGGCGCATGGCCGCGCTGTACGCCGTGGTCGCGATCGTCGTCGTCGGCCTCGCCGTGTACCGGGTCGCCCGGCTCCGCTGACCTGCGCCCGCCGATCTCCGCCCGCCGCCCGCCGACGGCTTCCGGGCCCGGCGACCGATCACGGGTCCCGATGACCGCCGACGGGCCGCACGGCGGCTCTGAGCAGGTGCTCGGTACGATGGGCGGGTGACGCAGACCACCCTCACCTTCCTCAAGGGCCACGGCACCGAGAACGACTTCGTGATCGTCCCGGACCCGGACAACGCCATCGAGCTGCCCGCGTCCACCGTCGCGAAGCTCTGCGACCGGCGCGCCGGCATCGGCGGCGACGGCGTCCTCCACGTCGTCCGGTCCGCCGCGCACCCCGAGGCGGCGCACCTGGCCGACGAGGCGGAGTGGTTCATGGACTACCGCAACAGCGACGGCTCCGTCGCCGAGATGTGCGGCAACGGCGTGCGCGTCTTCGCCCGCTACCTCCAGTACGCCGGGTACGTCGAACCGGGTGACCTCGCCGTCGCCACGCGGGGCGGAGTCAAGCACGTGCACCTCGACAAGGCCGGCGACGTCACCGTCTCCATGGGCCGCGCCGTGTTCCCCGAGGGCGAGGTCACCGTCAGCGTCGGAGCGCGCAGCTGGCCCGCCGTCAACGTGAACATGGGGAACCCGCACGCGGTCGCGTTCGTCGACAGCCTCGACGACGCCGGGAGCCTGTTCACCGCTCCGCCGTTCAGCCCGGCGTCCGCCTACCCGACGGGTGTGAACGTCGAATTCGTCGTCGACCGCGGGCCCCGGCACGTCGCCATGCGCGTCCACGAGCGCGGCTCCGGCGAGACCCGCTCCTGCGGCACCGGCGCCTGCGCCGTCGCCGTGGCCGCCATCCGCCGCGACGGTGCGAACCCCGCCACCACCGGCGAACCGGCCACGTACACCGTCGACCTCCCCGGCGGAACGCTCGTCATCACCGAACACCCCGACGGCCGGATCGACATGACCGGGCCGGCCGTGATCGTGGCCGCGGGCACGTTCGACGAGGCCTGGCTCACCGAAACGGCTTTCTCCTGAAGCTTCCCTCTAATGGGTGATCCGTTTCACGCTGCGCGAGAGGTGGACTGCGCCACGTGGTGGGGTCGGTAACATCAGGCACCGGCCCTGAGGGCGCACCCCATGCCCACCACCGCCGGTCGAAGCCGCCGGAGGTGTCCATGAGTGCAGAGGCCACGAACCCCGAAGCACACCCCGAAGCGCGCCCTGAGCTCCGCAGACGGGGCCGGAGCAGGCTCGATCTGCGTCGGCTCGGGCGCGCGGCCCTGCTCGGGCCGACGTCCCGGGACCGGCTCCCGGACGCGATCGGCCATGTCGCCGAGGCTCATCGCGCCCACCACCCGGACGCCGATATGTCCGTTCTGCGGCGTGCCTATCTCCTCGCGGAGAGCTCCCATCGCGGCCAGATGCGAAAAAGTGGTGAGCCGTACATCACACATCCGCTCGCCGTTACCCTGATCCTCGCCGAACTGGGCGCAGAGACAACCACCTTGACGGCCTCTCTGCTGCACGACACGGTCGAGGACACCGACGTGACCCTCGATCAGGTCCGCGCCGAGTTCGGCGACGAGGTCCGCTTCATCGTCGACGGCGTCACGAAGGTCGAGAAGATCGACTACGGTGCCGCCGCCGAGCCGGAGACCTTCCGCAAGATGCTCGTCGCCACCGGCAACGACGTCCGCGTGATGTCGATCAAACTCGCCGACCGGCTGCACAACATGCGCACCCTGGGCGTGATGCGCCCCGAGAAACAGGCGCGCATCGCCAAGGTCACGCGCGACGTCCTGATCCCGCTGGCCGAACGGCTCGGTGTGCAGGCCCTCAAGACCGAACTGGAAGACCTCGTCTTCGCGATCCTGCACCCCGAGGAGTACGAGAACACCCGCGCCCTCATCGCCGCCCACGCGGGCGAGAGCGACCCGCTGCCCGGCATCGCCGACTCCGTGCGGACCGTCCTGCGCGAGGCCGGCATCGCCGCCGAAGTACAGGTCAGGCCACGACACTTCGTATCCGTGCACCGGATCTCCCGCACCCGCGGCGAGCTGCGCGGCTCCGACTTCGGACGCATCCTCATCCTCGTCGGCGAGAACGCCGACTGCTACGCCGTCCTGGGCGAGCTGCACACCTGCTTCACCCCGGTGGTCTCCGAGTTCAAGGACTTCATCGCCACCCCCAAGTTCAACCTCTACCAGTCGCTCCACACCGCCGTGGCCACGCCCGAGGGCTACGTGGCCGAGGTCATCGTGCGGACCCGGCAGATGCACCGCGTCGCCGAGGCCGGCGTGGTCGCGCTCGGCAACCCGTACGCCACCGCGCCCCCGGATGCCACCGCGACCCCGGACGCCGCCGCCGACCCGGACGAGGAGCGGGCCGACCCGACCCGGCCCGGCTGGCTCTCACGGCTGCTCGACTGGCAGCAGTCCGCGCCCGACCCCGACACCTTCTGGACCGTGCTCCGTGCCGAGCTGGCGCAGGACCGGGAGATCACCGTGTTCCGGGCCGACGGGGGCACGCTGGGCCTGCCGGCCGGAGCCAGCTGTATCGACGCCGCCTACGCGCAGCACGGCGCGGCGGCCCACGGCTGTGTCGGCGCCCGCGTCAACGGGCGCCTCACCTCCCTGTCCTCCTCGCTGTCCGACGGGGACACCGTCCAGCTGCTGCTCGCGCAGGACACCTCCTCCGGACCCGCCGCCGAATGGCTGGACCACGCCAGGACGCCCGCCGCCCGTATCGCCATCAGCAGCTGGCTCGACGCCCATCCCGACCGCGCCATGGCCACCACCACGGCCGCGCGGGCGCCCCTGTCGGTCGTCGGAGCCCGGGGCGGCGGGGCCAACGCCGTCGCCGACCTGCCCGACGCCACCGTACGGCTGGCCGGGTGCTGCACCCCGGTCCCGCCGGACGCCGTGGCCGGCTTCCTGGTCCGCGGCGGAGCCGTCACCGTGCACCGCGTCCAGTGCGCGGCCGTGGCGCAGATGCGCGCCGTGGGCCGGACCTCCGTCGCCGTGCACTGGCGGGCCACGGCGGACTGCCGGGTCACGCTGCTCGCTGAATCGTTCGGCCGCCCCCATCTGCTCGCCGACCTGACCGAGGCCATCGCCCGCGAGGGCGTCGAGGTGGTCTCCGCGACCGTCGAACCACCGGTCGAGGGACGGGTCCGGCACACCTACACCCTCCAGCTGCCCGACGCGGCCGGACTTCCCGCGCTGATGCGCGCCATGCGGGACGTGCCGGGCGTGTACGACGTCAGCCGGGCGTAGGGGGCGGCCCCCGGAAGGTCCCGTTCGGGTGGACCCGTCGCGCGCCGTGCACGGCCCCGCGGCGGGCACTGGTAAGCGGTGGTGGATGCAGCCCTCCTCGCCCCGCCTGCGCGCCGCCCTGCTCGCCGCGGCCTCCCTCACCCTCGTCGCCGCGGTACTGCCCCCGCCGAAGCCCCTGGGCATCGGCGACCGGCTCTTCCCCGAGCTCGGGAACCCCGGCTACGACGTGCTCTCGTATGACCTGTCCTTCACGTACAAGGACAACCGGACCCCGCTGGACGCCGTCACCGTCATCGACGCCCGGGCGCTGGAGCCGCTGGAGCGGATCAACCTGGACTTCACCCACGGAAAGGTGGCGTCCGCCGAGGTCAACGGAGAGCCCGCACGGTTCGAGAGCGTGGGGGAGGACCTCGTGCTGACCCCGCCGCGCGCGGTCGCCGAGGGCGGCGCGCTGCGCATCACCGTCCGGCACACCAGCGACCCGCGCGGCCGCGGGGACGGCGGCTGGGTGCCCACCGAGGACGGTCTGGCCATGGCCAACCAGGCGGACGCCGCCCACCGCGTGTTCCCCTGCAACGACCACCCCGCGGACAAGGCCCTCTTCACCTTCCGGATCAACGCCCCCGCCGGGCTCACGGCCGTCGCCAACGGGCTCCAGGCGGGACCGGCCCGGCGTACGGGCGCCTCGACGACGTGGACGTACCGCACCAGGCACCCGATGGCCACCGAGCTGGCCCAGGTCTCCGTGGGCCGCTCCGCCGTCGTGCACGGGACCGGCCCGCACGGGCTGCCGCTGCGCGACGTGGTGCCCGCGGCCGACCGGCAGCGGCTCGATCCCTGGCTGAAGAAGACCGCCGGCCACATCGCGTGGATGGAGGAGCGGGTCGGCCGCTACCCCTTCGAGAACTACGGGGTGCTGATCGCCCGGGCCACGACCGGCTTCGAACTGGAGACACAGACCCTCTCGCTCTTCGAGAGCAGCCTGTTCTCCGGCGACGGCTACCCCGAGTGGTACGTCGAGGCGGTCATGGTCCACGAGCTCGCCCACCAGTGGTTCGGCGACAGCGTGAGCCCGCGGACCTGGTCGGACCTGTGGCTCAACGAGGGACACGCCACCTGGTACGAGGCCCTGTACGCGGACGGGCTCGGCAAGTACTCCCTGGAGCGGCGCATGCGCGAGGCGTACCAACGCTCCGACCAGTGGCGGGCGGCGGGCGGCCCACCGGCCGCCCCGAAGGCGGCAGCGCCCGGCGAGAAGATCGGGCTGTTCCGGCCGGTGGTCTACGACGGCTCCGCGCTGATCCTCTACGCACTGCGACAGGAGATCGGCGTCGCCGCCTTCGACCGGATCGAACGGCGCTGGGTGGCGGAGTACCGGGACGGGATCGCGGGCACGGCGGACTTCGTACGCCTGGCCTCGCAGGAGGCGGGCCGCGACCTGGGGCCCTTCCTGGAGCCGTGGCTGTACGGGGCGAAGACCCCGCCGATGCCGGGACACCCGGAGTGGAGCGCCCCGGCGGCGGACAAGGCCGCGCCCCGCACGGCGGCTCCGGGCACGGCGGCTCCGGGCACGGCCGCTCCGGGCACGGCCGCTCCGGGCAGGGCCGAGCCCGCCGGGAAAAGGGTGTGACCGCCGAGGAACGGGCATGTCACCATCGACGGGTCCGTTCGGGGAATCCCCGGACAGTGTGACACGTTGGACGAGACAGCTACCGTGTCCCCGCCGGACGTGACACTGCTATTCGAATCGACGTAAGGATCCAATGACCTCCTCTTCTTCCCCTTCCCAGGACGCGCGGGACGCATCCGAGATGCGTGACCCGCAGAGCTTCACCGAGAGCCTTCGGGCCGATGCCCTGATGGAAGAGGACGTCGCCTGGAGCCACGAGATCGACGGAGACCGGGACGGCGACCAGTTCGACCGCTCCGAGCGCGCGGCCCTGCGCCGCGTGGCCGGCCTCTCCACCGAGCTCGAAGACGTCACCGAGGTCGAGTACCGACAGCTCCGCCTGGAGCGCGTCGTCCTCGTCGGTGTCTGGACCTCCGGCACGGTGCAGGACGCGGAGAACTCCCTCGCGGAACTCGCCGCCCTCGCCGAGACGGCGGGTGCTCTCGTACTGGACGGCGTCATCCAGCGCCGCGACAAGCCGGACCCGGCGACCTTCATCGGTTCCGGCAAGGCCCGCGAGCTGCGGGACATCGTCATGGAGAGCGGAGCCGACACCGTCGTCTGCGACGGTGAGCTCAGCCCCGGCCAGCTCATCGCCCTCGAAGACGTCGTCAAGGTCAAGGTGGTCGACCGGACCGCCCTGATCCTCGACATCTTCGCCCAGCACGCCAAGTCCCGTGAGGGCAAGGCGCAGGTCGCGCTCGCACAGATGCAGTACATGCTGCCGCGACTGCGCGGCTGGGGTCAGTCGCTGTCCCGGCAGATGGGTGGCGGCGGCGGTGGCGGCATGGCCACCCGAGGTCCCGGTGAGACCAAGATCGAGACCGACCGGCGACGGATTCGCGAGAAGATGGCGAAGATGCGCCGGGAGATCGCGGAGATGAAGACCGGCCGCGACATCAAGCGGCAGGAACGGCGCCGCAACAAGGTGCCCTCGGTCGCCATCGCCGGCTACACCAACGCGGGCAAGTCCTCGCTGCTCAACCGCCTCACGGGCGCGGGCGTCCTGGTGGAGAACGCCCTGTTCGCCACCCTCGACCCGACCGTGCGCCGGGCCGAGACGCCGAGCGGCCGGGTCTACACCCTGGCCGACACGGTCGGCTTTGTCCGACACCTGCCCCACCACCTCGTCGAGGCCTTCCGCTCCACGATGGAGGAGGTCGGCGACTCCGACCTGATCCTGCACATCGTCGACGGTTCGCACCCGGCGCCGGAGGAGCAGCTGGCGGCGGTGCGCGAGGTGATCCGCGAGGTCGGCGCGGTCGACGTGCCCGAGATCGTGGTGATCAACAAGGCGGACGCCGCGGACCCGCTCGTTCTGCAGCGGCTGCTGCGCATCGAGCGGCACTCCATCGCCGTCTCGGCGCGGACGGGCAGGGGCATCGAGGAACTCCTCGCGCTCATCGACTCCGAGCTGCCGCGACCCGAAGTCGAGGTGGAGGCCCTGGTGCCTTACACGCGCGGCTCGCTCGTCGCCAAGGCGCATGCCGAGGGCGAGGTGATCTCCGAGGAGCACACCCCGGAGGGCACCCTGCTCAAGGTGCGCGTCCACCAGGAACTGGCGGCGGACCTGGCGCCGTACGCGCTGGCGAAGCAGTAGCCGGGCCGCTGCCCGCCACCTGACGGTGTGGGCATGACGGCGTGATGTTCGAGGGCCCCCTGCGGCTGCAGGGGGCCCTCGGCCGTTCGCTCCCGCTCCTGCTCCTGCTCCCACTCCCGCACCTGCTCCCGTCCTCGTACCGCTCCGGGGCGGGGCGGGGCGGTACGAGGAAAGCGGCGGTACGGAGCGGGGACTACTTGAACTTGCGGCTGACGGCGTCGAAAATGCCCTTCGCCTCCGGGCCCAGCCGCGGTCCGGCCAGCCATCCGGCTTTGGCGGGGCCGATCGAGGTGTTCGACACCAGCGTCGGCTTGCCGTCGGCGCCCGTCGCGACCCAGCCGCCGCCGGAGGCGCCGCCGGTCATGGTGCAGCCGATGCGGTACATCACCGGCTCGTTCGCCCTCAGGGTCAGCCGGCCCGGCCTGTCCGTGCACTGGAAGGCCTTCTGGCCGTCGAACGGGGCCGCCGCCGGGTAGCCCGTCGCCGTCAGGCTCGCGACCTTCGGCACGGCGGGGGCGGTGAACTCCACCGGGAGAGCCGAACCGACCGTCTCCTCAAGGGACTTGCCGCTGCCCTTCTCGGGCGTCACGTGCAGCACGGCGAAGTCGTACGGAGCGCCCGCGCCGCCGGTCGGACCGCCGGTCGCGATCCACTGGTCGGAGGTCTGCGCCCAGTCGCTCCACCACACGCCGAACGGGGCCACCTGCTCGCGGGGCGCGCCCTTGAGCTGCGCCGACGGCTTCCCCGCGTTGTTGTAGGAGGGGACGAAGGCGATGTTGCGGTACCAGCCGCCCGCCTTGCCGGCGTGCACGCAGTGGCCCGCCGTCCAGACCATGTTCGACTTGCCGGGGTGCGCGGGGTCCTTGACCACGGTCGCCGAGCAGACCATCGAGCCCTCGGGGCCGTCGAAGAAGACCTTGCCGGACTCCGGCACGCTCCGGTGGTAGGGCGCGTTGGCGGGCCTGGCCGCGACCGGCACCGGGGTCGGGTCGGTGACGCCCTGGTCCTTGCCCGCGTCCGGGTCGACCGACGGACGCTGCGGCTGCTCGGCGTCGCGCATGCGGTCGGGGTTCCAGAGGTCCTCGATGATCGGGTTGATGTAGTCCCCCGCCTCGCGGAGCCAGTCCTCCTGCTGCCAGTTCTTCCACTCACCCCCCTTCCACTTCTCCAGGTCGATGCCGCGTTCCTTGAGCTTTTCCTTGAGCTGGTCGGGGATCTTTATCCCGTCCGCGTTCGGCAGGCTCGCCGCCACGGTCGGCTTGGCGTCGCTGCCGGCCTCCCCGTCGCCGGGGCCGCAGGCAGCGGCGGTCAGCACGAGGGCGGCCGCGCACAGCGTCGCGGTGACCGGTCGGTTCGGTCGCATGTCGTTCGTCCCCCTGGAGGTTCGAGGCTTGGGGTGGAGCCCCCCACTATGCCGCTGCCGCCTTGGACGACACAGCCCGGGGCAGCGGTTCCTTTTGCTCACATCTTGAGTACCAAGGATCTTGCGTCCACCCGTGATCCGTCGCCGTCACCGTCGTTGGTACGTACGGGGGATGGGGGAGCGTCGGTGTCCGAAGGGCAATCCGCAAGCGCAGTCAGTGTGGGAGGAGCGGCATTCGTGGCTTTCACCGAGCCGGCCGGGGCGGCGGCCGCGACACACAGCCCGCCGCGAGCGACGCCCCAAGTGCCCAAGCAGAGCGCCCGCGCAGCAGGTCACGACGGCATCCTGCGCCGACAGGCGCAGCGGGAGTCCGCCGCCCGGACCTATGCCCGGTCCCTGCCCATCGTCCCGGTCCGGGCCCGCGGACTGACCATCGAGGGGGCCGACGGCCGGCGTTACCTCGACTGTCTCTCCGGCGCCGGCACCCTCGCGCTCGGACACAACCATCCCGTGGTGCTGGAAGCCGTCCGCGGTGTCCTCGACTCGGGTGCGCCGCTGCACGTGCTGGACCTCGCGACACCGGTCAAGGACGCCTTCACCACGGAACTGTTCGCCAACCTGCCGCCGGAACTGGCCGCCGACGCGCGCATCCAGTTCTGCGGGCCCGCCGGCACGGACGCCGTGGAAGCCGCCCTGAAGCTGGTCCGCACCGCGACCGGGCGATCCGGACTGCTCGCCTTCACCGGGGCGTACCACGGCATGACCGCCGGCGCCCTGGAAGCCTCGGGAGGTGCTGCCGAGGCCCGGGTGACCCGGCTTCCCTACCCGCAGGACTTCCGCTGCCCGTTCGGCGTCGGGGGCAAGGAGGGAGCCGAACTCGCCGCGCGCTGGACGGAGAACCTGCTCGACGACCCCAAGGGCGGTATCCCCCTCCCCGCGGGCCTGATCGTCGAACCCGTCCAGGGCGAGGGCGGGGTCAACCCCGCCCCGGACGCCTGGCTGCGCGGCATGCGGGAGATCACCGCGTCGAGGGGCATCCCCCTCATCGCCGACGAGGTGCAGACGGGGGTCGGCCGGACCGGAGCCTTCTGGGGCGTCGACCACGCCGGGGTGGTGCCCGACGTGATGGTCCTGTCCAAGGCGATCGGAGGCAGCCTGCCCCTCGCGGTGATCGTGTACCGGTCGGGCCTGGACATGTGGTCCCCCGGCGCCCACGCCGGGACCTTCCGCGGCAACCAGCTCGCCATGGCAGCCGGCACCGCCACGCTCGCCTTCGTCCGTGAGAACCGGCTCGCGGAACGTGCCAGCGTCCTCGGTGACCGGATGCTGACGGCCCTGCGCGCTCTGGCCTCCGGCCACCCCTGCATCGGGGACGTCCGGGGCCGGGGCCTGATGATCGGCCTCGAACTCGTCGATCCCGACACCGGGGCCGCCGCACCGGCTCTCGCCGCGGCCGTCCGCCAGGAGTGCCTGGAGCGCGGCCTGATCGTCGAACTCGGCGGCCGCCACGGCGCCGTAGTACGCCTGCTCCCACCGCTGACCCTGACCGACGAGCAGGCCGGGGCGGTCCTCGACCGCCTGGCCGACGCCATCCCGGCCGCCGCCCGCCGGACCCGCTGACCTGCCACCCGAGGACCCGCGATGCCCGAGCCGCACCAGTCCACCCCGACCACTCCCATCACCCCGACAACCCCGATCCGGTCCAACCCCCTTCCCGACGACCCGGCTTCCGCCGTCTCCCTGCCCGCCGCCCTCGAATGGCAGGCGCCCCCGCAGCCGCAGCCGCAGCCGCAGCAGCAGCCCGACCCGGTCCGCACGGCCACCCCGCGGCCCGAGCCCGCGCCCGCCGCCTCGGGGCAGCCGTCACCGGACCCCGGTCCCGCATCCGCGACGCCCGCCGCCGGCCCCGTAGGAGAACCTGCCCCGCCACGGCCCGCCCCGGCCGGCGGCACATCGGCCCCCACCACGGCCCGGGGCGCGGAGTACGTTCCGGCGTCGGACCCGGAGCCCGGCCCGGCCGACCCGCGCACCCCCTCGGCCGAACCGGCCCCTGGACACCGCTCCGATGCCGCCGCCCACGCCGACGGGCACACGACCGAGTTCCCCCTGAGCCCGGAGGCCGCACCCGGCACACTGTCCCCGCAGCCCGGCCCGGCCGACGCCGGGGCCACCGCCACCGTGCCCCGCCAGAAGGACGGCACCCCCAGAGCGCGCACCGGTTGGCCGGGTTTCATCCGACCGGAGCCGATCGCCGGCCCCGACCCGCTGGACGACCCCGACCCGGCCCGCGCCGCCGAGGCCGCGGCCGTGGAGAACCTGCTCCGGTGCTGGGTCCGCGAATCCGGACTCCACCGCCCCGACGGCCCCGCCGGGAGCCCGCTGCGCATCCCCCTTCCCGCGTCCGGCACCGCCGTGCTGGTCGGCGTACGCCACTGGTCCCACACGGGCTGGCACCGCTTCGGCCCCGCCCGCCTCGAAAGCACGGCCCCCACCGCGCCCTGCCTGGACGCCGTCACCCTTGCCGCACTCCTCGCCCGCGAGGGCGTGGGCGACGGTCGCGGCAGCGCCGACCTCGTCGGCCGGGTCGCCGACTCGGTGCGCCGTACCACCGAGTTCGTCGCCGACCGCCGAGAGCGCCCCACCGCCCCGGCCCCCGCCTGCGCGGACCGCTTCCTCACCGCCGAACAGTCGCTCCTGCTCGGTCACCCCCTCCAGCCCGACCCGAAGAGCCGTGAAGGACTCTCCGAAGCCGAAGCACGCCGCTACTCACCCGAACTCCACGGCTCCTTCCCCCTGCACTGGTTCGCGGTCGCCCCCTCCGCGCTCGCCACCGAATCCGCCTGGACCGAGCGCGGCCGCCCTGTCTCCGCACCGCAACTCCTCGGCCGGCTCGCCCCCGGACTGCCGCTGCCCGACGGCACCACCCCCCTTCCCCTGCACCCCTGGCAGGCCCGAGACCTCCTCCAACGTCCGTCCGTCACCGCCCTCCGCGACGCAGGACTCCTGCACGACCTGGGCCCGCACGGCGAGGCCTGGTACCCGACCTCCTCCGTCCGCACCGTCCACCGGCCCGGCGTCCCCGCGATGCTCAAGCTCTCCCTGGCCCTGCGCATCACCAACTCCCGCCGCGAGAACCTCCGCAAGGAACTCCACCGCGGCGTCGAGGTGCACCGGCTGCTCCGCACCGGCCTCGCCGAGCAGTGGCAGGCGGCCCATCCCCGCTTCGACATCGTCCGCGACCCGGCCTGGGTGGCCGTGGATGCTCCGGACGGCACCCCCGTCCCCGGCCTCGACGCCCTGCTCCGTCACAACCCCTTCCGCCCGGGCGACGACGCCGTCTGCATCGCCGCACTCACCTCCCCCCGCCCATGGCCCGGCCGGACGACCATGAGCTCCCGTCTCGCCGAGATCGTCACCGGTCTCGCCTCCGCCACCGGACACACCACTTCAGCCGTTGCCGCCGAGTGGTTCCTGCGCTACCTCGACCACGTGGTCCTTCCCGTCCTCGCCTTCGACGCGCTCGCCGGTATCGCCCTCGAAGCGCACCAGCAGAACACGCTGGTCCTCCTCGACCCCGCCGGCTGGCCGGCCGGCGGCCGGTACCGCGACAACCAGGGCTACTACTTCCGCGCATCCCGCCGCGCGGAACTGGAGCAGAGGCTCCCCGGCATCGGCAGCCGCAGCGACACCTTCGTCTCCGACTCCGTGACCGACGAACGCTTCGCCTACTACCTCGGCATCAACAACGTGCTCGGCCTGATCGGTGCCTTCGGCTCCCAGCGCCTCGCCGACGAACGCGTCCTGCTGGCCGCATTCCGCCGCTTCCTGGCCAAGGCCGCGGGCCTCGGCCCGCTCCCCACCCGGCTGCTCGACTCGCCCACCCTGCGCTGCAAGGCGAACCTGCTCACCCGCCTGGGCGGCCTCGACGAGCTGGTCGGCCCCGTCGACACCCAGTCCGTCTACGTCACCATCACCAACCCCCTTCACGATTGACGCGTCGGCGCCCGACGCGGAGGAGACCCCCGATGCGCCTCACGGACACCGCCGCCGTTTCAGCCGAGCCCCGTCTCGACGCCCCGGACGACATCGACGCCTTCGGCGTCCTCGGCCTCGTGCAGCCCACCGCCGCGACACGCCTCAACGCCGACCTGCTGCCCCTCCTCGCCGAGGCCGACCTGCTGGATTCACCTGCCACCTGGGGCAGCGTCACCACCCGAGCCGGAGTCTTCCGCCTCGAACCCGTACGGCCGGGCCGAGACCTGCAACTCCTCACTCGCTGGATGAACGACCCCGAGGTGGCCGCCTACTGGGAACTCGACGGGCCCGCCGCGGTCACCGCGGCACACCTGCGGTCCCAGCTCGACGGCGACGGGGACAGCATCCCCTGCCTCGGCCTCCTCGACGGCACACCGATGAGCTACTGGGAGATCTACCGGGCCGACCTCGACCCGCTCTCCCGGCACTACCCGGCGCGCCCCCACGACACGGGTATCCACCTGCTCATCGGAGACGGCACGAACCGCGGCCGCGGGCTGGGCACGGCTCTGCTCCGCGCCGTCGCCGACCTCGTCCTCGACAACCGCCCCCGCTGTACACGCGTCGTCGCGGAACCGGACATCCGCAACACCCCCTCCGTATCGGCCTTCCTCAGCTCAGGCTTCCGCTGCCATGCGGAAATCGACCTTCCCGAGAAGCGCGCCGCCCTGATGGTCCGGGAGCAGGCCCTGCGCAATCTCCTCTGATCGCCGTACCCGCACGCCCCGACCGTCGTCGTCGCTCGCACCTCTCCCTTGGAAAACTCTGCGCCGCGCAGCAAAGTTCCCGATCTTCGAGGAGTCCCGTGCCGAATTTCCCAGCAGCCCCCGACCCGACGGATCCCGTCCTGCCGCCGTCGCCCCAGCACCCCTGCACGCCGCCCGAACTCACGCTCCCCACCTGGGACATCGCCGCCCGCAGGCTCCTCGCCAAGATGCTCGCCGAATTCGCCTACGAGGAGATCATCCGCCCCGTCCCCGCCCCAGCCGCCGCCGGAGACGCCTGGACGCTGACCCTCGACGACGGCAGCAGTCTCGGCTTCCGGGCCAGCCGCCGCGTGTACGGCAGCTGGCACGTCGCACCGGACACCATCACGCTCACACCGCCCCCACCCGCACCGGCCGCCCCGACCTCCTTCGGGGACCCGTACGCCTTCCTCGTCCGCGCCCGCACCCTCCTCCGACTAGACGGAGCCACCCTCGGCCACCTCGTCCGCGAGCTCAGCGCCACCCTCGCCGCCGACGCCCGGCTCGACCACACCGCCCTCGCCGCCGACGTCCTCGCCGACCTGGACTACGCGGCCCTCGAAGGCCACCAGACCGGCCACCCCTGGCTGGTCCTCAACAAGGGCCGCATCGGACTGTCCGCCTCCGACACCGCGGCCTGGGCCCCCGAGGCCCGCGCCCGCCAGCGCCTGCCCTGGCTCGCCGCCCACACCTCGCTCGCCGCCTACCGCGGCACCGCCGGCCTGCAGGACCCGGCCCGGCTCTACTCCGCCGAGCTCGATCCGGCCACGCGTTCGCTCTTCGACCGGACCCTCCGCGACCGTGGCCTCGACCCGCTGCACTACCTCTACTTCCCCGTGCACCCCTGGCAGTGGGACGAGGTCGTCGTCCCCCTCTTCGCCCCGGCGCTCGCCTCGGGCGACCTCGTTCCGCTCCCCGTCGATCCGGACCTCCGCCTGCCCCAGCAGTCGATCCGTACCTTCCTCAACCTCAGCCGACCGGACCGGCACAGCGTCAAGCTCCCGCTGTCCGTCTTCAACACCATGGTCTGGCGCGGACTGCCCTCCGACCTCGCCCTCGCGGCCCCCGCCGTCACCGCCTGGATCCACTCCCTCCGCGACGGCGACCCCTTCCTGCGCGACGAATGCCGGGTCGTCCTGCTCGGAGAGGTGGCCTCCGTCACCGTCCGCCACCCCGTGTACGACCGGCTCCCCGAGGTCCCGTACCAGTACAAGGAACTCCTCGGAGCGATCTGGCGCGAGCCCCTCACCGGTCTCCTGGAGGAGGGCGAACGCGCCCGCACGCTCGCCTCACTGCTCCACACCGACCCCCGCGGCCGGTCCTTCGCCGCCGAACTGGTCGCCCGCTCCGGTCTGACACCCACCGTCTGGCTCCGGAGGCTGTTCGCGGCCGTCCTGCCCCCACTGCTCCACTTCCTCTACCGCTACGGCACGGTCTTCTCGCCGCACGGCGAGAACGCCGTCGTGATCTTCGACGAGCACGACGTCCCGGTCCGGCTGGCGGTCAAGGACTTCGTGGACGACGTCAACATCAGTGACGAGCCGCTGCCCGAGCTGGCCTCCGTGCCCGACGAGGTCCGGGCCGTCCTCCTCACCGAGCCCGCCGACTTCCTGCCGCAGTTCATCCACTCCGGACTGTTCATCGGAGTCTTCCGCTACCTGTCCGCCCTGTGCGAGGACCGCCTCGACGTCCCGGAGGTCGATTTCTGGTCGCTCGTGAGGGACGAGATCCTGCGCCACCAGGCGCGCTTCCCCGAGCTCAAGGAGCGGTACGAGCTCTTCGACCTGCTCGGCGAGCGCATCGTGAGGCTGTGCCTGAACAGGAACCGGCTCTATGAGGACGGCTACCGCGACCGCCCCGACCGCCCGCACGCCGTGCAGTACGGCACCGTGCCCAACCCTCTCCACCGGCCATGAATCCCCGTCGGTGTGCGCCCGCTGTCAGCGGAGCCCCGTAGGGTTGGCAGTGCTATGACGAAGCCCTCCCTCCCCGACCTACTGCACGCCGCCGTCTCCGCCGTCGGCGGTACGGAGCGCCCCGGCCAGGTGGCCATGGCCGAAGCCGTCGCCGAAGCGATCGACGACAACTCCCACCGGCTCATCCAGGCGGGAACCGGTACCGGTAAGTCCCTCGGCTACCTGGTGCCGGCCCTCGCCCACGGCGAGCGCGTGGTCGTGGCCACCGCGACCCTGGCCCTCCAGCGGCAGCTCGTAGAGCGTGACCTGCCCCGGACGGTGGAGGCCCTGCACCCGCAGCTGCGCCGTCGGCCCCAGTTCGCCATGCTCAAGGGCCGGTCGAACTATCTGTGCCTGCACCGCCTGCACGAGGGCGCTCCGCAGGACGAGGAGGAGGGACTCTTCGACCAGTTCGAGGCGGCCACCCCCACGAGCAAGCTCGGCAAGGACCTGCTGCGCCTGCGCGACTGGGCCGACGAGACGGAGACCGGCGACCGCGACGACCTGACACCGGGCGTGTCCGACAAGGCCTGGTCGCAGATCTCGGTCTCCTCCCGAGAGTGCCTGGGTGCGACGAAGTGCGCGTACGGAGCCGAGTGCTTCGCCGAGGCGGCGCGCGAGCGGGCCAAGCTCGCGGACGTGGTCGTCACCAACCACGCGCTGCTGGCCATCGACGCCATCGAGGGCGCTCCGGTGCTGCCGCAGCACGAGGTGCTGATCGTGGACGAGGCCCACGAGCTGGTCTCCAGGGTGACCGGGGTCGCCACCGGCGAACTGACCCCCGGCCAGGTCAACCGCGCCGTGAAGCGCTCCGCCAAGCTGGTCGACGAGAAGATCGCGGACGCGCTGCAGACCGCCTCCGAGACCTTCGAGCGCGTCATGGAGCTGGCGCTGCCGGGCCGCCTGGAGGAGATCCCCGAGGACCTCGGTTACGCCCTGATGTCCCTGCGGGACGCCTCGCGCAATGTGATCTCCGCGATCGGGGCCACCAGGGATAAGTCCGTCCACGACGAGGACGCGGTGCGCAAGCAGGCCCTGGCTGCGGTGGAGAACATCCACTCGGTGGCGGAGCGGATCACGAACGGCTCCGCGTACGACGTCGTCTGGTACGAGCGCCACGACCGCTTCGGCGCCACGCTCCGGGTCGCGCCGCTGTCGGTGTCGGGGCTGCTGCGCGAGAAGCTCTTCGAGGACCGATCGGTGGTCCTCACCTCCGCCACGTTGAAGATCGGCGGTGACTTCAACGGCGTCGCCGCGTCCCTGGGACTGTCCCCGGAGGGCGTCGAAGGGGACGATGTGCCCCTGTGGAAGGGCCTGGACGTCGGCTCGCCCTTCGACTATCCGAAGCAGGGCATCCTCTACGTCGCCAAGCACCTGGCCACGCCGGGCCGGGAAGGCACCCGCGGCGACATGATGGACGAGCTCGCCGAGCTGATCGAGGCGGCGGGCGGCCGCACTCTCGGGCTCTTCTCCTCCATGCGCGGTGCCAAGGCGGCCGCCGAGGAACTGCGCGGTCGGCTCGGCAACCCGATCCTCCTCCAGGGCGAGGAGACGCTTGGCGAGCTGATCAAGACCTTCGCCGCCGACCCGAAGACCTGTCTGTTCGGGACGCTGTCGCTGTGGCAGGGCGTGGACGTGCCCGGCCCCAGCTGCCAGCTGGTGATCATGGACCGGATCCCCTTCCCGCGCCCCGACGACCCGCTGATGAGCGCACGCCAGAAGTCGGTGGAGGAACACGGGGGCAATGGCTTCATGGCCGTCGCCGCCACGCACGCCGCCCTGCTGATGGCCCAGGGCGCGGGCCGGCTCGTGCGGGCCTCGGGCGACCGGGGTGTCGTCGCCGTCCTGGACCCTCGCCTGGCCACCGCCCGGTACGGGAGCTTCCTGCGGGCCACGCTGCCGGATTTCTGGTACACCAACGACCGCAACCAGGTCCGCCGCTCTCTGGCCGCGATCGACGCCGCCGCCCAGGCGGACGGCCAGTAGCTCTCGCGAGTACAAGCGCAGCAGAAGCAGAGGCTGCCGGGTCGCCGAGAACACAACAACCCCCGGGACCGGCGCAGTGGGTCCCGGGGGCTGGCTGGGGAGGGGCGGGATCAGACGCGGCGCAGGACCGCGACGACCTTGCCGAGGATGGTCGCCTCGTCACCGGGGATCGGTGCGTAGGCGGCGTTGTGCGGGAGGAGCCAGACGTGGCCGTCCTCGCGCCTGAAGCGCTTGACGGTGGCCTCACCGTCGAGCATCGCGGCGACGATGTCGCCGTTCTCCGCGACGGGCTGGCGACGGACCGTGACCCAGTCGCCGTCGCAGATGGCGGCCTCGATCATCGAGTCGCCGACGACCTTGAGGACGAAGAGCTCACCGTCGCCGACGAGCTGGCGGGGGAGCGGGAAGACGTCCTCGACCGACTCCTCGGCGAGGATCGGGCCGCCGGCCGCGATCCGGCCGACCAGGGGAACGTAGGAGGCGGCGGGCTTGCCGGTGGTGTCCGTGGGCTGCGAGCTGGGCTGGTCCGAGCCACGCACCTCGTAGGCCCGGGGCCGGTGCGGGTCGCGGCGCAGGAAGCCCTTGCGCTCCAGGGCCATCAGCTGGTGCGCCACCGATGACGTGCTGGACAGGCCGACCGCCTGGCCGATCTCGCGCATCGACGGCGGGTAGCCCCGCCGCTGCACGGAGTCGCGAATGACCTCGATGACCCTCCGCTGCCGGTCCGTGAGTCCGGAGCTGTCGGCGCGGATGCCTGGAGGTCGACCTGGCAGCGAGCGCGCGGGACGCACGGCGGCGTCCGCATCCGGGTTCAGGTTTGCGTCGTTCATGGCATGCACCGGCTCGAGTCGGCTCTGGGAGCGGTTCTGGGCAGTGATGGCGGCGGCACTGTCTGCTGTGGTGGTCACGTCGGCCCCTCTCGAAATGTTCTCCCTAGCTGGACAACGGTAGTTGCTTTCGAAAGGTTGCGCCAAACACACGTTCGAGTGAAAAATCGCAGATCGCCCTGCGTGGGTAAATCGCGGGGTGTATAGGCGACGGATCGACGAACGCGGGTTCGGTCCGGCTTCCGCTGCTTACGGTACCCTTCCCGGTCGGGTCGCGGCCGTGCGGCCCCTGTGCCCAGTGTGGCACCGGGAGGCCTCGTATCCGGCTATCGGACGCTGCGACACGCAGAGGTATCCAAATCCACCGCAACCCAAGATCTAGTGGTTGGATGGGCGCGGCCACCCAGAAGTTGTGGTCCCTGGGTCCGCTGGGGCCCCCGGGATCGCATATGCTTGTGGCTGCTCCGCGAGCCCCCGACAGGGTCCTTCTCTGTTGTTCAGGGGCTCCGTGGGGTGATTCGGTCGTGCCAAGAAGGAGGGTGAGGGAACCATGCACTGCCCCTTCTGCAGGCACCCCGACAGCCGTGTCGTCGACAGTCGCACCACGGACGACGGCACGTCGATCCGTCGGCGCCGTCAGTGCCCCGACTGCTCCCGTCGTTTCACGACGGTGGAGACGGCCTCGCTGATGGTGATCAAGCGCAGCGGGGTGACCGAACCCTTCAGCCGTACCAAGGTCATCTCCGGCGTGCGCAAGGCGTGCCAGGGGCGGCCGGTCACCGAGGACGCCCTCGCCAAGCTCGGCCAGCGGGTCGAGGAGGCGGTGCGCGCCACCGGGAGCGCCGAGCTGACCACCCACGACGTGGGTCTGGCCATACTCGGCCCGTTGCAGGAGCTCGACCTGGTCGCGTACCTGCGGTTCGCGTCCGTCTACAAAGCGTTCGACACCCTCGAAGACTTCGAGACCGCCATCGCGGAACTCCGCGAAGGGCGGCCTCGCCCTGAAGAGTGCGAGCACGGCGGGACCGGTTCGGTCCCCGTGCCCGCCTCCGCCGCCGACTGACCGGGCTGCCCGCGGAACGGTGCTCCCGCACCGGGCCGCGGCCGGTCGGCCGCGCGAAGAGACGTAGATACAGAGACACAGCACTGTGCCGCGGAATATCGCTGGCACTTTAGGGCGTTTTTGCCCGCATATGGGAGGCAGCGGCATGACAGAGACGGCGAGCAGCTCGGCACGTGGTTCCCGCGCCAAGGGAACCAAGGCTGCCAAGGGCGGCCTGCGTATCGAGCGCATCCACACCACCCCCGGCGTGCACCCTTACGACGAGGTGAACTGGGAACGCCGTGACGTCGTCATGACCAACTGGCGCGACGGCTCGGTCAACTTCGAGCAGCGCGGCGTCGAATTCCCCGACTTCTGGTCGGTGAACGCGGTCAACATCGTCACCAGCAAGTACTTCCGTGGTGCGGTGGGCACCCCGCAGCGCGAGACCGGTCTGAAGCAGCTGATCGACCGGATCGTGAAGACGTACACGAAGGCCGGCGAGGACCACGACTACTTCTCGTCGCCCGCGGACGTGGAGATCTTCGAGCACGAGCTGACCTACGCCCTCCTGCACCAGATCTTCAGCTTCAACTCCCCGGTGTGGTTCAATGTCGGCACGCCCCAGCCGCAGCAGGTCTCCGCCTGCTTCATCCTGTCCGTCGACGACTCCATGGAGTCGATCCTCGACTGGTACAAGGAAGAGGGCATGATCTTCAAGGGCGGCTCCGGCGCCGGCCTGAACCTCTCCCGCATCCGCTCCTCCAAGGAGCTCCTCTCCTCCGGCGGCAACGCCTCCGGTCCGGTCTCCTTCATGCGCGGTGCCGACGCCTCCGCCGGAACGATCAAGTCGGGCGGCGCCACCCGCCGCGCGGCCAAGATGGTCGTCCTGGACGTGGACCACCCGGACGTCGAGGCCTTCATCGAGACCAAGGTGAAGGAGGAGGAGAAGATCCGCGCCCTGCGCGACGCGGGCTTCGACATGGACCTGGGCGGCGACGACATCACGTCCGTCCAGTACCAGAACGCCAACAACTCCGTTCGCGTGAACGACGAGTTCATGACGGCCGTCGAGAACGGCACCGAGTTCGGCCTGCGGGCCCGCATGACCGGTGAGGTCATCGAGAAGGTCGACGCCAAGGCGCTCTTCCGCAAGCTCGCCGAGGCCGCGTGGGCCTGCGCCGACCCGGGCATCCAGTACGACGGTGTGATCAACAACTGGCACACCTGCCCCGAGTCCGGCCGCATCACCGCGTCCAACCCGTGCAGCGAGTACATGCACCTGGACAACACGTCCTGCAACCTCGCCTCGCTCAACCTCATGAAGTTCCTGAACGACGACGGCAAGGGCGACCAGTCCTTCGACGCCGAGCGCTTCGCCAAGGTCGTCGAGCTCGTCATCACCGCGATGGACATCTCCATCTGCTTCGCGGACTTCCCCACGCAGAAGATCGGCGAGAACACCCGCGCCTTCCGCCAGCTGGGCATCGGCTACGCCAACCTCGGCGCCCTGCTGATGGCCACCGGCCACGCGTACGACTCGGACGGCGGCCGCACCCTCGCCGCCTCGATCACCTCGCTGATGACCGGCACCGCGTACAAGCGCTCCGCCGAGCTCGCCGCGATCGTCGGCCCGTACGACGGCTACGCCCGCAACGCCGAGGCGCACAAGCGCGTCATGAGGCAGCACGCCGACGCCAACGCCGTCGCCCCGCGCACCGACGACCTGGACAACTCGATCTGGGCCGCGGCCACCGAGGCCTGGCAGGACGTCCTGCGCCTCGGCGAGAAGAACGGCTTCCGCAACTCCCAGGCCTCCGTCCTCGCGCCGACCGGCACCATCGGTCTCGCGATGTCCTGCGACACCACCGGTGTCGAGCCGGACCTGGCCCTGGTCAAGTTCAAGAAGCTCGTCGGCGGCGGCTCGATGCAGATCGTCAACGGCACCGTCCCGCAGGCCCTGCGCCGCCTGGGCTACCAGGAGGAGCAGATCGAGGCGATCGTCGCCCACATCGCCGAGCACGGCAACGTCGTCGACGCCCCCGGTCTGAAGACCGAGCACTACGAGGTCTTCGACTGCGCCATGGGCGAGCGCTCCATCTCCCCGATGGGCCACGTCCGCATGATGGCCGCGATCCAGCCCTGGATCTCCGGCGCGATCTCGAAGACGGTCAACATGCCGGAGTCGGCGACCGTCGAGGAGATCGAGGAGATCTACTTCGAGGCGTGGAAGCTCGGCGTCAAGGCGCTCGCGATCTACCGCGACAACTGCAAGGTCGGCCAGCCCCTCTCCGCCAAGAAGAAGGAGGAGGAGAAGGAGGAGGTCACCGCCAGGACGGAGGAGACCATCCGCGCCGCCGTCGAGAAGGTCATCGAGTACCGCCCCGTCCGCAAGCGCCTCCCGAAGGGCCGACCGGGCATCACCACCTCCTTCACGGTGGGCGGCGCCGAGGGCTACATGACCGCGAACTCCTACCCGGACGACGGCCTGGGCGAGGTCTTCCTGAAGATGTCCAAGCAGGGCTCGACCCTCGCGGGCATGATGGACGCCTTCTCGATCGCCGTCTCCGTCGGCCTGCAGTACGGCGTGCCGCTGGAGACCTACGTCTCGAAGTTCACCAACATGCGCTTCGAGCCGGCCGGCATGACGGACGACCCGGACGTGCGGATGGCGCAGTCGATCGTCGACTACATCTTCCGCCGCCTGGCACTGGACTTCCTGCCCTTCGAGACCCGCTCGGCCCTCGGCATCCACACCGCCGAGGAGCGCCAGCGCCACCTGGAGACCGGCTCCTACGAGCCGCTCGATGAGGAGGTGGACACCGAGGCGCTTGCCCAGTCGGCCCCGCTCGCCGCGGTGCCGTCGGTGCCTGCCCCGGTCGCGGTCCCGGTCCCGGACCGGAAGACGGCCCACAGCAGCGCCGAACTGGTCGAGATGCAGCTCGGTGTCTCCGCGGACGCCCCGCTCTGCTTCTCCTGCGGTACGAAGATGCAGCGCGCCGGCTCCTGCTACATCTGCGAGGGCTGCGGCTCCACCAGCGGCTGCAGCTGATACCGGGCGGAGTGGTCCGCACGGGTCGCTGACCCACGGTTCACGGAGGGGACCGGCCCACGGCCGGTCCCCTCCGTGCGTTCGCCGTCAGTGGGGGATGCTGTCCTCGATGCGGTCCAGGTAGAGGCAGCGCGCGGCGAGGCCCGGCAGGTCGAAGGCGAAGCACAGGGACATCAGAGGGCTGACGAAGAGTTCGCCGCCACGGGTGCGGTCGGTGAACCGGACATCGCCGAAGGCCCCCCGGACGGCCGCGGCGATCGACCCGTTGTGGACCTCCTTGCCCTGGTGCAGGAGGGACAGGGCGCGCTGCCGGCCGCCGCCCTGGAGCGGATCGGCTTCGAGGTCACCGGGCGCGGTGCCCGCAACCGCACCCGCGGGGACGCCCTGCTCGCGGTGACCCATGCGCTCCTCGTCGTCACGGTCGACGGTGAGGAGTGGCTGTGCGATGCCGGGTTCGGCCACCAGGGACCCTGCGAGCCGGTTCCGCTGGGGCGCCCCGGTGCCGACGTGGAGCAGGGGAAGTGGACGTACCGCATCCGCGAGGAGGAGGACGGGGTCCTCGTGCTGTGTCTCCGGCGCGGGGACACCTGGCGGGACCTGTACGCCTTCTCCCCGCAGCGGTACCACCCCGTCGACTACGTCGTGCTCAACCACTACAGCTCTGGTCACCCCCACTCCTCCTTCGTCGGCCGGGTCGTCGTCCAGCGCCCGGGCGACGACGTCCGCCGGGCGCTCGTCGGGCGGGAACTGACCGCGCTGCACCCCGACGGGAGGACCGAGCGGAGGCTCGTCGGCCCGGACGAGATCCTCACCGTGCTCGACCGGGAGTTCGGTCTTCGGCTGCCTGATCGGGAAGCGGAAGAACTGGTGGGGATGTACCTCGCCGGGGACTGACCGGGGCCGCGCCCGGCCCGTACGATGGCGCAGTGCTGGTCAAGTGGATTCGCTGCACGGTGACGGACCGACGCGGGTTCGAGCGGGGGCAGCGAAAATGGGCGGGGCTGCCGGGCGAGCCGGGATTCCGGGGGCAGGGCGGCGGGTGGAGCAGAGGCCGGCAGGGGGTCGCGCATGTCTTCGCGTTCTGGGAGAGCCGGTCCTTCTACGACTCCTTCATGGCGCGCTCGCACGACAGACTGGCCGCCGCGCAGCACGGCACCTACACCGACCTGCGCGTCACGCTCTTCGACCACCGCTTCGACGTGAAGACCGGCTTCGAGCCGCGCTTCACCGACGCCGACGTCGTCCGGGTCGCGCACACCCGGGTCCGGGAGGGCCGGGTCGACCACTTCGCCCTCATGCAGGAGAAGGTGTGGAACCCGGCCATGGCGGGTTCGCCCGGGATGGTCCGGGGCCTCTTCGGGGAGGCACCGGGCCGAGAGTTCCTGGTCCTCTCCATGTGGCACGCCGCTGCCGAGCACGGCAAGTACCGGCAGGAGCGGGTCGAGAGGCTGTCCCTGCGCGCCCAGATCCAGGCCGACGTCGAAGCCCTCACCGGTGACGTCGTCGACCTCGAACCGTCCTGGACGGTATGACCGTATGACGACCGCCAGGTCGACCGGCGTGCCCGGTCGGCCGGCCCGGCCGTGGCCGAATAGGGTCGTGGGATGGTTCGACCACGGCGCATCGTCCTTGTCCGACACGGGGAATCGGAGGGAAACGCCGACGACACGGTGTACGAGAGGGAACCCGACCACGCCCTGCGGCTGACCCGGAAGGGCCGCGAGCAGGCAGCGGCGGCCGGCGTCCGGCTGCGCGAGGTCTTCGGCAACGAGAGCATCAGCGCCTACGTCTCCCCCTACCGGCGGACCCTCCAGACCTTCCGAGAGCTCAGGCTCGACCCCACACGGGTCCGGATGCGCGAGGAGCCGCGGCTGCGCGAGCAGGACTGGGGCAACTGGCAGGACAGGGCGGACGTACAGCTCCAGAAGGCGTACCGGGACGCGTACGGGCACTTCTTCTACCGGTTCGCGCAGGGCGAGTCGGGGGCCGACGTGTACGACCGGGTCGGATCCTTCCTGGAGAGCCTCTACCGCAGTTTCGAGGCTCCGGACCATCCCCAGAACGTGCTGCTGGTGACGCACGGGCTGACGATGCGGCTGTTCTGCATGCGCTGGTTCCACTGGTCGGTGGCCGAATTCGAGGCCCTGTCCAATCCGGGGAACGGCGATTTCCGGATGCTCCTGCTGGGCCCCGATGGCCGGTACCGGATGGACCGCCCGTTTGAGCGGTGGACCACACCTGAGCCTTATGACCTGGACGGCTAGAGTGACCCGCGATGACGCCTGACTCCGCTCCCGAACGGCGCTACGCACGCGCCATGGCCAGCCTCCGAGGGCTGGCACTGGGTGATGCCCTCGGCTCCCAGTACTTCGTCCCCGTGAACTACCCGCTGCTCAAGCGGCGGGAGCTGCCCGCCGGCACCGAGACGTGGCAGTGGACCGACGACACCGAGATGGCCTGCTCGGTGGTGGCCGTGCTGGCTTCGCACGGGCGGATCGACCAGGACGCGCTCGCGCGTTCCTTCGCCCACCACCACGACTTCGACCGGGGCTACGGCCCGGCCGTGAACCGGATGCTTCGTCTGGTGCGGGAGGGCGAGGACTGGCGCACGCTGGCCGCCGAACTGTTCAACGGGCAGGGCTCGTGGGGCAACGGCGCCGCCATGCGGATCGCACCGCTGGGTGCCTGGTACGCCGACGACCCGGAGCAGGCCACGCACCAGGCGGAGATCTCCGCCTACACGACCCATCAGCACCGCGAGGCGGTCTGCGGGGCGATGGCCGTCGCCGCGGCGGCCGCGCTGGCCGCGGGCACGGATGCCCCGCCGAAGGCGGCCGATCTGCTGGACGGGGTGATCGCGCTCGTACCCCGCAGTGCGGTCGGCGCCGGGCTGCGGCGCGCCCGGGACATGCTGGACTACGGCGACGCGACCACCGTCGCCGCCGTGCTGGGCTGCGGGCGGCGCACGAGCGCCCACGACACCGTGCCCTTCGCCCTCTGGTCGGCGGCGCGGGCTCTGGACGACTACGAGCGGGCGTTCTGGACCACCGCCCAGGTGGGCGGGGACATCGATACGACCTGCGCGATCGTCGGCGGAGTGCTGGGCGCGCGGGGGGACGCCGTGCTGCCGGCCGAGTGGCTGGCGCGCACCGAGGCGCTTCCGGGCTGGGTGCCGCCGACGCCCGCGTAGGGGGTGTCCGGTCGACCGGGCCTGATCATGGCCGCGTGGTGGGGGTGGCAGTCGGCCTTCCGATTGTCACGGTCCTGCCACAGCACGCTTTTGATCCTGTTCAAAACTGCCCGTCGGCTGCCTAACCTGTCCTCATCGCCGCCCCGACCCGCACACCGGGGTGGCCGACAGGGGAGGGGACCCGATGTCAGAGAACACCGGCGGGGCGGACGAGGTCCGGCCGAAGACGGCCGACACCGATGCCGCGACAGGGGGTTCGCCCACGCCTGCGGCTCCGGCGGGTAGCCCGCCCGCCCAGGCGGCAGGGCCCCGGCCGGGCGGGCACACCGGCAGGCCGGGCTGGCAGCCGCACCATCACCCACAGCAGCCGCGCCCCTGGGGACCGGCGCCCCCGGGGCAGCCCGCCAAGCCCTCCTGGGCCACGGTGGTGCGCCCGGCCGAGGCCGCTCCCATCCGGACCGCGACCCTCGTCACCGTCCTCGCCTCCGGCCTCGCCGCCGCGCTGCTCCTGGCTGACGGCGTGGGCCCCGGCCTGCTGCTCGCGGTGGTGCCCGTCGTCGTCGCCGCGTACACCGCCGCCCGCGTGGCCGGCCGTAGGGCCCGGCCCTGGACCCTCGCCTGGGTGATCGGCTGCCTCGCGCTCCTCGCCGTACCCGGCCTGCGCGACTCGGCCTGGCCGTCGACGCTGGCGGTCCTGGCCGCCGTACTGCTGGGTGCGCTCGCTCTCCACGGCAGCCGCACCTGGCCCGGGGTCTTCCTCAGCCCGCTCGGATTCGCCGACTCCACCGTGTCCGGCATCGCCTGGGCCCTGAAGGGACTGCGCTCACGCGGAGGGATCGGCAAGGACCGCTGGCTGCCCGTCGCCAAGGCCACGGCCGTGGCCTTGGCACTGCTCGTGCTCTTCGGCGCGCTCTTCGCCTCCGCGGATGCGGCCTTCGCCGACCTCCTCGGCGGTCTCGTGCCCGACGTGTCGGTCGAGGACGGGCCCGTCCGGTTCATGCTCTTCGTCCTCGGCGCGCTGATCGCGGTCGCGGCGGCCCGCACCGCGGCCGCCCCGCTGCGCTGGGACCGCATCCAGGTGGCCCCGGGCAAGCCGCGCTCCCGGATCGAGTGGGCCCTGCCACTCGTCGTGCTCAACCTGCTCTTCGCCGGCTTCAACGCCGTGCAGCTGGCCGTCCTGTTCGGCGGCTACGACAAGGTCCTGGAGAGCACCGGCCTCACCTACGCCGAGTACGCCCGTCAGGGATTCTGGCAGTTGCTCTGGGCCACCCTGCTCACCCTCGCGGTGATCGCGCTCGCCCTGCGCTGGGCCCCGCGTTCCGGGGCGGGCGACCGGCGCCTCGTCCGGGTGGTCCTCGCAACCCTGTGCGCGCTGACGCTTGTCGTGGTCGCCGCCGCGCTGCGCCGCATGGACCTGTACGTGGACGCGTACGGGCTGACGAGGCTGCGCGTCTCGGTGGCCGCCATGGAGCTGTGGCTCGGGCTGGTCATCGTACTGATCATGGCGGCCGGGGTGTTCGGCGCGCGCTGGCTGCCCCGCGCGGTCGCCGGCAGTGCCGCCGCCGCGGTCCTGGCCTTCGGCCTGCTGTCCCCGGACGGGATGGTCGCCGAGCGGAACGTGGCCCGCTTCGAGCAGGACCAGAAGATCGACCTGGCCTACTTCCAGTCTCTGTCGGCGGACGCCGTTCCCGCTCTGGACCGACTGCCCGAGCCCCAGCGGTCCTGTGCCCTGCGCGGGATCAACGACGACATGTCGCGGGCCGGCGACGTTCCTTGGTACGCGATGAGCATGGGCGAGTACCGGGCCCGGCAGGTCCTGCGCGAGCGACCGGTGACGGCTTCGTACGAGGTCTGCTCCCGCCTGGGCACCTTCGGCAGCCGCACGGAGTACTGAGGCCGGCGCAGCAGCGGGTACCGGGCCGGGCGCGGCGGAGATCCCCGCGCCCGGCCCACCCGTACGTGCGGGAGCCGTTCAGGCGGCGGGACCGGCCTTGGCGGCGGCCCCGGCCAGGGCTTCCAGGTCGCTCCTGCGCACGCGGATCACCAGCAGGGCCGTGGTCAGGGCGAGGCCGGCCATGGCCACGGCCGCCATGAACGAGGTGGAGATGCCCTGGGCGAGGACGAGGTCCCCCCAGGGATCCGGCAGCCGTCCGGTCTCCTGGAAGGCGGCGGCGGCCGCCGGATCCGCCTGGGCCAGGAAGGCCGGGACCTGCTGCGTGGCCGCCTCGCGGCTGGCCGCGCCGAACACGGTGACCAGGATGGACAGGCCGAGGGAGCCGCCGACCTGCTGGCTGGCGTTCAGCAGGCCGGCGGCCGCACCGGCCTCCTTCGGGTCCACCCCGGAGACGGCGGTGAGGGTCAGCGTCACAAAGTTGAGGCCCATGCCGAAGCCGAAGAGGAGCATCGGTCCGAGCACGCCGGACAGGTAGGAACTGTCGGTGCGCAGCAGGGTCAGCCAGGCCAGCCCGGTGCCGGTGCGCGGACCCGATGACCATGAAGGGCTTGGGGCCGAAGCGCGGCAGGAAGCGCTCCGAGAGGCCCGCGGCGGTGACGATGGCGACCGTGACCGGCAGGAACCCGAGCCCCGACCGGATCGGGGAGAAGCCCAGCACGTTCTGTACGAACTGGACGATGAAGAAGAACATGCCGAACATGGCCGCGGCGAGGCCGAGCATGATGACGTAGGTGCCGGTGCCGGTGCCGGTGCCGGTGCCGGTGCCGGTGCCGGTGCGGTTGCGGTCGGCGAACATGCGCAGCGGGATGATCGGTTCGCGGGCCCGGGACTCGATGACGACGAACAGCGCCAGCAGTACCAGGGCCGCGGCGAACGAGCCGAGGGTGAGCCGGTCGCGCCAGCCCTCCTCCGAGGCACGGATGAAGCCGTAGACCAGCGAGGCCATGCCGCCGGTGGAGGTGAGGGCTCCGGCGATGTCGAAACGGCCGGGGTGACGCTCGGACTCGCTGATGTAGAGCGGGGTGAGCACCGCGATCAGCACGCCGATCGGCACGTTGACGAAGAGCACCCAGCGCCAGTCGAGCCACTCGGTCAGCATCCCGCCCGCCAGCAGGCCGATCGCGCCACCGCCCGCGGAGACGGCGGCGAACACCCCGAACGCCCGGTTCCGCTCGGGGCCTTCGGCGAAGGTCGTCGTGATCAGGGCGAGCGAGGTCGGGGGAGGCGATCGCGCCGCCCACTCCCTGCAGGGCCCGGGCGGCGAGTAGCTGCCACGGCTCCTGGGCGAAGCCGCTGAGGAGGGAGGCCAGGGTGAACAGCAGGATTCCGGCCAGGAAGACCCGGCGCCGGCCGAGGATGTCGCCGGCCCGGCCGCCGAGCAGCAGCAGTCCGCCGAAGGTGAGGGTGTAGGCGCTGAGGACCCAGGAGAGGTCCGTGGTGCTGAAGTCGAGAGCGGTCTGGATGTGCGGGAGCGCGATGTTCACGATGGTGCGTCGAGGACGACCATGAGCTGACAGGCGGCGATGACGGTGAGGGCCACGCCGGGGCGGCCCTCCCGGCGTGCCGCGCCCGGTATCCGGGGCACGGCGAGTTGAGAACCTGTCACTGAGGATCCCCCCCAAAGTGAAATAGTGAACGCTGTCGTTCACTACGGGGTCCACGGTAGGAGCCGGAGTTAGTGAACGCAAGCGTTCACTAAGGCTGGAAATGTATGCGGCGGCGTCTCGGGCCGGTCGGAGGGTGGAGAGATGGTGGGTTCGCGCTGGTCATCGGCGTCGCCGGGGCGCAGGCGGGGTCCCGAACTCGAACGGGCGATTCTCGACGCGGCGTTGGAGCAGCTGAGCACGGTCGGATGGAACGCGCTCACCATGGAGGGTGTCGCCGCCGGGGCGCAGACCGGCAAGGCCGCCCTCTACCGGCGCTGGCACTCGAAGGCGGACCTCGTGGCCGAGGCGCTGCGGACCGGCCTGCCGGGGATCGGTGAGATTCCCGACTCCGGCTCGGTCCGTGAGGATCTCCACCTGCTGTGCCTGCGGGCGCGGGACGTCATGTACTCGCGTGCCGGACAGGCTCTCTGGTCGGTGCTTCACGAATGCGATCACAAGACGGCGGATCGGTTCCGCGGTGTCATCTGGTCCGGGCTGCAGGAGCCTGCCCGGCGCCTGATCAGGGAGCTTGTGCTGCGCGGAATCGAGCGGGGAGACGTGAGACCGGACGCTGCCGGTCCGTTTGTCGTGGATGTCATCCCGGCGATGCTGATGTACCGGGCCAAGGTGTGCGGTAGTGAATGGACGGAGGGGGACGTCGCCGAGTTGATCGACGAGGTGATGGTGCCACTGCTCAGGGTGTGAGACGGGAAGGGGCGGTCGGGGGCCCGGTGGGACGGGGTTCGTGACCGATCCCGTACCGGTCGGGTCGGGGCGGGGGTGTGCAGCGGGCCCGGGGCGGCGTAACCTTGCTGGCGCCATGCCGTACGAAGCACCCACCCACACCGTCGAGCGCTCCCTCCGTGCAACCACCGGCGCCAAGATCATCGCCGGGGTCGACGAAGTCGGACGAGGGGCCTGGGCCGGTCCCGTCACCGTGTGTGCGGCGATCACGGGCCTGCGCCGGCCGCCCGCCGGTCTCACGGACTCCAAACTGCTCACCCCCAAGCGACGCGACGCCCTGCTCGACGTCCTGGAGAGCTGGGTCACCGCCTACGCACTCGGGCACTCCACGCCCGAGGAGATCGATGAAGTGGGCATGACGGCCGCGCTGAGGCTCGCGGCGCAGCGCGCACTGGAGGCCCTGCCGGTGCGGCCCGACGCGGTGATACTCGACGGCAAGCACGACTATCTCGGCCCGCCCTGGCGGGTTCGTACGGTGATCAAGGGCGACCAGTCCTGCATCGCCGTCGCCGCGGCTTCGGTCATCGCCAAGGTCCGTCGCGACCGCATGATGGCCGAACTCGGCGAACAGGGCGGTGGAATCGAGGACTTCGCCTTCGCCGCCAACGCCGGATACCCCTCGCCCGTGCACCGGGCGGCCCTGGAGGAGCGGGGGCCCACCCCCTACCACCGGCTGTCGTGGTCGTACCTCGACGCGCTGCCCAGGTGGCGCCACATGAAGAAGGTGCGCCGCGGCGAGGAGTCGACGGAGCTGGAAAACGGAGGCCAACTCGGCTTCGATTTCTGATCGCACCCATGTGCCACCGCCCGGTACGTTTCGTACCGGTGTTTGATAGATATCAACTCATGCCTCTCACCCCCGCCATCGAGGAGCCTCAGATTCACGAGAGTGCCCAGGGTCCCCGCGTCACGCCGGCCGCGAGCCGCCCCGCGCAGACCCCCCGACCCGTACCTGGTCCGCGTCCGGCCGCCGTCCCGCGGCCCGGCCGCCCCGGTCCCGCCCGGCCCGCACCCCCCGCGCAGCGTGCGGCGCAGGCCACCCCCGGACCCGTTCCCGCAGCCCCCACCGCACCGTCCGTCTCGGCGGCGGTGCCCCAGATCCAGCTGATCCCGGCGTCCGCCGAGGGAGCGCTGGACGCGGCCGAAGAGGCCGTGGACCTGTTGCTCGACACCGGGCGCGCGCCCGGTGACATCCTGGTGCTGACCACCGGCGACCCGCACCCGTGGGCCGCTCATGAGCTGTCCTTCGGCGAGGCCGCGTACTGGGCCCTGCACGACGCCGGGGACGACGTCTTCTACGCGGACGCGGCGCAGGTCGAGCGTGCCGCCGGCCGTCCCGTCGTGGTCTTCGCGGCCAACGGCGGTTCGGTCGACACCGTCGCGGGCTCCCTGCCGGTCGCGCTCACCCGGGCGGGTGCGCTGCTGATCGTGTGCGGCGACCCGAAGCAGATCAACTCCGTGCTGGGTGCGGGCGTCTGACGCCCTGTACCCCGGCGCGGGCGAGGGGCGGGGCGGGCGTCGAGCCGGCCCCGCTGAAGCCCGGGCCGAGGCGCGGGCCGTGGCCTGAGCCGACGTCCGTGCGGGCGCCCACGAGGGTGCCGGAAGCCTGATCCGCCGTACGCCCGGTCCCGGGTGTACGGCCGTGAGGCCTGCCCGCGAGCGGGCTGTGCCAACGCGAACGAAGAACGAAGAACGAAGGCCGCGTGGGGCCGCGTGTCGCTACGGATTCAGCGCGCGGCGGTCCGGCGCAGGGCCTCGACCGAGCCGCCACCGGTGTGCAGGGCGAGCGGGGCGAATTCGGCCACCGTGTCGCCGAGCCGCTGGGGCCGCGAGTCCGAGCTGGGCCGCCGGCCGCCGCGGCCTTCGCCCAGCACCTGCCAGCCGTCGCGGGTCAGCGTGATGTACGCACCGCAGCGCAGCCCGTGCAGCGTGCAGGCGTCCCGCAGCCCCCACATCCACGCCCCGTCCTCCGGGGTCCACCGCTCGTCGCCCTCGCGGCAGTAGAGCAGCACGGCCGTCCGCACCGGGGTCCGTCGCCGCAGGTCGTGCGGAAGGACCCGGCGCAGCCGGGACAGCAGGGCGTTGCGGTACTCCCAGCCGTCGGCCGACGCAGAGCGCTGCACGAAGGAAGCGCTGGCCACGAGCTGTTCCTCCGGGCCGAGGACGGCGATCACCGCGGTCGAGGGAACCGGGCTGTGCCGGGAGTGCAGCCCGCTGACGACCTCGCGTGGATTGCGCAACAGGGGAATGCCCGCCGACGTCCACTCGGACGGTTCCAGCAGTCTGCCGTGCCGGCTCGCGCCGGTGGCAGTTGCCAGAGACGAAGTCGAAGGCGGCGTGAATCCGAAGGTCACGTTCCTCCCTTCGGGTACACGCCCGCGGACGGGCACGGCTGGAGTCAGGGCGCGCCGCAGCACGGCCCAGGAGGGTGCCGAGGAGCCGAGCGGGAGCACTCCAATTCTCGCGTGGCTTCCGAGCATGCGGCAACGAGCAATTGATGACGCCGACCGGAATTCGCCGGTATGCCGTTCATATCCTTGCCCCGCCACGCCGAGAACGACGCATCGGTCACCCCTGGAGCGCCAGCACCAGCGGGAACACCTCCTTTGCGCCTGCACGTCGCAGGAGTCGGGCAGCCACAGCGAGTGTCCATCCGCTCTCCGCGCGGTCGTCCACGAGGAGTACCGGTCCGGGCGTCCGCTCCAGCGCCGCAGCCAGATCCTGCGGAACGGCCAGGGCGTGGTGGAGACCACGGACCCGTTGGGCGCTGTTGGAGGACGCCAGCCCGAACTCGGGCACCTGATCGGTGTAGGCGACCGTGCCCAGCAGGGGCATCCGCCCCACCTCGGCGATCCGTGCGGCCAGCGAACCCACCAACTGGGGGCGGCTGCGCGACGGCAGCGCCACCACACCCGCCGGACGTTCCGGTGCGTCCGGGGCCCCGGAGGCCCAACCGCCGGGGCCCCGGGCCCAGTCGGCGAGCACGGAGACGACAGCCTGCGCGACATCGTCCGGAACCGGTTGGTCGGGAGCCTGCGGGGCGAGCATCGGGCGCAGCCGGTTGCCCCAGCCGATGTCGGACAGTCGGCCCAGGGCGCGGCCCGTCGAGGCCTGCTCCCCGGCGGGAATACGCCCCTTGAGGTCCACACCGACCGCGGGGAGACCGGTCGGCCACATCTTGCGAGGCTCCAACTCCACACCGGGACGGCCGAGCTCACCACGCGCGGTGTCCAGAGCGGTGGTGGTCACCTCGGCGGTGAACCGTGCCCCCGCGCAGTTGTCGCAGCGTCCGCAGGGAGCTGCCTCCTCGTCGTCGAGCTGTCGGCGCAGGAACTCCATCCGGCAGCCCGTGGCCGCCGCGTAGTCGCGCATGGCCTGCTGCTCGGCGGCGCGCTGGCGGGCCACCCAGGCGTACCGCTCGGCGTCGTACACCCACGGCTCACCCGTCGAGGTCCAGCCACCCTTGACGCGGTGCACGGCGCCGTCGACGTCGAGGACCTTCAGCATGGTCTCCAGCCGCGTGCGGCGTAGATCGACCAGCGGCTCCAGGGCGGGAAGGGACAGCGGACGCCCCGCCTGGGCGAGGACGTCGAGGGTGCGGCGCACCTGTTCCTCGGGCGGGAAGGCGACCGACGCGAAGTACTGCCAGATCGCCTCGTCCTCCCGGCCGGGCAGCAGCAGGACCTCAGCGTGCTCCACACCACGGCCCGCACGGCCGACCTGCTGGTAGTAGGCGATCGGCGAGGAGGGCGACCCCAGGTGCACGACGAAGCCCAGGTCGGGCTTGTCGAAGCCCATCCCGAGGGCGGAGGTGGCCACCAGCGCCTTGACCCGGTTCGCCTGCAGGTCGTCCTCGGCCTGCTGGCGGTCGGCGTTCTCCGTCTTGCCGGTGTACGAGGACACGGTGTGCCCGCGGTGGCGCAGGTACGCGGTGACCTCTTCGGCCGCCGCCACCGTCAGCGTGTAGATGATCCCGGATCCGGGCAGCTCGCCGAGGTGGTCCGCGAGCCAGGCCAGCCGGTGCGCCGCGTCGGGCAGGGTCAGGACCGCCAGGCTGAGGCTCTCGCGGTCCAGCGGGCCGCGCAGCACCAGCGCGTCCGTGCCGGCGCCGGTGCCCAGCTGCTCGGCGACGTCGGCGGTCACGCGGGCGTTGGCCGTGGCGGTCGTCGCGAGGACCGGGACACCCGGCGGCAGGTCCGCCAGCATGGTGCGCAGCCGACGGTAGTCGGGGCGGAAGTCGTGCCCCCAGTCGGAGATGCAGTGCGCCTCGTCCACCACGAGCAGGCCGGTGGCCGCCGAGAGCTTGGGGAGCACCTGGTCGCGGAAGTCCGGGTTGTTCAGCCGCTCCGGGCTCACCAGCAGGACGTCGACCTCGCCCGCCGCGACCTCGGCCTGGATCCCTTCCCACTCCTCGGGGTTGGCGGAGTTGATGGTGCGGGCGCGGATCCCGGCCCGGGCCGCCGCCTCGACCTGATTGCGCATCAGTGCGAGGAGCGGAGAGACGATCACGGTCGGTCCGGCGCCCGCCGCCCGCAGCAGCGACGTCGCGACGAAGTACACGGCGGACTTGCCCCAGCCCGTGCGCTGGACCACCAGGGCCCGCCGCTTGTGCGCGACGAGGGCCTCGATCGCGAGCCACTGGTCCTCGCGCAGCCGGGCGGTGCCCGTGGGGTCCCCCACGAGACGGGCGAGTACGGAGTCGGCCGAGAACCTCAGGTCTGCGTTCATGCCCCCATGCAACCCGATGCCTCCGACATCGCGCCAATGCTGCTCGCGCGCTGTGGAAGTTGAAGCGTCAACACTTATCCACAGGGCTTTCGGGATCGGATCGGGCACGGGACCTTCGGGGCATGACGAACAACAGCGAATCCCGCCGCCCGTCCGACCGGTTCTTCACCAGCCCGGCCGGAACCACCGACGAACCTCAGATCACCCTGCGCAGCCCGGCCGAACTGGCCGACGCACTGCCCTACATGCTCGGCTTCCACCCGTCCGACTCCCTCGTCATGGTCGCCGTGCACGGCGAGGGCGGGCGCTTCGGCGGCCGGCTCCGCGTCGGTATCCCCGCCGCTCCCGCCGAGTGGGAGGACACCGCACGCCAGGTCGCGGACTGCCTCGTCCGGGGCAGCGAACGACGCGGGGGCAGGCCCGACGGCATCGTCGTCTACCTCTGCCAGGAGCCTCGCGGGGAGGAGGACGGCCAGGGCGTGATGACCCGGCTGCGGCCGCTCGCCCAGCGGATCAGGCTGGCCTGCGGCGCCCTGGACGTGCCGGTGCTGGAAGCCCTGTGCCTGTCAGCGGGCCGCTTCTGGTCCTACGTCTGTCCCGACGAACGGTGCTGCCCTGCCGAGGGCAGGCCGCTCGCCCCGGTCGGCACCTCGGTGATGGCCGCCGCCGCCACCTTCGCCGGTCTCCGGATCCGCGGCTCCCTCGAAGAGATCGAGGGCAGGCTGGCGCCCCTGCGCGGGGCCCTGGCCGAGGAGGCGGAGCGGGCATTGGACCGGGCCGCCGCCGCCCTGATGCCGAGGATCCTCCACGGGGCCACCCGGGAGGAGGTCGGAGCCGAGACGATCACACTGGCACAGGACCTGATGCGGCGCATGACCCTGGCACCACCCGCCGAGGGCGGCACCCGGGGCGACGACTGGGACGACGCGCTGCTCGGCCACGACGAGGCGGCCTCACTGATCCTCGGTCTCCAGGACCGCGAGGTCCGCGACATCGCGGCCGAGTGGATGGAGGGGGAGGAGGCGGCCCCCGCCCTGCGCCTGTGGCGGGCCCTCGCCCGCCGCTGTGTCGGCGCCTACGGCGAGCACGCCGCGGCACCCCTCACCCTGGCCGGCTGGGTCTCCTGGTCCACCGGCGACGAACCGACCGCCCGGATCGCCCTCGGCCTGGCCCTGCGGGCCGACGCCGAATACCGCTTCGCCCAACTGCTCCACCACGCCTGCAACGAGGGAATCGACCCCGAAGGGCTGCGGCAGTGCCTGAGGGAGGAGCGTCGCCGCCGGGAGCCCAGGCGCAGCCGGGCCGCCGCCGTGACCAGGCCGCCCGGCCGGCGGGGTCGGACGGCACCCCGGCGCGGGTCCCGCCGCACCGCGGGGAGCGGGCAGTGAGCGCGCGCCGGCCGCTGCACGGCCGACCCGCGCGGTTGCTCCGCGGTGCGCCGAGCCCGGCCCCGGGCAGCGGGCTCCGCCCGCAGGGCACCCGGCCGCAGCCGCGGCCCGTGACCCGCGCGGGGGCGGGGGCGTTCAGCTGGGGGGAGGTGCCGCCCCGGCCGCGCCACCGCCCATCTGAACCCACCGGAGCGCAGACAAGGCGACACATGTCTCACCTCGCACCTCCCCGCCCAGTCGGCGTGCCCGCGGCCCGCAGGCCCGAGCTGCCGCCCGTGCACGGCGCCGTCATCTGCGTCGCAGCCCCCTGTCTGGTCATCTCGCCGGAGCACGGCCAGCTGACCGGGCGGGGGATCGACGGGGTCTACCGCTCCGGGCGCCGGCTCCTCTCCCGCTGCGTGCTGCGTGTCGGAGGCCGGGAACCGGTCGCCCTCCAGGGGCGCAGCCTCGGGGCGGACCGCGCCGCCTTCACCGCGACCGTGCGTACCGGCGCCGAGCCCGGCCCCGACCCCGACATCGGTGTGGAACGGGTCCGTCACGCCGACGGCACCGAACGGATCACCCTGCGCAGCTACACGGCCCGGCCGGTACGCCTCCCCGTTGAGGTGCTGCTCGGCACCGACCTGGCGGAGCTGGCCGCCGTGGCCGCCGGCCAGGCCGGGCCGGAGCTGCCCGCGGGCGTGCACGCGGCCGGCCTGCGCTGGAGCACGGGCGGAGCGCAAGCCGTCACCACGGCGGAGCCCGCGCCCGACGACGCCGTCGCCTCGGCCGGGCTGCTGCGCTGGCAACTCGAACTGGGCCCGGGCGAAACCCGCACCATCGAGCTCCGGACCACACAGGACCGGGTGGTGCGGGCTCCCGTCGGCCATGTCGCGAACCCGCTGGCCGACGCCCGGGTCGAAGGGGACGACCCGAGGGCCGAGGCGTGGTTCCGCGCGAGCGTCGAGGACCTGGGCGCGCTGCTCGCCCGGGACCCCGAGCAGCCCGGCGACGTCTTCGCGGTGGCCGGGGTGCCCTGGCGGCTCGGACTGGCGCCGGCGGAGTCCCTCTGGACCGCCCGTATGGCGCTGCCGCTGGGGACCGGGCTCGCCGCCGCCACCCTGCGCATCCTCGCCCGGACGCAGGCCGCGGGGCACGGGACCGACGTGGGAAGGATCCCGGGGCCCCTGCGCGGAGCGGGCCCCCAACTGCCGCCGGCCTGCACCGGCACCGAGGCGACCCTCGCCTTTCCGGCGGTGCTCGCCGAAGCCCGCCTCTGGGGCATGGCGGAGGAGGAGGTAGCCCGCCTGCTGCCGGCGGCCGAGCGGTGCCTCGACTGGCTGCGCGGCGCCTTCGGCGAGGACGGCTTCCTGGCCGATCCCGACCCCGGCCCCCGGCGCTGTGAGACCCAGGCTCACGCCCACCGGGCCGCCGTGCTCGGCGCGGACCTCCTCGCCGGATGCGGACGGCCCGGAGCCGAGGAGTGGCGGGAGCGGGCGGCCGAGCTGCGCGAGCGGTTCCGGGAAAGGTTCTGGATCGACGGCCCGGACGGCGGCCGGCCGGCCGCGGCCCTGCACCCCGACGGTCGGCCGCTGCCCCGACTGACCGGAGCCGCCTCCCATCTGCTCGACACCGGTCTCGCAGGTGGCGGCCGGCTCGCCCCCGGGCTCCTCGACCGGACCCGGACCGAGCAACTGGCCCGGCTGTTCGGTGCCCCCGGCATGGACTGCGGATGGGGGCTGCGGAGCATGGCCCTCAAGGAGCCCGGACACAACCCCTTCGGCCACCGCTCGGGTGCGGTACGGGCGTACGAGAGCGCCGTCGCCGCGTCCGGCCTGGCCGCGGCGGGCTTCGAGAAGGAGGCGGCAGGCCTGCTCAGAGGACTCCTGGACGCGGCGGAAGCCTTCGGGTACCGCTTGCCGGAGATGTTCGCCGCCGAGCAGCGCACCGCCGGCAGCGTTCCCGTCCCGCACCCGGCGGCCTGCCGTCCCGCCGCCGTGGCCGCGGCCGCGGGGATCCACGTACTGACCGCCCTCGCCGGAATCCGTCCCGACGCCCCCGCGGGCACCGTCGCCCTCGTGCCGCTCCCCGGCGCCCCCCTCGGCGCGATCCGGCTCGCGGGTCTGCGGGTGGCGGGGGAGCCCTTCTCCGTCCGGGTCGGCCGACTCGGCCTCGGCATGGTGGAGGAGGCCGCGGATGCGCTCCAACTGGGTGGGTAGCCGGGTGCCGGGGACGGGCTTGCTGCGGACCGTGACGTTCCTACCGCGGCTCGCGGACCGCGTACATCGCAGGCCGCGCCCGCCGGGCACACCCGCCGGCCCGCGGGCCGTTGTCTTCAAGGTCACCAAAGCGCTGTTTATCGTCAGGCAGACGACTATGATCGCGGCATGTCGCCCTACGACCCGTCGGCCTATCCGCCCTTCGCAGTCACCGTCGACCTGGTCGTGCTCACCGTGCGGCGCCACGCGCTCTGCGCGTTGGTCGTCCGGCGGGGTGAGCAGCCGTTCCAGGGGCGCTGGGCGCTGCCCGGCGGATTCGTCCGAGACGAGGAGGATCTCGCGGCCGCCGCCGCCAGAGAGCTCTCCGAGGAAACCGGCCTGTGCGCGCACGACCCCGCCATGCCGGGCGCGGGCAACGGGGCGCACCTCGAACAGCTGGCCACCTACGGTGACCCCAAGCGGGATCCGCGCATGCGTGTCGTCAGCGTGGCGCATCTGGTGCTGGCTCCGGACCTCCCCGCGCCCCGTGCCGGTGGTGACGCCAACAGCGCGCGCTGGGCCCCCGTCGACGAGCTCCTGGCACTCGGTGACGAAGGCTCCGCAGGCCTCGCCTTCGACCACGCGCAGATCCTCGCCGACGGTGTGGAGCGAGCCCGCTCGAAGATCGAATACTCCTCCCTGGCCACGGCTTTCTGCCCGCCCGAGTTCACCGTCGGGGAACTGCGCAGGGTGTACGAGGCCGTGTGGGGGGTGGCCCTGGACCCGCGCAACTTCCACCGCAAGGTCACCGGCACTCCCGGCTTCCTGGTGCCGGCCGGCGGAACGACGACCCGTCAGGGCGGGCGCCCGGCCCAGCTGTTCCGGGCCGGCGGGGCGACCCTGCTCAATCCGCCGATGCTGCGCCCGGAGGTCTGACGCCGCGGCGCACGCACCACCGGTCCCGTGCCGGGCGGCGACCGGACCCGGCCCTTGGCCGAGGACGGGCCCCCGGTTGAGGGTGGGTCCCCGGTTGGGGGTGAGCCCGACGGAACGATCGGCATTCCATCGGACCGGTTGCGCCGAAAATCTGACATATCGCGTTATCTTGCTTGGGGTACTCACCCTGCCGCTGAGCGGTCTCACCCCCCGCGAGAGAAGCGATGCTCCAGGCCATCGGACTCACCAGCAATCCACGTTCCGACGCCCCGCCCCTAGTGGACGACCTCACCTTCGAGGCCCGCCCGGGGCACGTGACCGCCCTGCTCGGCGAGCCGGGATCGGGCAAGACGACCGCCCTGCGGCTCATGCTCGAACTCGAACCGGGCCGCGGCGTCACCTACTTCCGCGGCCGCCCGCTGCACCGGATCCCGCACCCCGGCCGTGAGGTGGGGGTGGTGCTCGCAGACGTCCCCGGCAATCCGGCACGGTCCGTCCGCAACCAGCTGCGGATGCTCTGCGCCGCCGCCGGGGTGCCCGCCTCCCGGGCCGACACCATGCTCGAGGTCGTCGGTATCGCAGGCTTGCGCGACGAGCGCCTCGGCTCGCTGTCGCTCGGCATGGAGCGCAGGGTCGCCCTCGCCTCGGCACTGCTCGGCGATCCTTGCGTCCTGCTCCTCGACGAGCCCGCCGCGGGCCTCTCCCCCCGGGAACGCGGCTGGCTGTACGGACTGCTGCGCGGCCACGCCTCCCTCGGGGGAGCCGTGCTCTTCACCACGGCCGACGCCAAGGAGGCGGCCCGGAGCGCCGACCGCGTCGTCAGCATCGAGGCGGGCCGCCTCGTGGCCGACCAGGAGGCCGCGGAGTTCGCGCGCACCCGGCTGAGGCCCAGGGTCGCCGTGCGGACCCCGCACGCCGCCCGGCTGGCCGACGTCCTGGGCAAGGAGGCCCGCGCGGCCCAGCGCGCGGTGGAGATCGTCGAGGAGAGCGGCAGCCGCCTGTCGGTGTACGGCAGCAACTGCGCCGAGGTGGGTGAGGCCGCGTTCCGCCACGGCGTGCTGGTCCACCAGCTCGCCGACGAGACCGGCGACGCCGGCGCGCCGACCTCGCCGGTACCGCACGCCAGGGCCGCGGCCGCCGCCGGGACCGGCACCGCGCCGGAGCGTGCCGAGGCCTCCGGCGGCCGTTCCCGGCGAGCCCGCTCCCAGGGCCCGGTCTCGGCCGTACGGCGCGTGGGCGGGCCGCTGCGGCCCCTGCGCTACGAGCTGCTCCGCGTGTCCGGCACCGCCACCCCCGCCCTCACCGCCGCCCTCGTGCTCGTGGTCTCCGTCCTCACCGCCCTGGTGCTCGCCCGGGCCGGGCAGACCCCGCAGGCCAGGCTGCTCGCGGCCTGGCCCGAGCTGCTGCCGCTGCCCCCCGCCGCACTGGGCGCGGGACTGCTCGGCGCGCTGGCCTTCGGCGAGGAGTACCGCTACCCCGCCCTCGCGGCCGACCGGGGCACCGTGCCGCGGCGGCTGGGGCTGCTCACCGCGAAGCTCGGCGTCTGCGCCGCGCTCGCCCTGGTGCTGGGCGCTGCGGTGGTCGCCGCCGACGCCGCCGCCCTGGCAGTCGTCTTCGGCAGCGGCCCCCTGCGGGCCCCGGCGGAGTGGCTCTCCCCGGCGGCTAGTTGGGCCGGCCTGCTGATCGGCTGCGCCTGGGCCGGCGTGCTGGCCTCCGGCGTCTTCCGGTCCGCCGCCGCGGGACTGGCGGCGGTGCTCGCCGTGCCCGTGGGAGTGGTGCCGCTGGTGCGTCAGGCGCTGGAAGGCTCGTCCGCCTACCCGGTGACCGGACTCGCGTCCCGGCTGCGTGGCCTGTCCTGGGTGCAGTGGCCGCCGGAGGCGGACCGGCTGCTGGTGGGGGCCCTCCGGGTGATGACCCAACCCGTCGCGACTGCCCTGCTGTTGTCGCTGATGGTCCTGTTGTGCGCCTATGGGTTCACCGGACTGCGCAGCAGGGTCCGTTGGTGATCGTTCCGACGCCGGAGCGGTCACGGACGGGACCGTTGTCGTCCATGTCGCGTCAAGGGGACCGTAACTCCCCGCAATAGGCCCGGTTCTTTACGATAAGTCGTCAATTGCGCAGGTGGCACCGATCACCCTTTCGTGTGCTTTTCACCAAAGACCTCAAGGGTCATGGAGGCACGACCGACAAAGGATTCGTGAGTACCCTTGCGCACACCATGATGACCGCCGCCCGCCATGCCGACTCCGGCCTCGCCGGCGCGGGCGAACTCGACCGCTACCCCTACGCGGAGGCCCCCGGGTCCGACCGTGTCGGGCCACCCCACTGGGACGGCGCCGACGTCGAGTTGAGCCGGGTCGGCCGCCGCGCGGCAGGCAGCCGTGGCCGTGGGCTGCACGGCCAACTCGTCCAGCAGCTCGGTCAGATGATCGTCTCCGGCGATCTCGGTGCCGACCGCCCGCTGGTCCCGGAGGAGATCGGCCAGCGCTTCGAGGTCTCCCGCACGGTCGTCCGCGAATCGCTGCGGGTCCTGGAGGCCAAGGGCCTCGTCAGCGCCCGCCCCAACGTGGGCACCCGGGTCCGCCCCGTCGCCGACTGGAACCTGCTCGACCCCGACATCATCGAGTGGCGCGCCTTCGGGCCCCAGCGCGACGACCAGCGCCGCGAGCTCGGCGAGCTCCGCTGGACGATCGAACCGCTCGCCGCCCGCCTCGCCGCCGGCCACGGCCGCCCGGACGTCCAGCAGCGTCTGGCCGACATGGTCGAGATCATGGGACACGCCCTCGGCCAGGGGGACTCGATCACCTTCGCGCGCGCCGACAACGAGTTCCACGCGCTCCTCATCCAGGTCGCCGGCAACCGCATGCTGGAGCACCTCTCCGGCATCGTCTCGGCCGCCCTCCAGGTCTCCGGCAGCCCGATGACCTCCTGCGACCGCCCGAGCGAGACCTCCGTCGCGCACCACGCACGGATGGTCGAAGCCCTCGCCACGGGTGACGCGGCGGGCGCCGAGAACGCGATGCGCCAGCTTCTGACGGTTCATCCGGAGGTCGAGCGCGTGGTCCCCGCCCCGCGCGAGCACTGACGGGCGGGCGCGCGGGGGTGAACGACGCGTCGCCGGGCCCGGCCGGGCCCGGCGACACCGGCGTGCGGACCTCCTTCGGATCTCCCTCCGGAGCCGCCGCGGCCCATCCACAACCGCGGGGTACGACGCCATGACCGGCGCTCGCGCGTACGGGGTGTGACTCGGGCCACGAAGATTGGGCGTAACGCTCCGCGAGGTCGCGCGATGACTTAAGAGGTGATGGCCGACGGAGGGAAGACAGCAGCCCTTGGGGGTGCTGTGCAGCTCCCCGGCCCCTGCCCGCGCCGCCGGCCCATCCCCGGTCGGTGGTCGTCGGCTCCGGTCCAGCACCACCAGGCCCGGGGTCGGAAGCCGTTCCCATCGTTCCGAGAGGTTGTTCGTGTCGGCCAGCACATCCCGTACGCTCCCGCCGGAGATCGCCGATTCCGAGTCTGTGATGGCGCTCATCGAGCGGGGCAAGGCCGAGGGGCAGATCGCCGGCGATGACGTGCGTCGGGCCTTCGAGGCTGACCAGATTCCTGCGACCCAGTGGAAGAATGTTCTGCGCAGCCTCAACCAGATCCTCGAGGAAGAGGGTGTGACGCTGATGGTCAGTGCCGCGGAGTCGCCCAAGCGCACCACCCGCAAGAGCGTCGCAGCGAAGAGCCCGGCCAAGCGGACGGCCACCGAACCCGTCAGGAAGACGGCGGCCAGGACGGCGGCGGCGCAGCCCGCGGCCCCCGCGGTCCCGGCGGCCCCGGCGGTGGACCCGCAGGCGCCGGACGACCTCGTCGAGGAGGCCGCGGCCGAGCCCGTCGCCAAGAAGGCGGCGGCGAAGAAGACGGCGGCCAAGAAGGCCGCGCCCGCCAAGAAGGCCGCCGCGAAGAAGACGGCGGCGAAGAAGACGGCGGCGAAGAAGACGGCGGCCAAGAAGGACGCCGACGTGGCCGGCGAGGACGAGAACTCGGACGAGGGGCCCGACGCGGTCAAGGCCGAGGGTGACGAGGAGGACGAGGGCGGGGAGAACAAGGGCTTCGTCATCTCGGACGACGAGGACGACGCCCCGGCCCAGCAGGTCGTGGTGGCCGGTGCCACCGCCGACCCGGTCAAGGACTACCTCAAGCAGATCGGCAAGGTCCCCCTCCTCAACGCCGAGCAGGAGGTCGAGCTCGCCAAACGGATCGAGGCGGGCCTGTTCGCCGAGGACAAGCTGGCGAACTCCGACAAGCTGGCACCCAAGCTCAAGCGCGAGCTGGAGATCATCGCCGAGGACGGCCGCCGCGCGAAGAACCACCTGCTGGAGGCCAACCTCCGTCTCGTGGTCTCCCTCGCCAAGCGCTACACCGGCCGCGGCATGCTCTTCCTGGACCTGATCCAGGAGGGCAACCTGGGCCTCATCCGCGCGGTCGAGAAGTTCGACTACACCAAGGGCTACAAGTTCTCGACCTACGCGACGTGGTGGATCCGGCAGGCGATCACGCGTGCCATGGCCGACCAGGCCCGCACCATCCGCATCCCCGTCCACATGGTCGAGGTCATCAACAAGCTCGCCCGCGTGCAGCGCCAGATGCTCCAGGACCTGGGCCGCGAGCCCACCCCGGAGGAGCTGGCCAAGGAACTCGACATGACCCCCGAGAAGGTCATTGAGGTCCAGAAGTACGGCCGTGAGCCGATCTCCCTGCACACGCCCCTCGGCGAGGACGGCGACAGCGAGTTCGGTGACCTCATCGAGGACTCCGAGGCAGTCGTCCCGGCCGACGCCGTGAGCTTCACGCTCCTGCAGGAACAGCTCCACTCGGTGCTCGACACCCTGAGCGAGCGCGAGGCCGGCGTGGTCTCGATGCGCTTCGGCCTCACGGACGGCCAGCCCAAGACCCTCGACGAGATCGGCAAGGTCTACGGGGTCACGCGTGAGCGGATCCGTCAGATCGAGTCGAAGACGATGTCGAAGCTGCGGCACCCGTCGCGCTCCCAGGTGCTGCGCGACTACCTGGACTGAGCGGGCCGGCGGGCCTCGGCTGCGGAGAGCGCCGAGGCCCGGCGCCGGCAGCCGCGGCGGTGGCCGCGCGGGTGCGCTCGGCCACCGGGCATCCCACTCTGGGTGGAGTCATGCACACTCGGAGTCAGGAGGCCTCATGCGTCGTCCCTTTGCCCGTGTCCTGGCGGGCGCGCTGACCCTGGCGGCGGGAGCGGCCGCGGCGCCGCTCGCCCAGATGCCCCAGGCGGCCGCGGACAGCGTGGTGATCGGCGGGAAGCCGGTGAAGGTGGCCGACAGTCCCTGGGTCGTGGCCCTGGCCAGCCGTGACCGGTTCGGGGGTACGCGGGACGGGCAGTTCTGCGGGGGTGTCGTCGTCGCCCCGACCACGGTGGTCACCGCGGCGCACTGTCTGGGCCGGCAGGTGCTCGGCGGCCCGGTCGAATCGGTGTCCGATTTCCGGGTGATCGCCGGCCGCACGGAGCTCCGGGCGGCCGACGGCCGGGAGATCGCGGTGCGGGGTGCGCGGGTGAACCCCGCCTACGACCCGCAGAGCAACGCCGGGGACCTCGCCGTGCTGGAGCTGGCGGAAGCCGTACCGGCGCACCACGTGCTCCCCATGGCGGAGGCGGGGCACCCCGCGTACGAGGCGGGCACCGCGGCGGACGTGTACGGCTGGGGCGACACCAGCGGCTTCGGTGACTATGCGTACGCCCTGCGTGCGGCGCGCGTGACCGTGCTGGCGGACGAGGTCTGCGGGCGCGCCTACCCCGGTGACGCGGACGGACAGTACCGGGCCGAATCCATGGTGTGCGCGGGGGACGGCGGGGGCGGCAAGGACGCCTGTCAGGGCGACAGCGGTGGACCGCTGGTGGCGCAGGGGAGGCTCATCGGGCTGGTCTCGTGGGGCCGGGGCTGCGGCCGCGCCGACAGCCCGGGCGTGTACACGCGCATCGCTCCGCTGGCCGGCTTCGTGACAGCCCAGGAGAGGGCCGCGCAGCCGCGCGGGGTCCAGGACGTCGCATGGGCACCCGGGAGGACCTCCGGGCCCCGGGCAGGGTCCGTACAGGGGCACCGTGCGGGTTAGCGGCGACCGACGACGGACGTGAGGACGGGCGGCACCCCTGGGTCTCAGGGGTGCCGCCCGTCGACCGGCCTGGCCGGTCCTGGCTCGTCGGATGCGAGGTTCGGCCTGTGTGTCAGCGGTCCTCGGGTTCGGCGTGGGCAGCCGGAGCGGACGTGAGCCGCTCGGTCTCATCCTGTATTTCCGCGGCGATCTTCTTGAGTTCCGGCTCGAACTTGCGCCCGTGGTGGGCGCAGAAGAGCAGTTCACCGCCGCTCAGCAGGACGACGCGCAGATATGCCTGGGCGCCGCAACGGTCGCATCGGTCAGCGGCCGTCAGCGGGGTCGCGGGTGTCAGAACAGTAGTCACGTCGCCTCTTCTCTAGCTCGACGAGCTGTCGTACCAGGGTCAACATCCAACCAGGCCGAAAACGTTCCCGCTCGCGGCTTTTCCTCGAAACTTCCTTCCGAAGCTGGCCGGCTGTTGCCGGTTGGCGGCGAAGGAGCCGTATTGCGTTGCTTTACGGTTTCGCGTTGTCACTCGTGCGCTTGTTGCAGTTCCATCCTCCCCGGCGAGAGTGCCAGGTTGTTCATGAGGACGTGCCCGAACCCTAAATGGTTCATGCGCGGAAGGGAACGTGATGTTTCCTTCACCCGCCCGGAGGATCGAACATCCGTACGGATCTGGACTAGGCTGAGGAAAGGGCGAGGGTGGCGTTGCATCGGCTCTACCTGGCCTCGGTACCCTTCGACGGGCACCCGAGCCACCCCTGCGCCCGACCGGGCCAGAAAAGAAATTCAGCGAGGAGCGAACTGCGTGACCGCCGACACGTCCGTGCCTTCCAGCGCGCTGCTGTCCGGAGCAGACCGGGACGGTTCCAACTACACCGCGCGGCACCTGCTCGTCCTCGAAGGGCTTGAAGCCGTCCGCAAGCGCCCCGGCATGTATATCGGCTCGACCGACAGCCGGGGCCTCATGCACTGCCTGTGGGAGATCATCGACAATTCCGTCGACGAGGCCCTGGGCGGGTACTGCGACCACATCGAAGTGATCCTCCACGAGGACTCCTCGGTCGAGGTCAGGGACAACGGCCGCGGCATCCCCGTGGACGTCGAGCCCAAGACCGGCCTGTCCGGCGTCGAGGTCGTCATGACCAAGCTGCACGCCGGTGGAAAGTTCGGCGGCGGCTCCTACGCGGCCTCCGGCGGCCTGCACGGCGTCGGCGCCTCGGTGGTCAACGCCCTCTCCGCCCGCCTGGACGTCGAGGTCGACCGGGGCAGCTCCACGCACGCCATCAGCTTCCGCCGTGGTGTCCCGGGCATGTTCACCGAGCCGGGCCCCGACAGCCCCTTCGACCCGGCGAACGGCCTGCGCAAGGTCAAGCGCATCGCCAAGGGCAGGACCGGCACCCGTATCCGCTACTGGTCCGACCGCCAGATCTTCCTCAAGGACGCCCGCCTCAGCCTGGAGACGCTCTACCAGCGCGCCCGCCAGACGGCCTTCCTCGTCCCCGGCCTGACCCTGGTCGTCCGCGACGAGCGGGCCATCGACGGGGCCGGCAAGACCGAGGAGACCTTCCGCTTCGACGGCGGCATCAGCGAGTTCTGCGAGTACCTCGCCCAGGACAAGGCCGCCTGCGACGTGCTCCGGCTGACGGGATCGGGCACGTTCAAGGAGACCGTCCCGGTCCTCGACGACCGCGGCCACATGACCCCCACCGAGGTCACCCGCGAGCTCGGCGTGGACATCGCGCTGCGCTGGGGCACGGGCTACGAGACCAACGTCAAGTCCTTCGTGAACATCATCGCCACCCCCAAGGGCGGCACCCACGTCACCGGCTTCGAACGCTCCGTGACCAAGACCGTCAACGAGGTGCTGCGCTCGGCCAAGCTGCTGCGCGTCGCCGAGGACGACGTGGTCAAGGACGACGCGATGGAGGGCATGACGGCCGTCGTCACCGTCCGCCTCGCCGAGCCGCAGTTCGAGGGGCAGACCAAGGAGGTGCTCGGTACCTCCGCCGCCACCCGGGTCGTCTCCGCCGTGGTCGCCAAGGAGCTCAAGGCCTTTCTGACCTCGACGAAGCGCGACGACAAGCAGCAGGCCCGCGCCGTGATGGAGAAGATCGTCGCGGCCGCCCGGACCCGGATCGCGGCCCGCCAGCACAAGGAGGCGCAGCGCCGCAAGACCGCGCTGGAGACCTCTTCGCTCCCGGCCAAGCTGGCCGACTGCCGCAGCGACGACGTGGACCGCAGCGAGCTCTTCATCGTCGAGGGCGACTCCGCGCTCGGCACCGCGAAGCTCGCCCGGAACTCCGAATTCCAGGCGCTCCTGCCGATCCGCGGCAAGATCCTCAACGTCCAGAAGTCCTCCGTCTCGGACATGCTCAAGAACGCCGAGTGCGGGGCGATCATCCAGGTCATAGGGGCCGGCTCGGGCCGGACCTTCGACATCGACGCGGCCCGCTACGGCAAGATCGTGCTGCTCGTCGACGCCGACGTGGACGGCGCGCACATCCGCTGCCTGCTGCTCACGCTCTTCCAGCGGTACATGCGGCCGATGGTCGAGGCCGGCCGGGTCTTCGCGGCCGTGCCACCGCTGCACCGGATCGAGCTGGTCCAGCCCAAGAAGGGCCAGGACAAGTACGTCTACACGTACTCGGACAACGAGCTGCGCCAGACCCTTCTGGAGTACCAGCGCAAGAACATCCGGTACAAGGACTCGATCCAGCGCTACAAGGGCCTCGGCGAGATGGACGCGGACCAGCTGGCGGAGACCACCATGGACCCCCGCTTCCGTACGCTGCGCCGGATCAACATCGGCGACCTGGACTCGGCCGAGCAGGTCTTCGACCTGCTCATGGGCAATGAGGTGGCGCCGCGCAAGGAGTTCATCACGAGCTCCGCGGCGACGCTGGACCGCTCGCGCATCGACGCCTGAGCCGAAGGGCAACGGTCGCCGGCGACGCCTGACACGGGCGGGCGCCACGGCATACCGGTGCCCTTCGCCCCATCACCTGTTGGAGTGAAGAGCACCGGTACACCAGTCCGGAAACCGTCCATTCCGCACATCCTTGTGGGCACGTGGCCAATGCGGCAGCGGACAAGGAGAGTTCGGTGGACAAGCACGAAGGTCGCGATGCCGGAACGATCCGGCTGGACGACCCCTGGTACGACGCGCTGGCCGTCGGCTGGGGCGAGGGCGAGGAGCCGTCCCCGCCACGTCCGGCCGCTGCCGGCCCCCCGGCGCCCGGCGCATCCGACATCTACCTGGAAGTGCAGCGCAGCGCCGCCTTCCAGGAGGTCCGCAGTCGCTATCGCCGGTTCGTCGTCCCCGCGACCGCCGGTTTCCTCCTCTGGTACGTCGCCTACGTGGTCGCCGCGACGGCCGCGCCCGGCCTGATGGCCCGGCCCGTCCTGGGCGCGGTCAACGTGGCCATGCTGGCGGGGCTCGGCCAGTTCCTCAGCACCTTCCTGCTCACCTGGGCCTACGCCCGGCACGCCCGGCTGCGCCGGGACCGGGCCGCGCTGGACCTGCGCTGGACGGTCTTCGAGCAGGAGCGAGGCCAGGACCGCAACCGGGCGAGGAGGGCGGGCCGGTGACCTCCGAGCACCAGACCCTGGCGCTGATGCTGTTCAGCCTGTTCATCGCGGTGACCCTCGGCATCACCACCTGGGTCAGCCGCAACCGGCACGGCTCGGCCGAGGAGTTCTACGCCGGCGGGAGGCTCTTCTCGCCGATGGAGAACGGATTCGCCATCGCCGGCGACTACATGTCCGCCGCCTCCTTCCTCGGCATCTCCGGTCTGATCGCCCTCTTCGGCTACGACGGCCTGCTCTACTCGGTGGGCTTCCTCGTCGCCTGGCTGGTGGTGCTGTTCCTCGTCGCCGAACTGGTCCGCAACTGCGGGCGCTTCACCCTCGCCGACGTGGTCGCCGCCCGGATGAGCGAGCGCCCGGTACGGATCGCCGCCGGCACCTCCTCGGTCGTCGTCTCGGTGCTCTACCTGGTCGCGCAGATGGTCGGTGCGGGCAGCCTGGTCGGGCTGTTGCTGGGCAACTCGAGCGCCGCAGCCAGGACCCTCACCGTGATCGGGGTGGGCGCCCTGATGGTGGTCTACGTCTCCTTCGGCGGCATGCGGGCCACCACCTGGATCCAGATCGTGAAGGCCGTGCTGCTGATGGGCGGTGCGATCACCCTGACCGTGCTGGTGCTGCTGCGTTTCCACGGCGACTTCGGCCGGCTGCTCACGACCGCCGCCGAACGCAGCGGGTACGGGCTCGACTTCCTGAGTCCCGGCCTCAAGTACGGCGGGGACTGGACCGCCCGCCTCGACTTCATCAGCCTCGGTCTGGCGCTGGTCCTGGGGACCGCCGGACTGCCGCACATCCTGTCGCGCTTCTACACCGTACCCACCGCCCGCGCGGCCCGCCGCTCGGTGGTGTGGGCGATCGCGCTGATCGGCGGCTTCTACCTGATGACCATCGTGCTCGGCTTCGGGGCGGCGGCCCTGGTCGGTCCGGACGAGGTACGGGCCTCCAACGCATCGGGGAACACGGCCGTCCCCCTGCTCGCGGCCTACCTCGGCGGTGGCGCCGAAACCACCGGTGGCGCGGTGCTGTTCGCCCTCGTCGCCGCCATCGCCTTCGCCACCATTCTGGCCGTGGTGGCCGGCATCACCCTCGCCTCGTCCGCCTCCGTCGCACACGATCTGTACGCCTCCCTCAAGCGCAGGCACGCCAGGCAGCGCAGCGAGGTCTCGGTGGCCCGGGCCGCGGCCGTCGGTATCGGGGCGGTGGCCATCGCCCTCGGACTGCTCGCCCAGGACCTGAATGTGGCGTTCCTTGTGGGGCTGGCCTTCGCGGTGGCCGCCTCGGCCAACCTGCCGGTGCTGCTGTACTCGCTCTTCTGGCGCGGTTTCACCACGCGCGGAGCCGTCTGGTCGGTGTACGGGGGCCTGGTCCCCGCGGTGCTTCTCGTGCTGTTCTCGCCCCTGGTGTCGGGCAGCCCGGAGTCGCTGTTCCCCGGAGCGGACTTCCAGTTCTTCCCGCTGCAGAACCCCGGGATCGTCTCGATCCCGCTGGGCTTCCTCGCCGGCTGGCTGGGGACGGTCACCTCTGGCGAGGAACCGGACGAGGCGAAGTACGCGGAGACGGAGGTCCGCTCACTGACCGGCGCCGGAGCCGTCTGACCACAGCCCCGAGCGGAGGGCCCGGCCGGAGGAGACCCGCCGGACGCGTCAGGCAGGGCCCTCCGACGGGAGCCAGGCGTAGCGGTGCTCCGGGCGGCCGGTCTCCCCGTAGCGCAGGGCCAGCGAGACGCGGCCGGACCGTTCGAGGAGCTTCAGGTAGCGCTGGGCGGTCTGGCGGCTGATGCCCGCCCGGTCGGCGATCTGCTGGGTGGACAGGGGGCCGTCGGCGGAGCGCAGGACCTGGCGGACCAGCTCCGCCGTGGTGGGGGAGTGGCCCTTGGGGAGTTCGTTCACGGAGCTCGCGCCGGCGAGGGCGCCGAAGATCCGGTCCACCTCGGCCTGTTCGGCCTCACCGCCCGTGTCCAGGGCGCGGCGCAGCGAGCCGTACGCCTCCAGCCGGGCGCGCAGCCCGGCGAAGGTGAACGGTTTGACCAGGTACTGGAGGGCCCCGAGACGCATGGCGGCCTGCACGGTGGCGAGGTCCCGGGCGGCGGTGACCATGATCACATCGGTGCCGTCGCCGCGCTGGCGCAGGCGCCGGACCAGGTCCAGGCCGCTGCCGTCGGGGAGGTAGTGGTCCAGGAGGACCAGGTCCACGGGGTGGGTGGAGAGGAGGTCCAGTGCCTGCGCAGCGGAATGGGCCTGCGCGGTCACGCGGAAACCGGGAACCTTCGCCACGTACGCCGCGTTGATCCGGGCAACACGCATGTCGTCGTCGACGACCAATACGTGGATCGGGGTCTCGTTCATCGCAGGGCCTCCGGGAGTACGACGGAGAACTCCGCCCCTCCGTCCGCTGCTTCACCGGCCCGGGCGCTGCCGCCCTGCCGCTCCGCGAGGCGGCGTACGAGGGCGAGGCCCAGCCCGCGCTCGCGGTGGGCCCTGGGCTGCTTGGTCGACCAGCCCTCGGTGAAGATCTCCTCGCGGCGCCCGGCGGGGACCCCGGGGCCGCTGTCGCGCACCCGCAGGACGGCGGTCCGGCCCTCCGCGCGCAGTTCCACCTCGACCCAGGGCGCCGTTCCGCCGGCGGCGGCGTCCAGGGCGTTGTCCACCAGGTTGCCGACGATCGTGACGAGCCCGCCCGGGTCGACCAGGCGGTCGGGAAGGAGAGTGGCGGCCGCGAGCCGCAGGGGAATGCCGCGTTCGGCCGCGACGGTCGCCTTGCCCACGAGGAGGGCGGCGAGCAGCGGGTCGTGGACCTTCTCGGTGACCTGCTCCGCGGTGGTCCGGTGCACGCCGACGACTTCGGTGACGAACTCCACCGCCTCCTCGTGCAGGCCCAGCTCCAGCAGGCCGAGGAGGGTGTGGAGCCGGTTGGCGTGTTCGTGGTCCTGGGCGCGCAGGGCGTCGATCAGGCCACGGGTGGAGTCGAGTTCGCGGCTCAGGTGCTCCAGCTCGGTGCGGTCGCGCAGGGTGGCGACGGCACCCCCGTCCGCGGTGGGCATGCGGTTGGCGACCAGGACCCGCGGGCCCTGGACGGTGAGCAGGTCGCGGCCCGTCACGCGGCCGGAGAGCACATCGGCGGTGCGACCGGCCGTGAGGACGTCGTCCAGCGGGCGTCCGGCGAAGGTGAGGGCGGAGTCCGGGGCGAGGCCCAGCAGGCGGGCGGCCTCGTCGTTGACCAGCCGGACGCGGCCGTCCGGGGCGAGGGCGATCACGCCTTCGCGGATGGAGTGCAGCATGGCCTCGCGTTCGGCGAGCAGTCCGGCTATGTCGGAGAAGGCCAGGTCGCGGGTCTGGCGGTGGATCCTGCGGGAGAGGAGGTAGGCGGCGAGGGCGCCCGCGGCCAGAGCGCCGCCGGCGTAGGCGAGCAGGCCCGGGACGGCCCCGAGCAGGCGTTCGCGGACGCTGTCGTAGGCGATGCCGACCGAGACCGCGCCGACGATCTCGCCGTCGGAGGCGACGAGCGGGACCTTGCCGCGTGCGGAACGCCCCAGGGTGCCGTCGTCGATCTCCATGACCTCGCGGCCGGCCAGGGCGTCGCTCGGGTCGGTGGAGACGGGCAGCCCGATCCGGTCGGGGCTGGGGTGCGAGCGGCGGATGCCGTCCAGGTCGAGGACGACCACGTACTCGGCGCCGGTCGCCCGGCGGATCCGTTCGGCGGCGGCCTGCACCGGGCTGTCCGCCGACGCCTCGGAGTCCAGCAGGCCGGCGGCTGTCGCGGGGTCGGCGGCTGCGCTCTGCGCGATGGCCAGGGCGCGCCGCATGGCCTGGTCGTCGAGTTGGGCGCCGAGCGGTGCGAGGAACAGCCCGGTGGCCAGGACGACGACGCCGGCGGCGATGGCCAGCTGGGTCACGAGGATCTGCGAGACGGCCCGTCTGGGCAGCCCGAGGCGCCGAGCGCTCATCTGGGGGAACCGCATGGGCAGCAACGGTAGGTCGGCCCCGCCGCAAGCGGAACGTTTGCGCCCCGCTTGTCGGATACGCCACTCACGTCCCGCGCGGTCCGGGCGCCGTCGGCAGGCCCGGCGGACGTCCTTCAGGGCATCGGCCGGGGCGGGCGGGGTCCGTGGTACTGGCCGCTGGGCCGCATGCGCAGGGGGCGTTCCTGGTACTCCTCCAGGGCGTGGGCGATCCATCCCGCGGTGCGGGCCACCGCGAAGACCGTCTCGCCGGCCTCGGCGGCCATGCCGCACGACACCGTCAGGACCGCCAGTGCCAGATCCACGTTGGCGTGCAGCCCGCCCTGACGGGCCATCACCGAGGCCACCTCGCGGGCCGCGGCCAGGGCGGGTCCGGCCTGCTCCAGCCCTTCCAGGCGGGCGAACAGCGCCCCCGCCCGGGGGTCCTCGCCCTGGTAGAGGCGGTGGCCCAGGCCCGGGACCCGGCGTCCGGCCCGCAGGTACTCGGCGATCACCGGCGCGGCCCCGCCCTGTTCGAGGACTTCCACCAGCATCCGGTGCGCGAGCCGACCCGCGGCACCGTGCAGCGGTCCTTCGAGCGCGCCGAGCCCGGCCGACACCGCCGCGTACGGATGCGCGCGCGCCGACGCCGCCACCCGTACGGCCAGCGTGGAGGCGGCCAGGTCGTGGTCGACCAGCAGCGCCAGTGCCAGGTCCAGTACGGCGAGCGCGTCCGGGTCCGGCTCCCGCGGGGTCAGCCGGGACCACAGCTGCCGGGCGACCCGGCCGTCGCCGGCCCACCCGGTGCCCGTCGCGGGCAGTGCGCCGACCAGCGTCGGGATCAGGCAGCGGGCCGAGCCGAGTACGGCCTCCTCCGACAGGTCGAAGCGCAGCGGATCCGCCACCGCGGCGGCGGCGACCGCCACCCGCAGCCGGTCGACCGGACCGCTGTGCGCGGGCAGGGCGTCCACCGCCCGCCGGGCCGCCTCCAGCGCTTCCGGGGGAGCGGTGAACCGGGTCCCGGGGGTGAGCGCTCCCGTCCAGAGCCACTCGGCGACCTCCTCGTAGCGGTACCGCGAGGCCAGGGCCACGGCATCGACGCCCCGGAAGTAGAACCGGTCGGGTTCGATGAGGGTGAGCGCCGTGCGGACGGAGAGCTCGCCGACAGCGGCAGCCGCCGCCTCGCGCCGGCTGCGCCGGGCCAGCGCCTCCACCTCGGCGGCGTCGAAGCTGCTGCCCCGCCCGGCCGGATCGCGGCGGCTGGCCAGCTGGCCCCGGCTGACGTAGGCGTACACCGTCGCCGGCTTCACGCCGAGCACCCGCGCCGCCTCCTGCGTGCTGAGCCTGCGTTCGCCGTCCGTCTGGTCACTCATGCCGAACACCCTACAGATGGACCGTTGTATTGATTCAATCAATATTGACAAGGATTGAATCCATCATGGATGGTCGATGCATGAACACCACCGACAGCACCATCGAAGGACCGCGGGGCCTCGCGGGAGTCGTGGTCACCGAAACCGAGCTCGGCGACGTCCGGGGCCGGGAGGGCTTCTACCACTACCGCCAGTACTCGGCCGTGGAGCTCGCGGCCGGCCGCAGTTTCGAGGACGTGTGGCACCTGATGTTCCGCGGCACGCTCCCGGCGGACGCCGCCGAGCGGGCCGCCTTCGCCGCCGAGACCGCCGGGCTGCGCCGACTGCCCGAAGAGGTGAGCGAGGCCCTGCCGGGGATCGCCCGCGCCGGCCGGCTCTCCGGACCGCTCGCCGGACTGCGCACCGCGCTCTCGCTGCTCGGCGCGTCCGCCGGCTTCCGCCCCGTCTACGACCTCGCCCCGGCGCGCCGCACGGCGGACGCCCTGGCCGCCTGCGCCGCGGTGCCGACCCTGCTGACCGCCCTGCACCGGCTGGGCCTGGGCCTGGAGCCGGTCGAGCCGCGCGAGGACCTCCCGTACGCCGCCAACTACCTCTACATGCTGACCGGCGAGGAGCCCGATCCGGCCCGGGCCCGCGCGATCGAGCGGTACCTCATATCCACCGTCGACCACGGCTTCAACGCCTCGACGTTCACCGCCCGGGTGATCGCCTCCACCGGCGCCGACGTCGCCGCCTGTCTGACCGGAGCCGTCGGCGCCCTCTCCGGCCCGCTGCACGGAGGCGCCCCGAGCCGGGCCCTGGACACCCTCGACGCGATCGGAACGGTGGACCGGATCGGGCCGTGGATCCGCGAACGGGTCCTCGCCGGCGACCGGATCATGGGCTTCGGGCATCCCGTCTACCGCACCGAGGACCCCCGCTCGCGGATGCTGCGCGACATCGCCCTCGGCTTCGGCGGCCCCCTGGTGGACTTCGCCGTGGAGGTCGAGCGCCAGGTGGAGGAGATCCTCGCCGAGCTGAAGCCGGGCCGGGAGCTGCACACCAACGTGGAGTTCTACGCGGGCGTGGTCATGGAGCTGTGCGGACTGCCGCGCGAGATGTTCACCCCGACCTTCTGCGCCGCACGGGTCGTCGGCTGGAGCGCGAACATCCTGGAGCAGGCCACCGATTCGAAGATCATCCGACCTGCCGCCCGGTACACGGGACCCACCCCTCCGCAGCCGGTGCCGCTGATGGACTGACCGGGCCTGGCTACGATCGACCGGGTGAACAGCAGGCAGCCCATCCCCGTCGTCGTCCTCGCCGGATTCCTCGGATCCGGGAAGACCACCGTGCTGAACCATCTCCTCGCGAGCCGCGGCGGGACCCGCATCGGGGTCGTCGTCAACGACTTCGGCTCCATCGAGGTCGACGCGATGTCGGTGGCCGGCCAGGTCGGGGACTCCATGGTCTCCCTCGGGGGCGGCTGCCTGTGCTGCGCCGTCGACGGCAGCGAGCTGGACGCCTACCTGGAGAAGCTCGCCGCGCCCGTCCACCGGATCGACGTGATCGTCATCGAGGCGAGCGGCCTGGCCGAGCCCCAGGAAATGATCCGCATGCTGGTGGCCAGCGAGAACCCGGCCGTCCGGTACGGCGGCATGGTGGAGGTCGTGGACGCCGCGGAGTTCGACGACACCAGGTCCCGACACCCGGAGACCGACCGCCACCTCGCCGTCGCGGACCTGGTGGTACTCAACAAGACCGACCGGGTCGACGCGCGCGAACGGGCCAGGATCGAGACCGAACTGGCCGCGCTCTGCGCGCCGGGCACCCCGGTCGTGGGCGCCGACCACGGCCGCATCGACCCGGAACTGCTCTTCGACCGCCGGCCCTGGACCGAGACCCGGGGACAGCTGTCCTTCGAGGACCTGCTCGCGCAGGCCGAGGGCCACGACCACTGCACCCACGCGCACGCCGCCTACGAGAGCACGGAGTTCCGCTCGGAGCGGGCCCTCTCCCCGCGCCGGTTCATGGACTTCCTCGACCGGCGCCCGGCCGGGCTCTACCGGATCAAGGGCTTCGTGTGGTTCGGGGTCACCGGACACGACGAGCGCTACGAGGTCCAGGCGGTCGGCCGCTTCCTGCGCTTCGTCCCGCAGCCCTGGGGGCGGGGCGAAGCACGCCTGACCCAGCTGGTCCTGATCGGCGCGGGCACCGACGGCGAAGGGCTGGTGCGCGCGCTGGAGGCCTGCCGCGAGGAGGCCCCGCAGGACGCGAACCCCGAGAGCATGTGGGGCGTGCTCCGATACGTCGACCGGCCCGCGCAGGACTGGGGCGACGCCCCGGATACGGACACTTCCGAGCCGGACATCCCGGAGCCGGAGGTCTCCGAGCCGGACGTCTCCGAGCCGGACAACCCGGAGCCGGACGTCTCCGAGCCGGACACCTCCGGGACGCCCCTGGTGTATTGATCACGGAGGGCCGGGCAGGGGCCCCTACGTGCCGTCCGAGAAGTTGTGCACGCCCCACCAGCCGGAGGCGTCGTGGTAGAGACCCACGCCCACCTCGGTGAACTCCGGGTTGACCTGCGCCTTGTAGTGGCCGGGGCTGTGCCGCCACATCGACTGGAACTTCTCGGCGGCTTCCTGGGCGGTCATCGAGGCATCGCTCCACCACACGATGTTCTCGCCCGTCCAGGTACGCGAACCGGTGTTCAGGTAGGCCCGCTCCGCGTTGGAGGAGTGGCCGAATCCGTTGTTCTTCATGTGCTCGGCCCATGTGCGGGCGAAGTCGCTGAGATCCTGCCTGAGCACGAGCGGAGGCCTGCCGACGGTGGCCCGTTCGCCGTTGAGCAGCTGCAGCGACAACGACTGGGCCGTTCGGACGTCCTGCGTAGAGGTACGGGCACCGGGCACCTTCGGATCCGGTCCCACCGGACCGTTGCCCGAAGGGCCGCGGGTCGGCTGCGCGGGCCGGACGGTCTTCGCGGACGGCCCGGACGAGGGTCCGGCCGACGCCGCGGTGCGCGAGGGGGAGGCGGAGGTGGCGCTCGCGCCCGGTGTCGCCGTGACCGTGGGGGTCCCTTCCGCCGCACCGGACCCGACGGCGGGTGAGGCGGGGCCGCCCGACGGGCCGCCCAGAGGGCCCGGGCCGACGGCGTCGGAGGACGAGGAGGAGGAGGCCGTTGCCGCGCTGCGGGCAGGAGCCTCGCCGGATATGAGCGTGTACGCGCTCCCGGCTCCGGTCAGCAGGACCACGGTGGCGACCGCCGCCGGCACCGGCATCCTCCTGCGGGTCCGACGGCGGCCACCGGCCTTCCCACCCGCGTGGCGCGGCCCGGAAGGCCGCTCGTGCCCCGTCCCTTCCACCCCTGCCCTGCCCACGTCCTGCCCGAACTCGTCGTCGCGCAACTGCATCGCATCTCCTCGGAGGTGTGACGGCCCACTCGGCCTGACACATGAGGAGACCCGCGGGGCGGGCGGCGATAACACTTTCTCCCCGTGGTGAGCGTGATCCGGACCGACGCGCGCCTCATCGGTGGTGGCAGGCCCGTCGCGGGAGTCGTCCGTGTACAGGGCCTCGCCGGTGAGGCAGGCGTGGCACAGGCAGCGGTCCGGATGCGGACTGCCCGGCGCTGTCGCGGCGCGGTACCGCCGCGCGTACCGTTCCAGCGTCGGGGCGGCCTCCACCGCGTGGTCCGCCGTGGCGAAGCCGCGCGCGTAGCGCTCCTCGCGCAGCCGTTCCAGGACCGCGCGGCGTGTCACGAGCTGCGGCCGGAAGCCGTACAGGTGGCGCGTCGCGGTGTCGATGACGATCCACCGGCCGGTGTGCCGTTCACGCCCCGCCACCGTGACCGGTCGCCGCCGGGACCGCAGTACACATGGGCCACGTACACCTTGGCCCCGCCCTTGAACAACTTCGCCCCCGGGCGCAGTTCCCGGCCGCCGACCCCGCAGCGACGCCAGGCCACGACGTTCGCGGCCACCACCCGGACCGGCTCCGGCGACCCGTCGTCGGACTCGCCGGAACCGAGCCTTCTAGGCGACCTCGACGCCGTACTCGCGCAGCAGGTCCTCCAGGCCGCCCCGGTAGCCCTTCCCGCCGATCACGAAGTCCCAGTCGCCGTTCGACCGGCGCCGGAACGAGCCGAGCACCAGCGCCGTCTCCCCGGCCCGGCCGTCGGAGACCTCCAGCTGCCCGGCCTCCGCGCCCGCCGCGTCCAGCAGCCGGATCCGGGCATCGGTGAAACCGGCCAGGTCGGCCTGCGGATCGGCCTCCGGGTCGACGGCGGCCACCAGCACCAGCCGGTCGGCCTCGGCGGGCAGCGCGTCGAAGGAGACCTCCAGCGCCGCCTTGTCCGGCGCCGCGTGCGCCCGGGCGCGCACCGAACCGTCCGGTGTGCACGGGTTGTTGAAGAACACGAAGTGGTCCTCGCTGAGCACCCGGTTGCCGGCGCAGACCAGGGCGCACACGTCCAGCGCCACCCGGCCCGACCAGGTCATACCGAGCACGTTGTGGTCGGCCGACGGCTCCGGTTCGGGAGCGCGCTGCGCCGGTACCGCTGCCCCAGGGCCGCCCCCGAGACGCCCGCGCAGCCCGTACTGGTGCAGGAGCTCCACCAGCTTCTCCCCGGGAACCAACTCCAGCGGCTTGCCGTTGGAGAAGGTGTACGACGTCGGCCCGAAGGACGAGGTGGTGACCAGCACCCCCTTGTTCGCGCCCTTGTCCTGGACCGTGCCGTACAGGTCCCGTACCGCCGTGGGCGGCACGGTGTTGCGGTAGCGCTTGACCTGGACCACGATCCGGCCGCCGGTGATCGGGGACGGGTCGTTCGCCTCGATGTCGACGCCGCCGTCGCCGGACCGTTGTGTGGTCACCGCCTCCATGCCCATCGCCCGGAACAGCTCCGCCACCAGGTTCTCGAAGGCGATCGGGTCCATCACGAAGAGGTCCGGCTCCTCCTCGCCGCCGGCCGCGTGCCCGCCGTGGCTGACGACTCCTCCACCCACTTCGTCGGGCCTGCGCCCCGGGCGGACGGCCGTCAGCTGGTCGGGCCGCGCCGACAGCTGCCCGCGCAACCCCTCCACCAGGCAGTCCACCGCGCTGACCTGCTCGAGGCGGAGTCCGGTGAAGGTGCTGCGCGGCGCCGACACCGAGGCGAGCACGAACCGCGCCTCCTGACCCGTGACGGGGTCGGGGCACTCGACGAAGCCGTTCACCACAACCGCGTCCAGCACACCGAACTCGTCCGCCGCGTACATCTCGCGCACGACCAGCAGCATGGACTGCGCCAGCAGGTCCCGGTACAGCCCCCGTCGCTCCGTGACCGGCCGGGGCTTCACCTTGTCCTGGTCCGTGCTCGGCAGGTACTGGACCGACCGGGCCTCCGGTACCACCGTGTACCCCGGCAGCTCCCAGTCGAGGACCAGCTCGCGCTTGGCCGGGTCGTACGCCGCCGCCACCTGGCGGGGCAGGGCCTCGGGCCAGGCCGTGGAGGTGTAGAGAGCGGCCGAGAAGTACTCGACCACCGCTTCCGGGGCACCCGCGCGCAGCGCTCCGGCCAGCTCGGTGAGCCCTTCGTTGTGCGCCCGGATCCCGGCGATCTGCTGCGCCGCCCACTGGTCGTACTGCTGCCGGTACACAGCCAGTTGCTGCTGGCGCTGCGCCTCGGCGGCGTTGGCGGTCTGCCAGGCCCGGGTGTACCGGGCGTGCGCGTCCCGCTCGGCCTGTGCCCGGTTCGGCGAGCCGAGGGTCCACCCGCTGCTCTGGTGCTGGAACTGCTCCATGCGGGGCATGGGTACCGGCTGCGCCAGGGTGCCGGGGCTGAACGGCTCCAGCTGTTCGGACCGCACCAGGGTGGCCATCCGGAACGCTGGCGCCCGGCAGCCCGCGACCAGCAGGCCCTGCAGGGCGGCCACCTCGGCGTCGATCTCGGCGGTGCGCCGACGCGCCTCGGCCTCTCGGTGCTGCCGGTGACTACGGGCCGCCTCGCGTTCGTACGCCCGTTGTCGGCGTTCCGCCTCGCGGTGCTGGATCAGCTGTGTCTGCTGCATCCGGCGCTGGGCCTCGGCCCAGTCCCCGATCAACCCGCCCGACCGACGACTCATCAGCTCTGTGTTCTCCCGCCCCACCCGACAGTGCCAGAGGGAAAACACTAGTCGCCGTTCGGGTGGTACGTCCCCCTGACGTACCACCCGAACGGTCCGGAATCCCTACAGCGCGGGTCCCGCCAGCGTCGCCACCGCCGCCGGCAGCGGCGCTCCCGAACCGTCCCGGCGCGGATCCGCCGCCGGCAGCTCGGCCGGGGCGCCGTTCGCCGCCGCCGCCCGGGCGGGCGCACCGCCGGCCCAGGCCAGCACGAGCAGGTCCTCGCCCTTCAGGAACCGCTGGCAGCGCACGCCGCCGGTGGCCCGGCCCTTGCGCGGGTACTGGTCGAAGGGGGTCAGCTTCCCCGACAGCATCGAGTCGTCCAGGGTCCCGTGCGAGCCGGCCACCGTGAACACCACCGCGTCCCGGCCCGGGTCGACCGCCGAGAAGTGGATCACCTTGGCGTTCTGGGAGAGCTTGATGCCCGCCATACCGCCCGCCGGGCGGCCCTGCGGACGCACCTGACCGGCCGGGTAGCGCAGCAGCTGGGCGTCGTCGGTGATGAAGACCAGGTCCTCCTCGCCCGTGCGCAGCTCGACCGCGCCGACGATCCGGTCACCGTCCTTGAGGGTGATGACCTCCAGCTCCTCCTTGTTGGCCGGGTAGTCCGGCACGACGCGCTTGACCACGCCCTGCTCGGTGCCCAGCGCCAGACCCTGGGAGGACTCGTCCAGCGAGGTCAGGCAGACCACCTTCTCGTCCGGCTCCAGCCCGGAGAGGAACTCCGAGAGAGGCGCGCCGCCCGCGAGGTTCGGTGCTGCGTGCGTGTCCGGCAGCTGCGGCAGGTCGATCACCGAGAGCCGCAGCAGCCGGCCCGCGGAGGTGACCGCGCCCACGTCGGCCCGTGCGGTCGCGGCGACCTGCGAGACGATCAGGTCGTGCTTGGCCCTGGCGCCGCCCCCGTCCTGCGGCAGCGGCTCGCCGGTCGCCGTACGGGCCAGCAGGCCCGTCGAGGACAGCAGTACCCGGCACGGGTCGTCCGCGACCTCCAGCGGGACGGCCGCCACCGCGGTGCCCGCCGACTCCAGCAGGACCGTACGGCGCTCGGTGCCGAACTTCTTGGCGACGGCGGCCAGTTCCGCGGAGACCAGCTTGCGCAGCTCGTTGTCCGACTCCAGGATCCCGGTCAGCTCGTCGATCTCGCCCGTCAGCCGGTCGCGCTCGGACTCCAGCTCCAGGCGGTCGAACTTGGTGAGCCGGCGCAGCGGGGTGTCCAGGATGTACTGGGTCTGCGTCTCGCTCAGCGAGAACCGCTCCATCAGCCGGGCCTTGGCCTGGGCGGAGTTCTCGCTGTCGCGGATGAGCCGGATGACCTCGTCGATGTCGATGAGGGCCACCAGCAGGCCCTCGACGAGGTGCAGGCGGTCCCGGCGCTTGGTGCGGCGGAACTCGCTGCGCCGCCGGACGACCTCGAAGCGGTGGTCGAGGTAGACCTCCAGCAGCTCCTTGAGGCCCAGGGTGAGCGGCTGCCCGTCCACCAGCGCCACGTTGTTGATGCCGAAGGACTCCTCCATCGGCGTCAGCTTGTAGAGCTGCTCCAGCACGGCCTCCGGGTGGAAGCCGTTCTTGATCTCGATGACCAGGCGCAGGCCGTGGGCGCGGTCGGTGAGGTCCTTGACGTCGGCGATGCCCTGGAGCTTCTTGGAACCGACCAGGTCCTTGATCTTCGCGATGACCTTCTCGGGGCCGACCGTGAAGGGCAGTTCGGTGACGACCAGGCCCTTGCGGCGGGCCGTCACGTTCTCCACGGCCACCGTCGCGCGGATCTTGAAGGAGCCGCGGCCGTTCTCGTAGGCGTCCTTGATGCCCGAGAGCCCGACGATCCGGCCGCCCGTCGGCAGGTCGGGACCCGGGACGAAGCGCATCAGCGCCTCCAGGTCCGCGTGCGGGTAGCGGATCAGGTGGCGGGCGGCGGCGATGACCTCGCCGAGGTTGTGCGGGGGCATGTTGGTGGCCATGCCGACCGCGATCCCGGACGCGCCGTTGACCAGCAGGTTCGGGTAGGCGGCGGGCAGCGCCACCGGCTCCTGCTCCTGGCCGTCGTAGTTGGCGGTGAAGTCGACGGTGTCCTCGTCGATCGACTCCGTCATCAGCGACGTGGCGTCGGCCATCCGGCACTCGGTGTAACGCATCGCGGCCGGCGGGTCGTCGTTGCCGAGCGAGCCGAAGTTGCCGTGGCCGTCCACCAGCGGCAGGCGCATCGAGAAGGGCTGGGCCATGCGCACGAGGGCGTCGTAGATCGAGGCGTCGCCGTGGGGGTGGAGCTTGCCCATCACCTCGCCGACGACGCGGGCGCACTTCACGTACCCGCGGTCGGGACGCAGACCCATCTCGTTCATCTGGTAGACGATGCGGCGGTGCACCGGCTTCATGCCGTCCCGGGCGTCGGGCAGGGCACGGGAGTAGATCACCGAGTACGCGTACTCGAGGAAGGAGCCCTGCATTTCGTCGACGACGTCGATGTCGAGGATCTTCTCCTCGAAATCCTCCGGCGGCGGGGTCTTCGTGCTGCGGCGGGCCATCGCTGCGCGGCTCCTTAACCAAGAATGGGATGTGCTGGGTGTCTGGCTGGTCTGGCGGGGTCTGGCTGGGTCCCGCCGGTGTCCGGCGGGGTACGACGCCGACCATTGTGGCCCGAGGCGCCGACAACGCCGACTCCGACCCAGGTCTGGGCCGGGAACTTATCCGGTGGCCGACGCGCTTGCATACAGTGGCAGGTCTGACGGAAATCTCTGCATCGCGATCGAAGGGACCACATGCCCATGGGTCACACGGCCACAGCCCGAGCCGGCTCCGGCGGCCTGACAGCGACCGAGCACCGGCTGGCCAACGGCCTGCGCGTGGTGCTGTCCGAGGACCACCTGACCCCGGTCGCCGCGGTCTGCCTCTGGTACGACGTCGGCTCGCGCCACGAAGTCAAGGGGCGCACCGGCCTGGCTCACCTCTTCGAGCACCTGATGTTCCAGGGTTCGGCGAGCGTACCGGGCAACGGCCACTTCGAGCTCGTCCAGGGCGCGGGCGGTTCCCTCAACGGCACCACCAGCTTCGAGCGCACCAACTACTTCGAGACGATGCCGACCCACCAGCTGGAGCTCGCGCTCTGGCTGGAGGCGGACCGGATGGGGTCCCTGCTGGCCGCCCTGGACGACGAGTCCATGGAGAACCAGCGCGACGTCGTCAAGAACGAGCGCCGCCAGCGCTACGACAACGTCCCGTACGGCACCGCCTTCGAGCGGCTGACCGCACTGGCGTACCCCGAGGGCCACCCGTACCACCACACCCCGATCGGTTCCATGGCCGACCTGGACGCCGCGTCCCTGGAGGACGCGCGCACCTTCTTCCGTACGTACTACGCGCCCAACAACGCGGTGCTGTCGGTCGTCGGGGACATCGACCCGGAGCAGACCCTCGCCTGGATCGAGAAGTACTTCGGCACCATCCCCTCCCACGACGGCAAGCAGCCGCCCCGTGACGGCTCGCTGCCCGACGTCATCGGGGAGCAGCTGCGCGAGGAGATCGTCGAGGAGGTCCCGGCCCGCGCGCTGATGGCCGCCTACCGGCTGCCGCACGACGGCACCCGCGAGTGCGACGCCGCCGACGTGGCCCTGACCATCCTGGGCGGCGGCGAGTCCTCGCTGCTGCACAACCGTCTCGTACGCCGCGACCAGACGGCCGTCGCCGCCGGCTTCGGCATGCTGCGCCTGGCCGGGGCGCCGTCCCTGGGCTGGCTGGACGTCAAGACCTCCAGCGGCGTCGAGATCCCCGCCATCGAGGCGGCCGTCGACGAGGAGCTCGCGCGGTTCGCCGCCGAGGGCCCGACCGCCGAGGAGATGGAGCGCGCCCAGGCGCAGCTGGAGCGCGAATGGCTGGACCGGCTGAGCACGGTGGCCGGCCGCGCCGACGAACTGTGCCGGTACGCGGTGCTGTTCGGCGACCCGCAGCTGGCCCTCACCGCCGTCCAGCGCGTCCTCGACATCACCGCCGAGGAGGTGCAGGCCGTGGCCGCGGCCCGACTGCGCCCGGACAACCGCGCGGTGCTCGTCTACGAGCCGCTCGCGGCGGACGGGACCGGGGGCGAAGAGGGCGAAGAGGGCGAAGAGAACGCCGACAGCGACGAGAACGAGGGGGCGGAGCAGTGAGCGACACCGCAGCCGTCACGATGACCTTCCACCCGCGCCCGCAGGCCGGCGAGCCGCAGCCGTGGGCCTTCCCGGCCCCCGAGCGCGGGACGCTGCCCAACGGGCTGACCCTGCTGCGCTGCCACCGCCCGGGCCAGCAGGTGGTCGCGGTCGAGATCAACCTCGCCGCGCCGCTCGACGCCGAGCCCGAGGGCCTGGACGGCGTGGCGACCATCATGGCGCGCGCCCTGTCGGAGGGCACCGACAAGTACTCCGCCGAGGAGTTCGCCGCCGAGCTGGAGCGCTGCGGAGCCACCCTCGACGCGCACGCCGACCACCCGGGCCTGCGGGTCTCCCTGGAGGTCCCGGCCTCCCGGCTGGCCAAGGCGCTGGGCCTGCTCGCCGAGGCGCTGCGCGCCCCCGCCTTCGCCGACGCCGAGGTGGACCGGCTGGTGCGCAACCGGCTCGACGAGATCCCGCACGAGCTGGCCAACCCCCAGCGCCGCGCCGCCAAGCAGCTCTCCAAGGAGCTCTTCCCGGCCTCCCAGCGGATCTCCCGGCCGCGTCAGGGCACCGAGGAGACGGTCGCCCGGATCGACTCCGCCGCCGTACGCGCCTTCTACGAGGCCCACGTACGCCCCGCCACCGCCACCGCGGTGGTCGTCGGCGACCTGACCGGCATCGACCTGGACGCCGTACTGGCGGACACCCTGGGCGCCTGGACCGGCGACACCGCCGAGCCCCGCCCCGTGCCTGCCGTGACCGCCGACGACACCGGCCGCGTGGTCATCGTCGACCGGCCCGGCGCGGTCCAGACCCAGCTGCTGATCGGCCGCATCGGGCCGGACCGCCACGACCGCGTGTGGGCGGCCCAGGTGCTCGGCACGTACTGCCTCGGCGGCACCCTCACCTCCCGCCTGGACAAGGTGCTGCGCGAGGAGAAGGGGTACACCTACGGGGTGCGGGCCTTCGGCCAGGTGCTGCGCTCCACCGCCGACGGCAAGGGCGCCTCCATGCTCGCCATCAGCGGCTCGGTGGACACCCCCAACACCGGACCGGCGCTGGAGGACCTCTGGAAGGTGCTGCGCACCCTCGCGGAGGGCGGTCTGACCGACGCCGAGCGCGATGTGGCCGTGCAGAACCTGGTGGGCGTGGCCCCGCTGAAGTTCGAGACGGCCGCTTCGGTCGCCGGCACCCTGGCCGACCAGGTCGAGCAGGAGCTGCCCGACGACTACCAGGCGCAGCTGTACGCGCAGTTGGCCGAAACCGGCACGGTGGAGGCGACCACGGCGGTCGTGAAGGCCTTCCCGGCGGACCGGCTCGTCACGGTCCTGGTGGGCGACGCGGCGCAGATCGAGGAGCCGGTGCGGGCCCTCGGGATCGGCGAGGTCACCGTCGTCACCAACTGACCTCACGGGAGCCCGGACGACGGGCAACTGACGCACTGCGCAAGAGGCTCCGGCGATTTTCCGCCGGAGCCTCTTTTGTCCGTTTAGTGGTGAGGTTGCTTGTATGTGATGTGGCGTACGCAACAAAAAGACGCGTCTGTTTGGCGATTGACTGATGATCCGCCTAGCGTCGGCCGTGCTGTCCGTCAGTCGGCCCGCCGCACCCGCGGCACCGGGCAGCGATCGCCGAGTCCCCGTCAGGCGCGAGCCTGGGGAGCCGGGGACCCACATCAGTCCCTGGGGTGAATCGGACCCCCTCGCAAGAGGAGGCCCGTAGGAGACCTTCCTGCTCCGAACCCGTCAGCTAACCCGGTAGGCGAGAAGGAAGGAAAGGATCAAACCCTTCATGGCGTTTGGCAGTCGTCCCGCTGGTACCGGCAAGCACCGTGGTTCCAGCCGCCTGAGCAAGAAGACCGCCGGCTACGCCGGTATCGCCGCGATCGCCACCACGGGTGTGGTCGGCTCCCTCGCCGCCCCGGCCTTCGCCGCGGACAACCACAGCAGCTCCGCCCCGGAGAACGGGCTGGGCGCCGTCGTCGTCGCCGAGGACCTCGCGGGCGACATCCAGGACCAGGCCGAGTCCCAGCAGCGCGCCGCCGAGCACGCCGCCGCCCAGGCCCAGGCCGAGGCCGACGCCAAGCAGAAGGCCGCCGAGGCCAAGCGCCTCGCCGAGGCCAAGGCGAAGGCCGAGCGCGAGGCCGCCGAGCGCGCCGCCCGCGAGGAGGAGCGCAAGCGCCTCAACACCTTCGTCGCGCCGCTGGGCGACTCGTACGTCAGCACGCAGTACAAGGCGGGCGGCGGCATGTGGTCCTCCGGCAGCCACACCGGCATCGACTTCCACGCCGCCTCCGGCACCTCGGTCCACGCGGTGGGCTTCGGCACCGTCGTCGAGGCCGGCTGGGGCGGTGCGTACGGCAACAACGTCGTCATCAAGCACAACGACGGCACCTTCACGCAGTACGGCCACATGTCCTCGCTGAGCGTCTCCGTCGGCCAGCAGGTCACCCCGGGCCAGCAGATCGGCCTGTCGGGCTCCACCGGCAACTCCAGCGGCCCGCACCTGCACTTCGAGGCCCGTACCGGCTCGCAGTACGGCTCGGACATCGACCCGATCGCCTACCTGCGCTCACACGGCGTCAGCCTCTGACCCCTCGGCGCCGCTCACCGCGCCGCGCGTACGGCGCACAGCTTCACGAAGACCCCGCCTCCCGAGCCGGGGTCTTCGTGTTTTTGCGCCCGGACGCAATGTTTCGGATTCCCGCCCGCTCTCGAAATTATGCTGTGCTGCAATAGAGTCGTGGCATGCGCGTGGGTGCGCATGGGGGCTGGTGATCGGAAATAGGCGGAGGTTCAGTCTTGCGTATTCCTGCGCACGCGGTATGCACGGCAATTCGCGACGACATCGTCTCCGGGGTGTTCGAACCGGGCGGTCGGCTGACCGAGGAGGTGCTGGCCCGCCGGTACGGGGTCTCGCGCGTCCCGGTCCGCGAGGCCCTGCGGACCCTGGAGTCCGAGGGCTTCGTGACCACGCGGCGCCACGCCGGGGCCTGTGTGGCCGAGCCGACGGCGCAGGAGGCGGCGGACCTCCTGGAGCTGCGGATGCTGCTGGAGCCGCTGGCGGCCGCCCGGGCCGCCCGGCGCCGCACCGACGCGCACCTCAAGGTGCTGCGGGGGCTGGTCAGGCTGGGGCAGGAGCGGGCCAGGCGGGGGCAGGGCGAGGACCTGCGGTCGCTCGGGGGCTGGTTCCACGAGACCCTCGCGCAGGCCTCCGGCAGTCCCGGGCTGATCGCGCTGCTCACGCAGATGCGGCACAAGGTGGCGTGGATGTTCGTGGTGGAGGTGCCGGCCCGGCCGGCGGAGTCCTGGGCGGAACACGGCGCGATCGTGGACGCGGTGGCGCGCGGGGACGCCGAGCGGGCGCGGGCGCTGGCCGCGGTCCACGCCGACCGCGCGGCCGCCGCGCACCGGCTGCGGAAACGGCCGGCGGTGAGCTCTTCGCAACCTGCCGTAAACATGTCGAGCGGCCGGCATTAACAGGAGCCGTATACAAAGGATGGCATCGCGCGAATTCTGTGCGCGGCGTAATTCGCTGCGCCGAATTCCTGCGGACCGCGCGTGATCTCGCACGGCGCTGTCGCATCGGCCCTTTTCAGCCGGAGCCGAATTCCCCGGGCCCGGCCTTCCGTGCCTCTGCGCAACGACAGAACGGCCCGGCCGCGGCCCCCCGTCCGGGGCCGCGGCCGGGCCGCTCGTGTCGTACGGGGTGAACCCGAAGGGTCAGACGGTCTCGGGGAGCTCTTCGAGACCCTCGGCGACCAGCTTCGCGAGGCGGTCCAGTGCGACCTCCGCGCCCTCGGCCTCGGAGGCGAGGACGATCTCCTCGCCACCCTGGGCACCCAGGCCCAGTACCGCCAGCATGGAGGCGGCATTGACGGGGTCGCCGCCGGACTTCGCGATGGTCACCGGGACGCCGGAAGCGGTCGTCGCACGGACGAAGATCGAGGCGGGACGAGCGTGCAGGCCCTCGGCCCAGCCGACGTTGACGCGGCGCTCTGCCATGGTGATGCCCTTCAGGTTCTCAACGTTGTCTAGACCAGTCTCTCACGGCATCCCGAATGCTCCTACCGGCCTTCGGCCTCAATGCCGCCGCCCCTCGACCTTCCCCAGCTTGCACCGGTTCGACCCGGCTTGCCTGCTACGCCGCGCGAGCGCTGTCCGCCTCGGTCCGGCCGTAAGGTAGGCGCATGACCATAGAGTCGGACCCGTCCTACCCGGCCCACTGGGAAGCCGACGTCGTCCTCCGCGACGGCGGCACCGCCCGGATCAGGCCCATCACCACCGAGGACGCGGGCCGGCTCGTCAGCTTCTACGAGCAGGTCTCGGACGAGTCGAAGTACTACCGCTTCTTCGCGCCCTACCCCCGGCTCTCCGACCGCGACGTGCACCGCTTCACGCACCACGACTACGTGGACCGGGTGGGCCTCGCCGCGACCATCGGCGAGGAGTTCATCGGCACCGTCCGCTACGACCGCATCGGACCCGACGGCCGGCCCGCCTCCGCCCCCGCCGACGAGGCGGAGGTCGCCTTCCTCGTCCAGGACGCCCACCAGGGCCGCGGGGTCGCCTCCGCACTCCTCGAACACATCGGCGCGGTGGCCCGCGAGCGCGGCATCCGCCGGTTCGCCGCCGAGGTACTGCCCGCCAACACCAAGATGATCAAGGTGTTCACGGACGTCGGCTACCAGCAGAAGCGCAGCTTCGAGGACGGTTCCGTCCACCTCACCCTCGACCTCGAACCCACCGCCGAGTCCCTCGCCGTGCAGCGCGCACGGGAACAGCGCGCCGAGGCCCGCTCCGTGCAGCGCCTGCTGGCCCCCGGCTCGGTGGCGGTCGTCGGCGTCAGCCGCTCCGGCGCAGGCGTGGGCGCGGCCGCACTGCGCAACCTGCGCGACAGCGGCTTCCACGGCCACCTCTATGCCGTCAACGAGGCCGTCACCCGCGACCTCCTCGACGGGGTGCGCGCCTACCGCACCGTCGGGGCCATCGACGCCCCCGTCGACCTCGCGGTGATCGCCGTCCCGGCCGACCGGGTCCCCGACGCGGTGGCCGCCTGCGGCGAGCACGGCGTGCAGGGGCTCGTCGTCCTCTCCGCGGGATACGGGGACAGCGGCCCGGCCGGACTCGCCCGCCAGCGCGAGCTGCTGCGGCAGGTGCGCTCGTACGGGATGCGCCTCATCGGACCCAACGCCTACGGGGTGATCAACACCGCCCCGGAGGTGGAGCTCAACGCCTCCCTGACCCCCGCGCCGATGCCGGTGCGCGGCCGCACAGGCCTGTTCACCCAGTCCGGCGCGATCGGCATCGCCCTGCTCTCGGCGCTGCTCCGGCGCGGCGAAGGCCTGTCCTCCTTCGTTTCCGCCGGGAACCGGGCCGACGTCTCCGGCAACGACATCCTCCAGTACTGGTACGAGGACGAGGCGACCGACGTCGCCCTGCTCTACCTCGAAACCCTCGGCAACCCGCGGAAGTTCACCCGCCTCGCCCGCCGCACGGCGGCCGTCAAGCCCGTGGTCGTCGCCAAGGGCGGCCGCCACACCCCCGCCGGACACGTTGTCCCCGGCACCCGCCTGTCGGAGGACACCGTCTCCGCCCTCCTGCGACAGGCCGGCGTCATCCGGGTCGACACGGTCACCGAGCTGGTGGACGTCGGCCTGCTGCTGGCCTCGCAGCCCCTGCCCGCCGGACCCCGTATCGCCATCCTCGGCAACTCCGAGTCCCTCGGCGTCCTCACCTACGACGCCTGCCTGACCCAGGGCCTGCGGCCGCTGCCGCCCCTGGACCTGACGACCGCGGCGTCCCCGGAGGACTTCCGCACCGCCCTGGCCGCCGCCCTCGCCTCCGACGACTGCGACGCGGTGATCGTGACCGCCATCCCGTGGGTCAGCGAGCACGCCCTCGCCGACGACCTGGCGGACGCGCTCCGCGAGGCCGTCGCCGAGGCCCCCGGCAAGCCGGTGGCGGTCGTGCACGTGGAACTGGCCGAGCTGGTGCGGGCCCTGTCCGCGACCCGGGCCCCCGACGCCGGGGCGCCGGACCGCCCCGCCGCGGGCGGCCCGTGGACCCCGGCTGCCCCCGCGGCCACCGCCACCGCCACCGCCGACCCGGACCGGATCCCCGGCTACCCCGCCGCCGAGCGCGCCGTGAAGGCCCTCGCGGAGGCCGTGCGGTACGGGCAGTGGCGGCGGGCCCTCGCCGACGCCGGGCAGGTCCCCGAGTACGAGGACATCGACGAGGCCGGCGCCGCGGCCCAGCTCGCCGGGCTGCTCGCGGACGTCGACGGCGGGGCCGTACTGACCCTGAGCGACGGGGACGCCCGCGAACTGCTCGCGCGCTACGGGATCCGCGTCCTGCCCACGCTCCCCGCGCCCAGCCCCGACGCCGCCGCCCGGGCCGCCGGGATCCTGGGCTACCCGGTCGCCCTCAAGACCACCGCCCCGCACCTGCGCCACCGCGCCGACCTGGGCGGCGTACGGCTCGACCTCACGAACGAGGCCGAGCTGCGGCGCTCCTACGAGGAGCTCACCGACGCGCTCGGCAAGCCCGCCGAGCTCCAGCCCGTGATCCAGGCCATGGTGCCGCGCGGCGTCGACACCGTCGTCCGGTCCGTCATCGACCCGGCCGCCGGCGCCGTCCTCTCCTTCGGGCTCGCCGGGGTCGCCTCCGAGCTGCTCGGCGACACCGCCCACCGGCTGGTGCCCGCCACCGACCGGGACGCCGCCGGACTGATCCGGTCCATCCGGGCGGCGCCCCTCCTCTTCGGCTGGCGCGGCAGCGACCCCGTCGACACCCCCGCGCTGGAGGAGGTGCTCCTGCGGCTGTCCCGGCTCGTCGACGACCATCCCGAGGTGATCGGCGTCTCCCTGGAGCCGGTCGTCGTCGCCGCCGAAGGGACCTCCGTGCTGAGCGCCACCGTCCGGGTCGCCCATCCGCCCGCCCGTGGCGATCTCGGGCCGCGGACCCTCCCCAGTTACTGACCGGGTACGGCGCGGTAGGAGGGCACCCGAGGGGCCTTACCATTGACCCCATGGCGAAATCCGGTACGACGACCCAGGGGCTGCGCACGGCGATCGAGCGCAGCGGCTACTACCCGGCCCTCGTGGCCGAGGCGGTGGAGGCCGCGGTGGGCGGCGAGCCGATCTCGTCGTACCTGGTCCACCAGGAGACGACCTTCGACTCCAACGAGGTGCGCCGCCATGTCACCGTCCTCGTCCTGACCGGCAACCGCTTCATCGTCAGCCACACCGACGAGCAGGCCGCCGACGCAGGGTCCCCGTCCCCGTACGCGACGACCTCCACCGAGTCGGTCAAGCTCTCCAGCATCTCCTCCGTGGTGCTGAGCCGTGTCGTCGCGAACCCGGAGTCCTACACCCCCGGCACCCTGCCCCGCGAGGTCGTCCTGACCATCGGCTGGGGCGCGGTCTCCCGGATCGACCTGGAGCCGGCCGCCTGCGGCGACCCCAACTGCGACTCCGACCACGGCTACACCGGCAACTCCACCGCCGACGACCTCAGCCTGCGGGTCAGCGAGGCCGGCGACGGACCGGAGGCGGTGCGCCAGACCCTGGTCTTCGCGCAGGCCCTGTCCGAGGCGACCGCGGCGACCTCCACCACCTCCGCCCGCTGATGGTGTACCCCGCACCGCAGGACTGGACCGAGCCGGAGCTGCTGGACCTGGCCGGCGCCCCCCTCCCGGAGTACGGCGCCGGCTCGCTCGCCGACCTGCTGCCCACGCTCGTGGCGGGCCAGGGCGTCCCCGGCTACACCGCCGCCATCGCGGAGCTGACCCCGGCCGACCGCAACTGCGTCTTCCTCGTCGACGGCATGGGCTGGGAGCAGATCAAGGCCCACCCGGACGAGGCCCCGTACCTCACCTCCCTCCTCGGCAGCTCGCGCGGCGGCACCGGGCGCCCGATCACCGCGGGCTTCCCGGCGACCACCGCCACCTCGCTGGCCTCCGTCGGCACCGGGCTGCCGCCCGCCCGCCACGGACTGCCCGGCTACGCCGTGCGCAACCCCGCGACCGGCGAGCTGATGAACCAGCTCCGCTGGCACCCGTGGGCGCCGCCGAAGCCGTGGCAGCCGTACCCGACGGTCTTCCACGAGGCCGACAAGGCCGGCGTGGCGACCGCCCAGGTGTCCTCGCCCGCCTTCCAGACCACCCCGCTCACCAAGGTCGCCCTGAGCGGCGGCACCTTCCTCGGCCGGATGACCGGCGAGGAGCGGATGGACGTGGCCGCCGAACGCCTCGCCGCCGGTGACCGCTCGCTCGTCTACACCTACTACAGCGAGCTCGACGGGGCCGGACACCGCCACGGCGTGGACTCCGACGCCTGGCGGGGCCAGCTCATGTACGTGGACCGGCTCGTCCAGCGGCTCGCCGAACAGCTTCCGCCGCGCACCGCGCTGTACGTGACCGCCGACCACGGCATGGTCGACGTCCCCTTCGACGAGGACGCGCGGATCGACTTCGACGAGGACTGGGAGCTGGGCGCAGGCGTCGCCCTGCTGGGCGGCGAGGGCCGGGCCCGGCACGTGTACGCGGTGCCGGGGGCGGAGGCCGACGTGCTGACGGTGTGGCGCGAGGTGCTCGGCGACCGCTTCTGGGTCGCGAGCCGCGAAGAGGCCCTGGAACTGGGCTGGTTCGGCCCGCCGGGGGAGTGCGACGAGCGCGTGTTCGGCCGGATCGGCGATGTCGTCGCGGCGGCCCAGGCAGACGTCGCGATCACCGCTTCGCGCAACGAGCCCAACGAGTCGGCACTCACCGGAATGCACGGCTCCATGACCGCGGCGGAACAGCTCGTCCCGCTGCTCGAAATCCGTACCTGACCCCTCCGGTCACCACTCCGTACCCGCCCACGACCCGAAAGGTCCGTACTCCCCATGCCCGAGCTGGTGTTCTTCTCCGGAACGATGGACTGCGGAAAGAGCACTCTGGCGCTCCAGATCACGCACAACCGCTCGGCCCGCGGCCTGCAGGGCGTGATCTTCACCCGCCAGGACCGGGCCGGCGAGGGCAAGCTGTCCTCCCGTCTGGGCCTGGTCACCGAAGCGGTGGAGGTCGCCGACGCCATGGACCTCTACGCCTACCTCGTGGGCGAGCTCTCCCAGGGCGGCAAGGCGGACTACGTGATCGTCGACGAGGCCCAGTTCCTGGCGCCGGAGCAGATCGACCAACTGGCCCGGATCGTCGACGACCTCGGCAAGGACGTCTTCGCCTTCGGTATCACCACGGACTTCCGCACGAAGCTCTTCCCCGGCTCGCAGCGCCTGATCGAACTCGCCGACCGGATAGAGCAGCTCCAGGTCGAGGCCCTGTGCTGGTGCGGCGCCCGGGCCACCCACAACGCCCGCACCATCGGCGGCGTGATGGTCGTCGAGGGCGAGCAGGTCGTCGTCGGCGACGTGAACCGCCCGTCGGAGGAGATCGGCTACGAGGTCCTCTGCCGCCGCCACCACCGCCGCCGCATGACCTCCGCCGCGGCCCACGCCGCCGCCCTCTCCCCGGACGTCCTCCCGGTCGCCACCACCTGACCGGTCAGTCGGAGCGGGGGCGGGCGCCGATGCCCTGGGGGTCGGGGGTGCGGGCCCGGGTGCGGCGGGCGGGGTCGGGGTACTCGCGCTCGACGGCCTCCCGCAGCAGGGTCAGTTCGGTGCGGACGGCCGGCAGGGGGCCCGGCGGCAGGGCGCTGAGCAGGCCCTCCAGCAGGGCGCGGAGCCGTCGGCAGATCTGGACGGACGAGGTGCCGTACTCGCGGATCTCGGTCACGGTCAGCTGCAGATAGTCCTCCCAGTCCCGGCCCTGCACCACCAGCCGCGGCGTGCCGTCCCGGTCGGCCAGCACGTAGCGGTTGCGCAGGCCGGTGCGGCCGACCGTGTGCAGGAACGCCTCGATCTGGTCGAGCACCTGGAGCGCGGTGGTCGGGTCGTTGACGGCGGGGGAGAGAGGTGGCGGACGCGGTCACCCCGGGTGCGGTCGCCCCCGCCGCGGTCACTCCAGACGCGGTACGGGACCGAGCAGGACGAGGAGGTCGTCCGCCGCCGGGGAGACGGTCCCGCCCTCGGTGACCGGGTGGAGCCTGCCGTCGGCGCGCACCACGAACAGCGTCTCGGAGTCCGCCGGGACGGGCCGGGAGGCCGGCTGCACCAGGTAGCGGGCGCCCCGTCGGTACCGCTCGGCCAGGACGTGCCGGACCAGAGGGGCGCCGAAGAGGACGTCGCCGCCCGTGTAGGGGGCGACGACGCCGGTGCCCTCGTGCGGGGGCCCGACCCGGTAGACGGGCCCCTCGACGTTGCCCTCCACCACGACCGAGGCCAGCGCGTTGAAGTCGTCGTCGTCCGTGAGCAGGAAGACGGTGGTGACGCCCTCCAGCCGGGCGCGCGGGTTGGTGGCGGTGGCCAGGAGCTCCCCCTGGGCCAGTTCGAGTCCGGCGTCCCTGATCCGCTCCCGTGCTTCCGCGTCGCCGGCCCACATGAGGACGTCGAGCCCGGCCGACCTCAGGGCCCTGCCCATGTCGACGACCCAGTGGTCGCCGCCGACCAGCAGGGGGCGCGAGCGGGAGGGGCGGGCCACGCCGAGCCTGCGCGCCACGGGCGCGGCGGTCAGGGTGTAGAGCAGGACCGTTCCCACGATCACCAGGAAGGTGACGGGCAGGATCTTCCCGGCCCCGGCCAGGCCCTGGTCGGCCAGGCCGGTGGCGAAGGCGGACGCCGTGGAGGCGGCGACGATCCCACGCGGGGCCATCCAGCCGATGAACCCCCGTTCCCCGCGGGTCAGCCCCGACTTCCCCGTGGACAGGAAGGCGACCAGCGGCCGTACGACCAGGACCAGGAACGCGGCGAGGGCGAGCGAGGGGAGCAGTACGGGCCGCAGGGAGGCCGGGGTGACGGTCGAGGAGATCGAGACGAACAGCAGACCGATGATCAGCTGGACCAGTGTCTCGAAGAAGGGCCGGCGGGCGGGCATGTCGAATCCGGGGAGGTTGGCGACCGCCAGACCGGTGACCGTCGCGGCGATCAGCCCGGTGTCGTCGCGGACGACGTCGCACCCCGCCGACACCACGATCACCACGGCCAGTTGGGCGATCGTGCCGAGTGTCTCGCCGAGCCGCAGCACGCGCAGCGTCAGCCACAGCAGAGCCACGCCCGCGACGCCGCCGGCCAGGCCGACGGCCATGCTGAGCGCGAACTGGCCCAGCTGGTAGCCCCGGCCCAGGACGGTCTGCGAGGAGGAGAGGGCATGGAAGACGAGCGCCCCCAGGATGCCGCCGATCGGGTCGATCAGCGTCCCCTCCCAGACGAGGACGCGCCGCAGCTTGTCGGTGGGCCGCACGTATTCGAGGAGCGGCCCCACGACCGTCGGGCCCGACACCACGAGGATCACGCCCAGCATCGCGGCACTGGCCAGGGACATGCCGAACAGGGCGGGGGCGACGGCGACGACGGCCAGGAAGGTGATGAAAACGCCGGCCACCAGCAGCCGGCCGACGATCCCCCGGGTGCGGCCGGTGAGCCGGCTCAGGTCGAGCCCGAGCCCGGCGTCATACAGGATGACCGCCACCGACAGGGAGACCACGGCGGAGAACTCCGCCCCGATCAGGTTGTTCGGATGGATGACGCCGGTCAGCGCCCCGGCGACGAAACCGGCCGGCAGCAGCAGGAGCAGCGCCGGTACGTGCAGCTTCCCGGCGAGGATCTGGCAGCAGGCGGCCAGTGCCACCGTCAGGGCGACGCCGAGGAGGATCTGGTCCTCGGTCACGACGGCGTCGCCCTCCGGCCTCCCCGGCCCGACGGACGGCCGCCCGGCCCCCGGGAACGGCGCTCAGGCCCCATCGGCGCCCTCGCCCGGTCCGGCGCCGCCGCGCCGCAGGTCGGCGTCGGTGAGCGACTCCAGCTCGCCGTGCGTGTCCAGCCAGTACAGGAGGAAGACGGCCGGGGCGACGATCACCAGGGCGACCAGCGTGACGAACACCAGCCACGTGAGGGTGGACGGGGAGCCCGCGGCGTCGGCGACGGTCATCGAGGTGGGGATGAGGTAGGGACGCTGCGCCATGCCCCAGGCCAGGACCGCCGCCGCGACGACCCCGACGGCCGTGACGCGTACCCAGATGCCCGGCGGGCGCAGCAGCAGCCATGCCGTGGCGAACGTGGCTGCCGCGGCCAGGAGGACGAAGACGAGCCCCGGGCCGTGGGTGAGGCCGCGCCACACGTACGGGGCGTCCGTGCGGGTGACGAACAGCGCCACCACGGCCAGTACGGCGACCACGGCCAGCGAGGCCAGCGCCCGCCCCCGGAAGTGGTCGACCAGATCGGGCGCGTCGAAGCGGCGGGCGTCGCCGGAGAGGAACACGGCTCCGAGGAAGGCGGTGGTCGCGATGGCCAGCAGCCCGAACATCAGGGAGGTGGGGTTGGACCAGGCCTTGGCCGAGGCCTCCGTGCCGAGCGCGACCCGGCCGGAGGCGATCCCGCCGACGGCCGCGCCGAGGAAGAAGGGGGTCACGAGTGAGGACACGGCGAACAGGGCCCCGAACAGGCGCCGCCCGGCGGTCCGCTGCGAGGCCTTGCGGAAGGCGAAGCCGGCGCCGCGCAGGACCATGCCGACGGCGGCCAGGGCGAGGGGCACCCACATGGCGGAGAACACCGTCTGGAAGAAGACCGGGAACCCCGTCCACATGATGACGAAGATGAAGACCAGCCAGACGTTGTTGACCTCCCAGACCGGGGCCATCGCGTGGGTGATGAGCCACCGGGGCCGCTTGCCCCGCTCCGTCCCTCCCGCGGTCAGGTCCCAGAACCCGGCCCCGTAGTCGGTGCCGCCCGCGCAGGTGTACGCGGTCACGGCGAGCAGCAGCACGAAGGCGATGACGTCGGCGGTCACGGGCGGCCCTCCCCGGACGAGGACGAGGACGAGGACGACGAGGACGGGACGGACGAGCGCGGACCGTACGGTGTGTCCGTCTCCGGTGCCTCGACCACAGGCCCCGCCCCCTCCTGCTCGTCGGCGAGCCGCCATCGGGTGCGCATCTTCAACAGGACCGCGAGGAACGCGCCGAAGACGAACACGTACACCACGATCACCAGCCCGAACATGATCCACAAGGTGGTCGAGCGCGTCGCGGTCACCGCCTCGGCGACCCGCATGTTCTGGTAGACGATCCACGGCTGGCGCCCCACCTCGGTGGCGATCCAGCCGCATTCCACGGTCACGACGGACGCGACGCCCGCGCAGGCGGCGCTGCGCCAGAACCACCTGGACTCCGGCAGCCTCCGGCGCCGCCACCAGACCACGGCGTACCAGAGGGCGAGCAGCACCAGCACGGACCCGATCACGGCCATGAGGTCGAAGGCCCAGTGGGCGATGGTCGCCTGCGTGGCGTTCGGCCGGTCACTCTCGGGCACCGAGGACAGCCCGATCACCTTCGTGTCCGGGCTGAAGCCGGCCAGGATGGAGTCGAGCTGCGGGACCTTGATGCCGCCCGAGACCGTCCCGTCCGGGTGCAGCCGCCCGAACAGGTACTCGGGGACGTGGGTGTCGGTCTCCCAGACGATCTCCAGGGCGGCGAACTTCACCGGCTGCTTGTGGAACACCTGCCGGGCGATGGAGTCGCCGAGGAAGAACTGGATCGGGGTGGCGATGGCGGCGACGGTGAAGGGGACGGTGAAGCCGAGCCGGTGGTAGTGGTCCCGGCGGCCGCGCAGCCAGCCGACGGCGTAGACCCCGGCCACCACGTACCCCGCGGTCAGCACCATCGCCACGACGAAGTGCCAGTACTGCGGACCGAACATCGGGGTGAAGACGGCCTTCCAGATGTCCACGTCGACCGGATTGCCCGCGGAGTCGAGGGTGAAGCCCTGCGGGGTGTTCATCCACGAGTTGGCGGCCAGGATGCCGAACGCCCCCATCAGCGCGGCGGCCGGCAGCGGCAGGCCGAGCAGGAAGTGCGTACGGGGCTTCAGCCGGCGCCAGCCGTACAGGTACACGGCGATGAGCACGGCTTCGAGGAAGAAGGCCCACGCCTCGACACCGAAGCCGATGCCGAACACGTCGCCCCACTTCCCCATGAGCCCCGGCCAGAGCAGCCCGAACTCGAAGGACAGGACAGTGCCGGTGACGACGCCGACGGCGAACTGCACCGCCATGACGGCCGACCACCGCCGTGCCAGCAGCAGGGCGGTGGGGTCGTTGCGGCGGATGCCGCGGTAGTGCATCAGCAGGGTGATGAAGGGCAGGGCCACCCCCAGCGGCACCAGGATGATGTGCGACGCCAGGGTGAAGGCCATGAGCTGTCGGGCCGGGAGCAACTGGGCCGGCGCGTCCGCCGCCAGCAGCTGGAACATCGTGTGCATGCGTGCCTTCGCTGCTAGAACGAGCGGAGGGGGGAGCGGTCAGCCGCCGGTGGCGAATCCGGGGAAGAGGGTCATCCCGCCGTCGACGTAGAGGGTGGTTCCCACCACGTAGTCCATGAGGTCGGAGGCGAGCGCGACGACCGCCTGGGCGATGTCGTCCGGATCGCCGATCCGGTCGTACGGGATCAGCTTCAGCAGGTCCTCGCGGGCCTGCTCGGTCTCCCAGGCACCGCGGTTGATCGGCGTCCTGATGGCCCCGGGGGCGACGGCGTTCACCCGGATCTTCTGCGGCGCCAGCTCCTGGGCCAGGGTCTCCATCATCATCTGCACGCCGCCCTTGGAGGACGCGTAGTTGACGTGGCCCGCCCACGGGATGACCTGGTGCACCGAGCTCATGCAGATGATCTTTCCGGCCGCCCGGGACACCTCGGGCACGACGCCGCGCCGCAGGAACTCCTTCGTCGCCTCCCGGGCGCACAGGAACTGGCCCGTCAGGTTGACGTCCAGGACCTTCTGCCACTGGGCGAGGGTCATCTCGGTGAACGCGGCGTCCCGTTGCAGGCCGGCGTTGGCGACCATGATGTCGATCGTCCCGAACTCCCGGACCATCCGGTCCACCATGGCGACGACCTGGTCCTCCTGGGACACGTCCGCCTCGTACGCCGCCGCCCGCACCCCGAAGGAGGTGATCTCCCGGACGACCGCCTCCGCGGACTCCCGGTCCGCCACGTAGTTCACGACCACATCGGCGCCCGCCTTGCCGAGCCCGATGGCGGTCGCTTTCCCGATACCGGAGTTGGCGCCCGTGACCAGCGCCTTCTGGCCCTTCAGCAGGTGAGCCGGAAACACACCCTGCGGTGCGCCCACGGTGGAATCCACGTTGTGCTGCCTCCTCGACGAGCGGTTCCGGCGCGCCCGGGCCGCGGGCGGCCCGGACCGACCGCCCACGTAATCACCGGCCGTGGCGGGGGGCCCGCCGGCCGGGTCCCGGTTGGGCCGTTCGGCCGAGGATCTTCCTCCGGTCGGCGCAGGCCCGGGCGGGCCGGTCAGTTCAGCCGGGCCAGGAGGTGGTCGCCGACCCGCAGGGCGTTGGCGATCGCGGTCAGGGAGGGGTTGACCGCGCCGATGCTCGGGAAGAAGCTCGTGTCGACCACGTACAGGTTGTCCAGGTCGTGCGCCTTGCAGTTGACGTCCAGGGCGGAGGAGGCCGGGTCCGTGCCGAAGCGGACGGTGCCCGCCTGGTGCGCGGTCGCCCCGATCGGCATGCCCTTGTGCAGGTAGATGCTGTGCGGCAGCAGGTGGTGCTCGTGCATGCCCAGGTGTCCGAGCATGCTCTGGAGCTTGTGCCGCAGCCGCTTCAGGCCCTCGATGTTGTTCTTCTCGTCGAGTGCGAGGTGGATGGCGCCGTCACCGTCCAGGGTGACCCGGTTGCCGGGCTGCGGCAGGTCCTCGCCACACAGCCAGAAGTCGACCGCGTGGTGCGCCAGCACCTCGAAGGGCATGTCCGGGGTGAGCGCACCGGCCCAGCGCGGGGCCTCGCCGTGGATCTGCTCGGCGTCCGACTTGCCCAGCATCTGGATGCCGCCCAGCGGGAAGTCCCAGTCGTCCGCGCCCAGGTACCAGTCGTGCAGCGCGAGGGTCTTCTGGAACTGCGTGGGGTTGGGCTCCTTCGACACCGCCATCAGGGCCAGGTTGTTGTGCCGCATGTAGTGCCGGCCCACCACGTCGGAGCTGTTGGCCAGCCCGCGCGGGTGACGGTCACTGGCCGAGGCCAGCAGCAGCGCGGCGGAGTTGACCGCCCCGCAGGAGACGACCACGACGTCCGCGGAGAACCGGGTCTCGGAACCGTCGGGCAGCCTGACCACGGCGGCGGTGACGCTGCGCCCGGCCGCGTCGGTCTCCAGCCGGACCACGTGGGCGTCCGTGACCAGCTCCACACCGGGGTGTTCGAGGGCGGGCTCCACGCAGATCACCTGGGCGTCGGACTTGCCGCGCACCAGGCAGGGGAAGCCGTCCACCCGGTCGCAGCGGATGCACACGCTGGAGGGGACGGCCCGCCCGTCGGCGTCCTGCACCAGGTCCACCCCGATGGGCAGATGGAAGGGGTGCAGCCCCCTCTTCTCCAGGTCGTCGCTCAACTGCTGGATGCGCGGCTCGTGTTCGACCGGCGGATAGGCGTACTGGGCGCTCGCCGGGCCCTCGCCCGGGTCCTCCCCGTGCCGCCCGTGCACCCGGTAGAGGTGCTCGGCCTGCGTGTAGTACGGCTCCAGGTCCTCGTACCGCAGCGGCCAGGCGGGGGAGAGGCCGCCGTGGTGCCGGATCTCACCGAAGTCCTCGGGCCGCAGCCGGAAGAGGGCGGCTCCGTAGAACTTGGTGTTGCCGCCGACGTAGTAGTTGACCTCGGGCGGGAACTCGTTGCCGTGCCGGTCGAACCAGAACTCCGGGGCCCGGTACTTGCCCTTGACGAACACGGCCGTGGACTCCCAGTTGTCCCGCTCCCGCGGCAGCCAGCCGCCGCGTTCGAGGAGGAGCACACGCTTGCCGGAGGGCGCCAGCCGGTGGGCGAGGGTGCCGCCCCCGGCGCCGGTGCCGATGATGATGACGTCGTAGTGGGGAGAGTCGCCCACGTCGACCACCGTCCTTGGGCTCGTGGCCCCGCCCGTCGGGCCGGGGACCTCTCCCTCCGCGGTGCGGAGGCCAAGCATTCCCACTCCATCGAAGCTAGCCGCCCTTCCACCGGACGGCGACCCGGCCGGGCGGCCCCGGCGCGGGGCCCCGTCACAGGACGGCGAGGGGGTTCACGGGGGAGCCGGTGGCACCCGGCAGGCGCAGCGGCGCGACCACGCACAGGAAGCTCCAGCGGCCGGCCCGTGCGCAGGCCCCCGCCAGTTCCTCGAACTGCAGGTAGTCCATGAGGTGCACGCCCATCGCGTGCACCGCCAGCACGTGCACGGGGAAGGCGACGCCCGCCACCGGGCTGGGGGCGGTGTCGTTGTTGCCGTCGCCGCCCAGCACGCAGACCTCCCGCTCGGCCAGGAACGTCAGGGCCCGCGGGTGCAGGCCCGCCCGGGCCCGGGCCGCCTCCCACGCCCCCAGCTCCCCGCGGCGGCGCCGGTGCCCCACCCGGACCAGCAGCAGGTCCCCGGGACCGACACGGACCCCCTCGGCGGCCTCGGCGGCCGTCAGGTCCTCCGGCGTCACGTGGTCCCCCGGCTCCAGCCAGGGCACGCCGCGCAGCCGCGGGACGTCCAGCAGCACACCCCGGCCGACGATGCCCTCCCGGACCAGGTCCACGGAGAGCGCACGGACCTCCGGGGCCGTCGCGTCGCCGGCCGGGACCCCGTCGTAGAGCTCGCCGTCGTACAGCACGTGGTTCAGCGCGTCGAGGTGGCTGTCGGCGTCCCCGTGGACGTTCATGGCGAACCGGTCGAGGGCGAAGTGCAGCCCGTCGGCCCCGGCTTCACCGGGGGCGGGACCGGTCATCCGGTGTTTCGCCGGCTCGGGGTTGTCCGGCCCCGGCCAGGTCTCGATCGGCGCGGCCAGGGACACCGTGTGCCCGAGCCGTACCTCGGCCGCGGCCGCCGTGACGCGTGCGGGCGTCAGGTGGCGCAGCGCCCCGCGCCGGTGGCCGTCCCCGCCGGACCGCGCCGCCCGGTGCAGCCGCCCGTACAGCGTCCGGAACTCCTCCGTGCTCATGAGCGGTGGCGCCGGAGGTCCGGGGGGCCGGGTCATCGGATCCCGCCCGGGCCCGCGCTTCCCCAGGGGCGCAGGCCCCAGCGGAGCACATGGCCGGCCCCCGGATCCAGGACGGTGAGGCCGCTGCCGGTACGGAAGGCGTCCGCCGGACAGGACATGGGCTCCACGGCGACACCGCGCCGGCGCCGCCCGGGCTCTCCCAGGGTGTCGCCCGTGTAGACCTGCACGTACCGGGTGCCCTCGCCGAGCCACAGGTCGGTCCCGCGCCGCCCCGACGGGTGCGCCAGCCGCACCACGGCCCGCCCGGCCGCGTCGCGTTCGAGTGCGGTGAAGGCGGTGTCCAACGCCTGTGCGCCGATGGGCCGGGCGGAGCGGAAGTCGTACGCCGTGCCCTCGACGGGCTCCTCGCCCGTCGGCAGGCCCTCCTCGTCCGTGGTCAGCCGCCGACGGGCGGGCACGGTGAGCAGCGCCGTGTCGACGAGAGCGGTGCCGACCGTCAGGTACGGGTGCTGCCCCACCCCGTACGGGGCCCTCGTGGGGCCCGCGTTGACCGCGCCGACCAGGACCGCCAGGCCGTCGTCGTCGAGCCGGTACTCGGCGAACACCTCCAGCAGGAAGGGGTATCCGGGCTGAGGGTGGAGGGTGGTGCCCACCCGGACCGCGTCGCCGGAGTGGGCGAGCAGCCGCCACGGGGTCCAGCGCAGCAGCCCGTGGATCGCGTTGTGCCGTTCCGGCTCGCTCAGCGGAAGCTGCAGGTCGGCGCCGTCGAAGCGGTAGCGGCCGCCGCCCACCCGGTTGGGCCAGGGCACGAGCAGCTGGCCGCGCCCCGAGGTGACCGGCTCGTCGGCGGCGAACCCGTCCAGCAGGTCCGCGCCGTCGGCCTCGTAGTGGCGCAGGGCGCCCCCGAGTTCGACGACCACGGCGCGCTGCCCGCCGTGGCGCAGCTCCCACTGCTCACCCGTGGGGCCCGCGCACCGGGGCGTCTGCTCGGACATGGGGGCCTCCTCGGACGACGGGGAAGGGACGGCGAGGTCCAGCAGGGAGAGCGCGGCCGCCGCCACGGCCTGCGGCGGCTGGTCGACCTCGACGACGACGGGGTGCTCGTCGGGCCCCGGTTCCTGCAGGTCGGCGAACTGGCTGTCCAGCAGGGCCGGCGGGAAGAAGTGGTCGTGCCGGGCCCCCAGGCGGGCCCGTACGAGCTCCGGCGTCCCGTGCAGGTACAGCAGGCGGGCCCCGGGCCGGCCGCGCAGCAGCTCCTCCCGGTAGCAGCGCTTGAGCGCCGAGCAGGTGACGACCGCAGGACGGTGCGCCGCCGACTCCGTGTCCAGCCAGGCGCCGATGGCGGCGAGCCAGGGGGCCCGGTCGGCATCGTCGAGGGGGTGGCCGGCGGCCATCTTGGCCCGGTTGGCCGGGGAGTGGAACTCGTCGGCGTCCCGGTGGGGCCAGCCGAGCCGCTTCGCGAGCAGCCGGGCCACCGTGGTCTTGCCCGAGCCGGACACCCCGACGACGAGCACCAGCGGGGTCGGCGGCGCGGCTTCCACCGGCACCGGGATCAGTCCTCCAGGAGACCGGGCGCCGTGCACAGGGCCCAGACGATCAGACCGTCGACCACCAGCAGCACCAGCGCCCAGAAGGGCGTGTACGGGAGCCACATGAAGCTCGCGACCATGCTGAGGCCCGCCAGCGCCAGGCCGACGACGCGGGCCCACAGGGCGCCCTTGATCACGGCGAACCCGGCGAGGAAGAGCACGACGCCCAGGACGAGGTGGATCCAGCCCCAGCCCGTGAGGTCCAGCTCGTAGGCGTAGTGCGGGGTGGGGACGAAGACGTCGTCCCCGGCGAGCGCGGAGATGCCCGAGAACACCATCATCAGTCCGCCGAAGATCATCAGGAACCCGGCGAAGAGCAGCCAGCCGTTGCGGGCGCTGAAGCCGCCCTTCCGCGCGGTCGACGCCACGCCGTTCGGGCGTGCTCCGCCCGCATGACTCGTCATGACGTGCCTCCTTCCTTCCTCACTTCGCCCCGGCCGCGGGAACGGCGACCGCCCTGCCCACAGGGGGGACTTCCGGCCCGGGCGGCAGCAGCTCGGTCACCACGAAGGCGACCACGGACGCGAGGATGATCACGGGGATCATCGCGCCGCTGCCGAGCAGCAGGACGACGAGCACCACGCTGCTGACCGGCAGCCGCAGCGCGCAGGTGGCCGCGGCCGCCATGCCGGCCGCCATGCCCGGTACGACACCCAGTCCGGGCAGCGGCGCGAACAGCAGGCCCGCGGCGGCGCCCAGGAACAGTGCGGGGAAGATCGGGCCGCCGCGCATGCTGCCCAGGCAGAGCGCGTACGCCGCGCCCTTGCACAGCAGGACCGCGATCAGCGCCCCGATGCCCCAGGCCTGCGGATCGGCGGCCATGCTGCCCATCACGGCCTGGCCCGAGGACGCCACGTCGACGGGGGAGTTGCCGGTGACGAGCGCGTAGAGCGCGCCGAAGGCACCGGCCGCCACGGCGCAGACCGTCGTATGGGCCACCGGCCGCCGGGCCACGTAGACGGACGCGAACCGGCCGCCGGCCAGCACCATGTGGATGAAGACGCCCATGACGACCGCCAGGAGCAGCGACCACAGCACGTCGGCGGCGTCGAGCCGGGGGAAGGGCGAGTCCAGGTCCAGCGTCAGGCTGCCCGTCGCCAGGCCCGTCCAGCGGCCGAAGCCGGTGAACACGAGCTCGCCGACCCCGCTGGACAGCAGGGCCGGCAGCATGATCGAGAACAGTTGCGGTCCGCCCACGCCGGCCACCTCCATCAGCAGCACGGCACCGATCAGCGGATTGCCGAAGATCGCGGAGATGGCCGCCGCGGCGCCGGCCGCACCCAGGATGGCCGTGCTCTGCGGGGTCGCCGGCGCCTGCGCCAGGTCCCGGAACAGCAGCGCGAGCCCCCCGCCGAGGGCGATCAGCGGGGCCTCGGGGCCGAGGGTCGCACCCAGCGGCAGGCTGAGCACGGCCGCCAGGATCACACCCGGCAGCGCGGCGGAGGAGGAACCGCCGGCATGCAGTCCCGACGCGGGGATGTGCCCGCCCGCGCCGGGCAGGCGGGTCACCACCAGCCCGACCAGGACACCGGCCACCGCCAGCAGGGGCAGCGGCCACCACCAGGGCGGCGCGCTCCAGCCGAACGCCTCCGGGAGGTCGTTCCACATCAGGTGCTCCAGCTGGTGGAGACCGACCAGGAACCAGAACGCCGCGAGGGAGATGGGGATGCCGATGAGGGCGCAGAGGACGAGGAGCTTCAGGTAGCCCGGCGTACGGAGCACGTCCCGCAACCGGTCGCCCTCCGCAGGCGGTTCGGCGGACGCCGGTGCCGGGGTACGCGGTGCCGTCATGGGGCCATCCCTTCCCGTCCCCCGTGAGCGACCGGCTCCTCAGCCTCAGCCGAGGAGTCTGCTCTTCTGCTGGGTGAACTCCTCCTCGGTGAGCAGCCCCTGGGCCTTCAGCTCGCCCAGCTTCTGCAACTGGTCGAGCTTGCTGGTCATGTCGTCGCCGGCGGGCGGGGCCGGGGCGGCGGGGGCGGGCGGCGGGGGCGGCGGCGCGGCGGCGGCCTGCTGCTGCTCGTACGCCTGCTGCTGTTCCTGCTGGGACCAGCGGCCCGCCTGCCGCCGTGACACGCGGTTGGAGACCGCGGTGGCGGTTCCGGCCACGACGGCCGTGCGGGCGACACCGCGAAGAAGTCCGGGCATGGGGGTCATCTCCCAGGTTGCCAAGGGGCGGCCGGGCGCACCGCGCGTCCGGTCCGCGGGTCGTCATGTGCCGCAGGCCGGTGGCCCGGGCGGCTGCCCGCCGCCGGCCGGCCGCGGACGGGGCTCACGCCTCCATCGCGTCGAGCGAGGCCAGCAGTGCCTGGACGGGAATCCGGCCGCCGGCCACGAGCTGCGCACCGCTGCGCCGCAGGGCACGGGCGAACGGCGCCGCCCAGACGTTCTCGTACACCAGGATCCCGGCGGAGTTGCCGGCCTCCAGGGCGGCACCGGCCTCGTCGATGTCGTCCTGGCCGAGCAGGCCCGAGGCCGCGCCCTCGAACACGGTCAGGTCCATCTCGCCGCCACCGGCGTCCTTCAGCCCCAGGGCGACGACCGAACCATCGGCATCCTTGCGGACGAAGACCAGGTCGAGGATGCGGATGATGCCGCGGTCCACGAGGTCGACGAGCAGGGGCAGGCCCTCACCGTTCATCCTGTTGCCCGGGAACTCGACGATCAGGTAGTCGACAGGCCCCATCGTCTCGATGTTTTCGCTCATGTCGTCGCTCATCACCACTCCTCACGTGCGATGCGGTGGGGGTGACCGCGCCGTGAGCCGCGCCACTGCGGTGGGGCAGCCCACCAGCTCATTGCAGCACCCCCACGACGCCTTCGCACCTCCGGCCGACGGCCGCGGCGCCCCCTCCGCCCCGCCGCGCGGTGCGCCTGCGGTCGCACCCGAAGCACCACGCGACCGGGTGCCCGAGTGGCCCAGGGGCCGGAGCGCACGTCCGGTGCAGCGCGGACGTGCCCGAGGCGTTGGAGCCGAGCGGTCCCTCGGCGCCGGCCCCGAGGGACACCCCTAAGGACGCCGTGGCCGCAGGAGGGCGAACACGGCGCCCTCCGGGTCCGCGACCGTGGCCTGCCGACCGCGCATGCCCTCCCGCGGCGGCTCGACGACACGTCCGCCGAGCTCCTCGACCCGGCTCGCGGCGGCGTCGGCGTCCTCCACCTCGAAGTAGGCCAGCCAGTGCGGACCCCGGTCGTGCGGCAGCGAACGGCCCACGCCGTGCACGGCGGCGACCGGCCGGCCCGCCAGGTTCAGGGTGAGGTGGTCGAAATCGTCGGAGGCGGTGACATGCGTCTGCGCCTCATGGCCGAATACGTGCTCGTAGAACTTGCCGACCGTCGAGGTGTCCTGGGTGATCAGCTCGTGCCAGACGGGGGTGCCCGGACCGCCGTGCGGCCCGGCGCCCAGGTGGGCCTGCGCCTGCCACAGCCCGAAGACCGCTCCCAGCGGGTCCGAGCAGATCGCCACCCGTCCCGCGATACCGGCGTCCAGCGGTCCCACCGCGACCGTGCCGCCGCACGCCCGGACCGACTCGGCGGTCGCGTCGGCGTCGTCCGTGGCCAGGTACGTGGTCCACGCCATCGGAAGATGCCCGTCGGGAGGCATCTCGCCGATCCCCGCCACCTCGTGGCCGTCCAGCACGGCACGGACGTACGGGCCGAGCTGCTCCGGCCCGGGCACGTACTCCCATCCGAACAGGTCGGCGTAGAAGTCCTCGGTGCTCCCGAGGCCGTGCGCCATGAGACTCACCCAGCACGGGGTGCCGGGGGTGCGCCGGGTCGCTTCCGCCGCCTGGGTCATGTCAGCCGTCTCCTCCGTCGTGCCGTCACCGGTGCTGATGGTTCCACTCCGGCGCACGCCGCGCTCCCCGACCGCGCCGCATTCCGGTGGTCCGGAACGGAGTTGACCGGAAGAGGGTGCCCCGCTGATGACAGCCCTGTTACGCGGGTGCCGGGCGGGGAGGAAGATGGCCGCCATGACTGCGAAAACTGCGATCCTTTCCGTCGCCGAACTGAGGAACGAGCTGGCGGGCTCCCGGCCGCCGGTCCTGCTCGACGTCCGCTGGCAGCTCGGCGGCCCCGACCAGCGGCCCGCGTACGAGGCCGGACACCTGCCGGGCGCCGCGTACGTCGACCTCGACCGCGAACTGGCAGGTCCGGCCGGGGCGGGCGGACGCCACCCGCTGCCGGACGCGGAGGCCTTCGGCGCGGCGATGCGCCGGGCCGGGGTCCCGGCGGACGCGCCCGTGGTCGTGTACGACGGAGGCCAGGGCTGGGCGGCGGCCCGCGCGTGGTGGCTGTTGTGCTGGACGGGTCACCCGAACGTGCGAGTCCTGGACGGCGGCCTGGCCGCGTGGACGGCGGCGGGAGGCGAACTCACGGCCGAACGGGTGATTCCGGTTGAGGGCGATTTCAAGCCAACCCCGGGTGCTCTGGGGCTGCTCGACGCCGATGCGGCGGCGCTGCGGGCGCGCGAAGGCGTCCTCCTGGACGCCCGGGCGGGGGAGAGGTACCGCGGTGAGGTGGAGCCGATCGACCCGGTGGGCGGCCACATCCCCGGCGCGCTGTCGGCCCCGACCACCGAGAACGTGGGCCCCGACGGCCGCTTCCTGCCGGCGGACGCACTGCGGGCCCGGTTCGCGGCGCTCGGCGCCTCGGCGGGCACGCCCGTGGGCGTGTACTGCGGTTCGGGGGTCTCCGGAGCCCATGAGGTGCTCGCGCTGCAGGTGGCCGGTATCGACTCCGACCTCTACGCGGGCAGCTGGTCGCACTGGTGCGCGGACCCGGCCCGTCCGGTGGCCACGGGTCCGGACCCCCAGTAGCCGGCCGGGGCCGGGCACGGCCCGGCCCCGGGAGCTACTCCTGCTTCTTGCGACGGGTGCCGAAGACGATCTCGTCCCAGCTCGGCACCGCCGCGCGGCGCCCGGGGCGGACCCCGTCGGCCTCGGCCTGCCGGTCGGTGGTGCCCGTCAGCCGGTCGCGGTGGCCCGCCACCGTCCGGGGCATCAGGACGTCCGCGTACGCGGCGCCCGCACCCGCCGACGCGGCGGGGGCCGGCGGCTCCTCCGCCTCCGGTTCGGTGTCCGTCGGCTCGGTGCGCTCGGGGACGACCATGTCGCCGCGGAAGCTCGGTACCGCCTCCAGCAGGCTGGTCAGGGTGTCCCGCTCCTCCTCCGGCTCCGGTACGGGCGCGGGCCGGGGCTCGACCCGCTCCAGCTGCCGGTCCAGGGCACGGTCCAGCGGCCGGTCGCGCGGCAGGCGCGCGATCCTCGGCACGAAGGGGAAGCTCGGCTCCGGCGCCGCCGGCAGGTCCTCCGACTCGCCGATCAGCGAACGCGCCTCGTCGTCCACGGCTACGACCAGCCGGCGCGGCGGGTCGTAGGTCCAGCTCGCCGAGTGGGGCTCACCGGCCACCCGGTAGACCAGGAGGACCTCCCAGGTGCCGTCGTCGCGGCGCCACGAGTCCCACTGGACGGAGTCCTTCTCGGCCCCGCGCAGGGTCAGACGTTCCTGCACGGCCTCGCCCAGCTGCGGCCCGGTGTTCTCGCCGGGGCGGCGCACCGGGGTCTTGCGGGCGCGTTCGGCCATGAAGGCGCGCTCGGCGAGCACGGGGCCCTCGAAGCGGCGGACGCGGTCGACGGAGATGCCGGCGAGTTGGGCGACCTCCTCCGCGGAGGCACCGGCTCGTATGCGGGCCTGGATGTCGCGGGGGCGGAGGTGGCTCTCGACCTCGATCTCGATCTGGTTCAGGCGTGCGCGGTCGTTGCGTACCGCAGCCCGAAGCCGCTCATCGATCGGAAGCGTGTACTCCGTACTGTCCGCAGCCTTGAGCACCAGTCGTGTGCCGTCATTGGAGACGGCCACGACACGCAGTTCGGGCATGGGGACCTCCCGGGTGGTGCCTGCCGACGTCACGTGCGTCGCTGCTTCCGCTAGTCGAGTGTGGCCTGCCCGGGTGCAGCCTGCCACAACCTTGCCGAGTTAAACCGGCGTGTCGGGCATGCGCCCTTGATCGCCGTTATGGCACGGTTACCTGTTGGGCACGCACAGTGACCAAGTGGTTACTGTGCGCAGCAGGAACCGTGCAATGCCGCGGCATCGCCGGTCTTCGAGTGCCGCTTTCCGTCAGCCGGCCCCCTCTCCCGGGTCCGGACATCCGAAAGGAAGGACAGACCCAGGGCTCGCCACAGTACTCCATTCGGGCCACCCGGGTGGACCGCCGCGCCGCCGAAGTTTCCCCGGACGGCGGGAGTTGGGCTGCCCGCTGTCGGGTCCCGCCCGTGTGTACCGACTTGTCGCGGGTGTCCTGCTTCACAGAATCACCCGAAACGGAACTATCCCCTTCGCTCAGCTGTCAGTAACTGCTGAAAGAGCAGAAGCACGAGAGGCCGGGCACACAGGGGATGGCGATGGGTCAGAGGACGACGGGTGACGTCGAGGCCGAACCGGAGGCGAAAAAGCTCGACCTGAGCGTGGCCCAGGTCGCCGGCTCCTCCCTCGCCACCGTCGCCGCCGCCCTGCTCGCCTCGAAGATGGGCGTCTACGGGACCATCCTCGGCGCCGGCGTGGTCAGCGTCGTCGCCACCGCCGGCGGACCCGTCATCCAGCACCTGTTCCGGCGCACCGGCGACCAGCTGCGCGAGAGCACGCGGCCGAGGGCCCGTCAGGTGCCGCCGCGCCACGAGGAGCAGGAGGCCGCCGTGGCCGCGGGCCCGGCGGAGGAGTTCGGCGCGGCCACCGTGCACGGCACCCGGACGCGCGGATGGAAGCGCACCGCGGTGGCCTCCGGCGCCGCCTTCGCCCTCGCCATCGGCGGCCTCGGCACCTACGAGGCACTGGCGGGCACGTCCGTCAGCAGTGGCGGCGGCACCCTCTTCTCCGGCGGGACCCGCACGGCGGGCGGGGAGCGGCCCACCCCGCCCGGACACGGTCCGGCCGGCGGGGAGGAGGAGCGGCGGGACGGGTCCGGCACCCCCGGGCCGGGCGGTTCCCCGAGCCCCTCGCGGCAGGACGGGAGCCCGAGTCCGGGCCCGGACCCCGGACCGTCACGCTCCGGCGGGCCGGCGCCGAGCCCCTCGGTGCCGGCGCACGGGCCGACGCCGACCCCCACGCCGTCGGATCCGGATCCGGACCCGCCGCCGACGCCGAGCGCCGGCGGCGGGGCCCCGTCGTCGACGCCGAGTGCTCCCTGACCTCAGGCTCCCAGGACGCGCCGGAGGTAGTCGTTGCCGAAGACGCGGTTCGGGTCGAGGCGGTCGCGCAGCGCGGTGAACTCGCCGAAGCGCGGGTAGATCCGGGAGAAGTACTCGGCGTCCCGTGTGTGCACTTTGCCCCAGTGCGGGCGCCCGCCGTGCGCGGTGAAGATGTGCTCGGCCGCGGTGAAGTAGGCCTGGTACGGGGTGCCCCGGTACATGTGCACCGCGATGTAGGCCGTGTCGCGCCCCGAGGCCGTCGACAGCGCGATGTCGTCCGCCGGGGCCGTGCGGACCTCCACCGGGAAGCTGATCCGCAGCCGGGACCGGTCGACCATCGCCCGCAGCTCCCGCAGCGCCTCGACCACGGCCTCGCGCGGGAGGGCGTACTCCATCTCCACGAAGCGCACCCGGCGCGGGCTGGTGAACACCTTGTACGGGATGTCGGTGTAGGTGCGCGCCGACAGGGCGCGGCTGGCCACGCGGGCGATGGAGGGAATGGTGGCCGGGACCGCGCGGCCCAGTGTGTTGACGGCCTGGAAGAGGCCGTTGGAGAGCAGCTCGTCCTCGATCCAGCCGCTGACCGGTCCGGGTGGGGCGGCGGGGCCCTGGCTGCGGTTGTTGCGCTTGGTGTTGCAGTTGCCGGTGTGCGGGAACCAGTAGAACTCGAAGTGCTCGTTCTCCGCGAAGTGCTCCTCGAACTCCGCGGTCACCCGGTCGAAGCCCATGGGCTCCTCACGGGCGGTCAGGAAGAAGAGCGGCTCCACGGCGAAGGTGATCGCGGTGACGATGCCGAGGGCGCCGATGCCCACCCGGGCCGCCGCGAAGACCTCAAGGTTCTCCTTCTCGGAGCAGACCAGCAGCTCGCCGTCCGCGGTGACCAGTTCCAGGGAGCGGATCTGGGCGGCGATGGAGGCCGAGTCCCGGCCGGTGCCGTGGGTGCCCGTGCTGGTGGCGCCGGAGACGGTCTGCTCCATGATGTCGCCCATGTTGGTGAGCGAGAGGCCCTCGGCGGCGAGGGCCCGGTTGAGGTCCTTCAGGGCCGTGCCCGCCGCCACCGTGACGGTGCCCGCGGCGCGGTCGATCGAGCGGATCCCCGCCAGCGCCTGGGGCCGCAGAAGGACCCCGTCGGTGGCGGCGGCCGCGGTGAAGGAGTGGCCGGTTCCGACCGCCTTCACCCGCAGCCCGTCCTCGGCGGCCCGGCGGACCGCCTCCTGGAGCTCCCCGACCGAAGCCGGGGTCACCACGCGGGTGGGCGTGGCGGTGACGTTGCCCGCCCAGTTACGCCACGCGGTCGCCGTGCTGCCGTTCCGTGCTGTCGCCGTCCCCATCGGTTGCAGGCTCCTCCCCTTGCGCCGGCCTCGTCAGCCGGCGGTATCCCGCGAACGCAACCGCCGCCGCGGCCGTCCCCGCCGAGAGGGAGACGACGTACCCGGTCCCCGCGCCGGCCGCGTCGACGACCCAGCCGGTCACGGAGGACCCGAGCGCGATACCGACCGCGAGGCCGGTGCTGATCCAGGTCATGCCCTCGGTCAGCTTCGCGTGTGGTACGTGCGCCTCGATCAGGGCCATCGTGGTGATCATCGTGGGAGCGATGGCGAGGCCCGAGACGAAGAGCGCCACGGCCAGAAACGGAAGGTTCCCGGCCAGTAGGAGGGGGATCATACTCACGGCCATCGCACTGATGCCCACCACCCAGCGAGGTTCGGCCTTTCCCTTGAAGTGCAGCAGACCGAAGACGATCCCCGCGAGGCAGGAGCCGAAGGCCCACACGGCGAGGAAGACACCGCCGAGGGACTTGCTGCCGTGCTCCTCGGCGAAGGCGAGGGTGGCCACGTCCACGGAGCCGAAGATCGCGCCGGTCGCCACGAAGGTCGCCACGAGTACCTGCAGGCCGGGGGAGCGCAGCGCGGACGAGAGGTCCGAGTGCTCGTGCCGCGGGTGCGGCTTCGGCTCGGTGGCCGTCAGGGCCGTCAGCCACCACACGCCCGTCACGAGGCAGACGACCGCGACCACCGGTCCGGCTTCGGGGAACCAGCCGGCCGAGAGCGTGGCGGCGAGGGGCGGGCCGACGATGAAGCAGACCTCGTCGAGGATGGACTCGAAGGAGTAGGCCGTGTGCAGCTGGGGGGTGTCGCGGAACAGGGCGGTCCAGCGGGCCCGGACCATCGAGCCGACGCTGGGCACGCACCCGGCGACGACGGCGAAGACGAACAGGGTCCAGCTCGGCCAGCCGCCCGCGGCCGCGACCAGCAGGCCGGTCACCGAGGCGGCCGCGACCAGGGTGGCGGGGCGCAGCACCCGGCGCTGTCCGTACTGGTCGACCAGCCGCGAGACCTGGGGGCCCACGGCGGCGGCGGACAGGGCGATGGTGGCGGTGATCCCGCCGGCGAGGGCGTAGCTGCCGCCCAGCTCGGTGATCATCGTGAGGACACCGATGCCCACCATGGACAGCGGCATCCGGCCTATGAGGCCGGCGGCTGTGAACCCCTTGGTGCCGGGGGTCGCGAATATCGCGCGGTAGGGACTGGGCACGGTGCCCTCCGTAAGGGACTGGATCGGCTCACACAGGCTACGTCTGCCGGTGAAGCGCTCGCACGGGGAATACGACGGCAGGAACTTAGGGTGACCTTACCTGTCATCCAACGTGTGAGACGGCCCGGGTGCGTTACCGGGTGCAGGGGCCGGGTGGCAGGATTCGAGGCATGTCAGACCAGTTCCGTGCCCCCGGCGCCGAGTCCGCCGCCCCGTACGACGCACTCCTGCTGCTCTCCTTCGGCGGCCCCGAAGGACCCGACGACGTCGTGCCGTTCCTGGAGAACGTCACGCGCGGGCGCGGCATCCCGCGCGAGCGGCTCAAGGAGGTCGGGCAGCACTACTTCGGCTTCGGCGGGGTCAGCCCGATCAACGGACAGAACCGCGAGCTGCTCGACGCGCTGCGCAAGGACTTCGCCGGTCACGGGCTGGACCTGCCGGTCTACTGGGGCAACCGGAACTGGGCCCCGTACCTGAACGACGTGATGCGGGAGATGGCCGCCGACGGCCGCCGCCGGATCGCGGTCCTCGCCACCAGCGCGTACGCCTCGTACTCGGGCTGCCGGCAGTACCGGGAGAACCTCGCCGACGCGCTGGCCGCGCTGGAGCAGGAGGGCGTGCAGCCGCCGCGCGTCGACAAGCTGCGCCACTACTTCAACCACCCCGGCTTCGTGGAGCCCATGATCGACGGCGTCGTGGCCTCGCTCGACGCGCTCCCCGAGGAGGTGCGCGCCGGAGCGCACCTCGCCTTCACCACGCACTCCATCCCGACCGCCGCCGCCGACACCTCCGGCCCCGTGGAGGACCACACCGGGGGCGGCGAGGGCGGCGCGTACGTCAAGCAGCACCTCGACGTCGCCCGGGTGATCGCCGACGAAGTGGCGGTGCGCACCGGCGTCACCCGCCCCTGGCGGCTCGTCTACCAGTCCCGCAGCGGCGCCCCGCACATCCCGTGGCTGGAGCCGGACATCTGCGACCACCTGGAGACGCTGCACGCCGAGAGCGCCCCCGCCGTGGTCATGGTCCCCATCGGCTTCGTCTCAGACCACATGGAAGTCCTGTACGACCTGGACACCGAGGCCACCGCCAAGGCCGCCGAGCTGGGCCTGCCGGTCGCGCGCTCCGCGACCGTCGGCGCCGACCCGCGCTTCGCCGCGGCCGTGCGGGAGCTCGTCCTGGAGCGGGCCGCCAAGGAGCGCGGCGAGGCGGCGCGGGAGTGCTGGGTGGGCACACTCAAACAGAGCCACGACCTGTGCGCGGTGGGCTGCTGCCCGGCGCGGGCCCCGCGGCCGGCCGCCGCGGGCGCGGACAGCCCGTACGCCTAGGAAGAGGAGGGGAACCGTGATCTCCGAAGAACTGAAGACCGAACTGCTGGACGTCGGCCTGGAGGCCGCCCGGCAGGCCGGGGCCCTGCTGCGCGACGGCCGGCCGGCCGATCTGGCCGTGGCGGCGACGAAGACCAGCCCGATCGACGTGGTGACCGAGATGGACATCGCGGCGGAGAAGCTGATCACCGGCATCCTCGCCGAGCGGCGGCCCGAGGACGGGCTGCTGGGCGAGGAGGGCGCGGACACCCCGGGGACGAGCGGGGTGCGGTGGGTCGTCGACCCGCTGGACGGCACCGTGAACTACCTCTACGGACTCCCCAGCTGGGGCGTGTCCGTCGCCGCCGAGTACGAGGGCGAGACGGTGGTGGGCGTCGTGGCGGCGCCGATGCGCGGGGAGGTCTACCACGCCGTCCTCGGCGGCGGTGCCTGGCTGGGCCCCGCACGCCTCGCCTGCCGTCCGGCGGCCCCGCTGGACCAGGCGCTGGTCGGGACCGGGTTCGCCTACGTCCAGACCCGGCGGGCGCACCAGGCCGACGTGGCGCAGCGGATCATCCCGCTGGTGCGGGACATCAGGCGGGGCGGCTCGGCGGCGCTGGACCTGTGCGACGTGGCCGCGGGGCGCCTGGACGGCTACTACGAGCGCGGCCTGAACCCCTGGGACCTGGCCGCCGGGGAGCTGATCGCCCGGGAGGCGGGAGCCGTGACCGGTGGCCGGCCGGGGGAGCCGGCCTCGGGCGAGCTGGCCCTGGCCGCCACCCCGGCGGTGTTCACCTCGCTCCAGCCCCTGCTGGAGGAGGCCGGGGCCTGGCACGACTGAGCGCGGCCGGACATGCGTGGACCCCGGCCGCCCGAGGGGGCGGCCGGGGTCCACGCATGTCCTGGAGCCGGCGCTCAGCAGCCGTTCGGCAAACCGGTCAGCAGGCGTGAACGGCGGCCGAGACCGGGACGCCGTGCTCGGCGGCCAAGCGCTGGAGGTCCTCCAGCTCCGCCTGCTCCACTTCCGCGAGGAAGTCGTCGCCCGTCTCACGGGCGTGCCTGAGATCCGACTGCGTGGCCCTGATGCGCTGCAGGAGACCCGCGCTGAATGCGTCCATGATGGGTTCGCCCCCTCTTCGTGGGTCGGCGGCGGCACGTGGCGATACCGCCGTCAGGGAGTGGATGGGGTGTCCTCACGTCCTCCCCGGCACCCTGGGCACAGAAACCTCTCAAGGCCAGGGAATCCTCACTTCCGCCCCGTGAGTTTCCGCAGGACCCGTCTTACAGCCGGTTTACGGCCGAAACGGGCAGGATGTACGACGCAATACACGTGTGCCCTTCTGGGCTCGGAGGAAGGAAACGACGTGCGCGTACTCGTCGTCGAGGACGAGCAGCTGCTCGCCGATGCGGTGGCCACCGGCCTGCGCCGGGAGGCCATGGCCGTGGACGTCGTGTACGACGGCGCCGCCGCCCTGGAGCGGGTCGGCGTGAACGACTACGACGTGGTCGTGCTCGACCGGGACCTCCCGCTCGTCCATGGTGACGACGTCTGCCGGAAGATCGTCGAGCTCGGCATGCCCACCCGGGTGCTGATGCTGACCGCCTCCGGTGACGTGAGCGACCGTGTGGAGGGCCTGGAGCTCGGGGCGGACGACTACCTGCCCAAGCCCTTCGCCTTCACCGAGCTGACCGCCCGCGTGCGGGCGCTCGGCCGGCGCACCACCGTGGCGCTGCCGCCCGTACTGGAACGGGCCGGCATCAAGCTGGACCCGAACCGGCGCGAGGTGTTCCGTGAGGGCCGGGAGGTGCAGCTGGCCCCGAAGGAGTTCGCGGTCCTGGAGGTCCTGATGCGCAGCGAGGGGACCGTGGTCTCCGCCGAGCAGCTGCTGGAGAAGGCCTGGGACGAGAACACCGACCCGTTCACCAACGTGGTGCGCGTGACGGTGATGACCCTGCGCCGCAAGCTGGGCGAGCCGCCTGTCATCGTGACGGTGCCCGGCTCCGGATACCGGATCTGACCGCGTGGCGGCCACTCCGGCGCCACCGACGGCGCCACCGAAACCGACCTGGGACCCCGGCCAGCCCGAGGGTCCCTTCCCGTGGCTGAGGCCGACCATCCGGATACGCCTCACCCTGCTCTACGGCGGGATGTTCCTGATCGCGGGCATCCTGCTGCTGTCGATCATCTACCTGCTGGCGGCGCAGGCCCTGCGGCAGGGCAACGCCCTGCCGTTCCAGATCGTCGGCGGCCAGGTGAAGGTCACCAGCAGTTCCTGCCCGGGAGTGGTGGGGCTGGAACTGACGCCCGACCAGTTCAACGCGGCGATCGGCCAGTGCATCCTCGAACAGCGCAGGCACGCCCTGGACGACCTGCTGAGCCGCTCGCTGATGGCTCTGCTGGGGCTGAGCATCATCGCCTTCGCCTTCGGCTACGCGATGGCCGGCCGGGTGCTCTCTCCGCTGGGCAAGATCACCCGTACCGCCCGCCGGGTGGTGGGCTCCGACCTGACCCGGCGGATCGAGCTGGACGGGCCGGACGACGAGCTCAAGGAGCTCGCCGACACCTTCGACGAGATGCTCGACCGGCTGGAGCGGGCCTTCACGGCCCAGCAGCGGTTCGTCGCCAACGCCTCGCACGAGCTGCGGACGCCGCTGGCGATCAACCGGACCCTGCTGGAGGTGCACCTGTCCGATCCGGGCGCCCCGGTGGAGCTCCAGCAGCTCGGCAAGACCCTGCTCGCCACCAACGAGCGCAGCGAGCAGCTGGTCGAGGGCCTGCTGCTGCTGGCCCGCAGCGAGAACCAGATCGTCGAGCGCAAGCCCGTGGACCTGGCGGAGGTCGCCTCGCGCGCCGTCGACCAGGTGCGCGGCGAGGCCGAGGCCAAGGGCGTGGAGATCCGCGGCGAGCGCGAGCCGGCCGTCGTGCAGGGCAACGGCGTCCTGCTGGAGCGGATCGCCCTGAACCTGGTGCAGAACGCCGTCCGGTACAACGTGCCGGAGGACGGCTGGGTGGAGGTCACCACCGAGGCCCGGCACGGTCAGGCGGTGCTCCTGGTGTCGAACACGGGTCCCGTGGTTCCCGCGTACGAGGTGGACAACCTCTTCGAGCCGTTCAGGCGGCTGCGTACGGAGCGTACGGGCAGTGACAAGGGTGTCGGGCTGGGGCTGTCGATCGCGCGCTCCGTGGCGCGCGCACACGGCGGCAGGATCCAGGCGATGCCCCGGGAGGGCGGTGGCCTCGTGATGCGTGTCACTCTGCCCCTGTGAGACCCCCCACTCCATGTTCGCTTTTGGCTGAATCCATGGCCTTTGAATGCATCGGCCTTTGTGTGATCGATCACACAGGCCGGTGTCCGGCCCTGTGCGTTCGGTGACTCCGGGGAGGCCGGAACGCCCGGGAAGTCCGGGTTTCCGGCCCCTCGAATGGCGGGAAATACACGGGGTGGCGTTTGTGCAAGACGGCGCCCGGACCGTGTACGGTCCGCTCGTCATCCCAGCCGATCGCCCCTTCAGGCGGGCGGCTGGGTGTCGATTGAGTAACAGACCTTGATGTGAGGCAAAATCTCCGCCTCAGGTCGGGCACAAGTCCGGCCTCTCGTGCGTTACGTGCGCTGAGACACCGCTAACACCCAGAGGGGGAGAGCGAACAATGGCAACGGACTACGACACCCCGCGCAAGACCGACGACGACGTTGACAACGACAGCATTGAAGAGCTGAAGGCTCGACGCAATGAGAAGTCGTCCTCGTCCGTCGACATGGACGAATTCGACTCGGCCGAGAGCCTGGAGCTTCCCGGCGCGGACCTCTCCAACGAGGAGCTGGCCGTTCGGGTCCTGCCCAAGCAGGCCGACGAGTTCACCTGCATGAGCTGCTTCCTGGTGCACCACCGCAGCCAGCTGGCGCGCGAGAAGAACGGTCAGCCGATCTGTCGCGACTGCGACTGAGAGGCGTCGGCCGTGGCTGGCTCGACACCCTTTCGGAAGGGTCTCTTCCGGAAGCCAGGTGATCCGGCGGAGACGCAGGTGGTGACCACGGACCCGGAGACGGGTCCCGCAGCCCCCGGCGGCTCCGCCAGTGCGGCACTCGCCGTTCCCTCCGCCGCCGCCCCGGCGGCGTCGGGCACGGAGCCCGGCGAGGGGCCCCGGCGCGGCCCCGGTGGCCGTCGGCTGCAAGCCGTCAGGAACGGCGTGCGCAAGGGTGGCGAAGGCGTGCGCGGCGCCGCCCTCTACGTCACCGACAGGATCATCGAGAACGCACCGCGCGTTCCCGTCCGGGACCTCGCGACGCTGCGCGCGCAGTTCCCCGGCCTCGGCCCCGACCAGCTGGCCGACAAGCTGATCTCGGGCGCCTGCGCCGCCTCGGCGACCGTCGGGGCGAGCATCGGCGCGGCGGCCATGCTGCCCGTGCCGCCCGCGATGCCCGCCGAACTCGCGGCGGAGATCACCGGCGTCGCGGCGATCGAACTGAAGCTCATCGCGGAACTCCACGAGGTCTACGGCCGGCGTCCGCACGGCAACCTCAAGGAGCGCACGTTCGCCTACCTGACCGCGTGGACGGAAGAGCGCGGGGTCGACCTGACCAAGCCCACCACGCTGAACGCCGCCCTCGGTGGGCAGATGAAGCGCGAACTGCGCCAGCAGATCATGAAGCGGATGATCCGCAGCCTGCCGAACCTCATGCCGTTCATGGTGGGCGCGGCGGTCGGAGCGGTCATGAACCGCCGCGACACCCGCAAACTCGCCGAGAAGGTCCGTGGAGACCTGCGCAGGCAGGCGGTGGCCTGGGAGGCCCTGCGCGCCCTGCCGCCCCTGGAACGCCCCCTGGAGCCCCTTCCCGAGGCCACCAGGGCCGCCCTGGAGGGTCCGGAGTACTTCGCGCGCGACTGACGCGCCCGCCGGTACCGCGGAGCGGTCGGGGGCGTGGTCGTGCGGCGGCTCGGAACGGATGCCGTCAGGCCGTCCGCGCCGCGCGCAGGGCCGAGACCAGGGCCTGCGGCTCGCGGGTGGAGACGTAGACGTACGGGGTCGGGTCGGCGGGGTCGGTGACCTCGATACGGACCGCGGTCGGCACGTAGCTGCGCATCAGCATGAAGGCCCGGGTGTCCGCCTTGTACGTGCGCCAGGCACGCGCCTCCTCGGCGTCCAGGATCTCCGGCTCGCCCAGCGCCGACACCGGGATCCGCGCGTCGCCGACGGCCAGCGCCCCGTTCACCACGCGCACGCGCGCGGATCCGTACGAGCTCACCAGCAGCCCGGCCAGCGCGGTGCCCCCGACCAGGCCGGCCAGCAGCGGCAGCGTGCCCAGGGGCAGCAGCATCAGCGCGCCCGCCAGGCCGGTCATGACGGCGATGCCCCACCAGGAGCGGGGGGCGGTCAGACGTTCGTCGTGGTGCGCGGTGGAGAGCTGCATGTGCTCAAGCCTGCCACGAGGCGACCGGCGGGTAGCCGCGCGGGTAAGGTCTGCGGCTGTGAGTGGACGAAACACAGCGTTGACGCCCCCGGCCGATGCCGCCGCACCGGTCCGGCACCCCGATGCGCCGGCACCCGGTGAGCTCCTCGGTGCCCACTACGAGCACTGCTTCGGCTGCGGCGGGGGCCAGCCGCACGGACTCCACCTGGAGGCCCGGGCCGGTCACGGCGTGCGCGTCACCGCCGAGTTCACCGTCAAGCCCGCCCACCAGGGCGCACCCGGGCTCGCCCACGGCGGGGTGCTCGCCACCGCGCTCGACGAGACGCTGGGTTCGCTGAACTGGCTGCTGCGCGTGATCGCCGTGACCGGACGGCTGGAGACGGACTTCGTGCGGCCGGTGCCCGTGGGCACCCTGCTGCACCTGGACGCCGAGGTCACCGCCGTCGCCGGCCGCAAGATCTACTGCACGGCGGTGGGCCGGATAGGCGGGCCGGAGGGCGAGGTCGCGGTCCGCGCCGACGCGCTCTTCATCGAAGTGAAGGTCGACCACTTCATCGACAACGGACGGCCCGAGGAGATCCAGGCGGCCATGGCCGACCCGGACCAGGTCAGGCGCGCACGCGCCTTTGAGGTGAACCCCTGATGTCCCTGAACACCAACGGATCCCGCCACGACGTCGACGTGCTGCTGCGCCGCGTCGACCCGGAGGTGCCCGTTCCGGCGTACGGTCACCCCGGTGACGCCGGCTGCGACCTCGTCACCACCGAGGCCGCCGTACTGGAGCCCGGCGAGCGCGCGGTACTGCCCACCGGGGTGGCGATCGCCCTGCCCGACGGGTACGCCGCCTTCGTGCACCCGCGGTCGGGCCTGGCCGCGCGCTGCGGGCTCGCGCTCGTGAATGCCCCGGGGACGGTGGATGCCGGGTACCGTGGAGAGATCAAGGTGATCGTGGTCAATCTCGACCCTCGCGAAAGCGTCCGGTTCGAGCGTTTCGACCGCATTGCCCAGCTGGTTGTCCAGCGAGTCGAGAAGGTGCGCTTCCACGAGGTGGCGGAACTTCCCGGCTCGGCCCGGGCCGAGGGGGGTTTCGGCTCCACCGGCGGTCATGCGGCCGTGGCCGGATCCGGGGCTGGTCAGCAGGGTGGGAATGGCTACGCTTCGGTCGTAACCGACCGGGAAGGACAGTGACGTGTTCGGACGTCGCAAGAAGAACGACTCCGCCCAGGACGGCGGCGCGGCCGAGCAGGTCGTAGACGGCGTCGCCGCCTCTGAGCAGGATGACGCGGGCGAGCCGGAAGGCGCCGCGCCGCGCCGGATCAACCTGCCCCCGGCCCCGCGGCCGGACGGCCCGTGGGACGTCTCCGAGGTGCTCGGGAACCCGGCCGACGGCCGGGTCGACCTGGGCGGCATCTTCGTACCCGGTGTCGACGGCATGGAACTGCGTGTCGAGGTCGCCGGGGACGCGATCGTGGCCGCCACCGTGGTCCTGGGCGACAGCGCCGTGCAGCTGCAGGCCTTCGCCGCGCCCAAGAAGGAGGGCATCTGGGGCGAGGTCCGCGACGAGATCGCCGCGGGCATCACCCAGCAGGGCGGCATCATCGACGAGGTCCAGGGCTCGCTGGGCTGGGAGCTGCGCGCGCAGGTCCCCGTCCCGCTGCCGGACGGGCAGACCGGCGCCCAGCTGGTCCGCTTCGTTGGCGTCGACGGGCCGCGCTGGTTCCTGCGGGGCGTCATCTCCGGCCAGGGCGCGGTGCGCCCCGAGTCGGCGGGCGTGCTGGAGCAGATCTTCCGGGACACCGTCGTCGTCCGCGGCGACGGCCCGATGGCCCCGCGCGACCCGATCGTCCTGAAGCTGCCGAGCGACGCCCAGATGGTGCCGGACGGCGTGCAGACGACGGAGGAGCAGGAAGGCTCCCGCTTCGGCGGCGGCATGGGCCAGCTGGAGCGCGGCCCGGAGATCACCGAGGTCCGCTGAGACCGCGGCCGACCCGGACCGCCCTCGCGCACAGGGGGGTGCGTCGTGTTCCCGGCCGGTGGGCCCCACTCCTTCGGGTGGGGCCCACCGGCTTTCGCGTACCGCTGACCGGCCCCGGCGGTGCGGCGCCCGCTGACCGGCGCCCGCTGACCGGCGCCCGCGGGGCGGCCCCCGCGGTGCGGCGCCCGCCCCGCGTCAGGGATCCGTCAGGGATCGGCCCGGAGCCCGCGATCGGTGCGTGCGCGGTCCGGACGTCCCCGAGAATGAGCCCATGGGACGCGGCAAGCTCAGGATCTACCTCGGCGCGGCACCCGGTGTGGGCAAGACCTACGCGATGCTCTCCGAAGGGCACCGCAGGGCGGAGCGGGGCGCGGACTGCGTCGTCGCCTTCGTCGAACACCACGGGCGGCCGCGGACCGAGGTCATGCTCCACGGCCTCGAACAGGTGGAACGCAGGACCCTGGGCCACCGCGGCGCCTCCTTCACCGAGATGGACGTGGACGCGGTCCTCGCCCGCAGACCGGCGATCGCGCTCGTGGACGAACTCGCGCACACCAACGTCCCCGGCTCCCGCAACGCCAAGCGCTGGCAGGACGTGGAGGAGCTGCTGCGGGCCGGCATCGACGTCGTGTCCACCGTCAACATCCAGCACCTGGAGTCCCTCGGGGACGTGGTCGAGTCGATCACCGGGGTGCGGCAGCGGGAGACCGTGCCCGACGAGGTCGTCCGCCGGGCCGATCAGGTCGAGCTGGTCGACATGTCCCCGCAGGCGCTGCGCCGGCGCATGGCGCACGGGAACATATACGAGCCCGAGAAGGTGGACGCGGCCCTCTCGAACTACTTCCGGCCCGGTAACCTCACCGCCCTGCGCGAACTCGCGCTGCTGTGGGTGGCCGACCGGGCCGACGAGTACCTCCAGCAGTACCGGGGCGAGCACGGCATCCGCTCGACCTGGCAGGCGCGGGAGCGGATCGTCGTCGGGCTCACCGGCGGACCCGAGGGGCGTACCCTCATCCGGCGCGCCTCGCGGATGGCGGCCAAGGGCTCGGGCAGCGAGATCCTCGCCGTCTACATCGCCCGCAGCGACGGCCTGACCGCTGCCTCGCCGAAGGAGCTCGCGGTCCAGCGGACGCTGGTCGAAGACGTCGGAGGAACGTTTCATCACGTTATCGGCGACAACATCCCCGACGCGCTGCTCGCCTTCGCGCGCGGGGTCAACGCCACCCAGATCGTGCTCGGCTCCAGCCGCCGCCGCTCCTGGCAGTACGTCTTCGGTCCCGGCGTCGGCGCCAGCGTGGCCCGCGACTCGGGACCCGACCTCGACGTCCACATCGTCACGCACGAGCAGGTCGCCAAGGGGCGCGGCCTGCCCGTCGCCCGCTCGGCGGCCCAGCTCGGCCGCAACCGCGTCGTGGCCGGCTGGGTGGTGGGAACGCTTCTCCCGGTGCTGCTGTGCATCGTGCTCACGCACATCGAGGCCGATCCCGGGCTCGCCAACGACGTGCTGCTGTTCCTGGCGCTGACGGTGGCCGCCGCGCTGGTGGGCGGGCTCCGGCCGGCCCTCGCCTCCGCCGCCCTCGGCTCGCTGCTGCTGAACTACTTCTTCGCCCCGCCACTGCACCGGTTCACCGTGGCCGACCCCAGGAACATCGTCGCCATCGCCGTCTTCTTCGGCGTGGCCGTCTCGGTGGCCTCGGTGGTGGACCTCGCCGCCCGGCGCACCCACCAGGCCGCCCGGCTGCGCGCCGAGTCCGAGATCCTCTCCTTCCTCGCCGGGAGCGTCCTGCGCGGGGAGACCACCCTGGACGCGCTGCTGGAGCGGGTGCGCGAGACCTTCGCCATGGAATCGGTGGCCCTGCTGGAGCGGCGGAACGACCTGGAGCCGTGGAAACCGGCTGGCAGCGTCGGCCCCGCACCCGTCGCCCGGCCCGAGGACGCCGATGTGGACATGCCCATCGGCGACCACATGGCACTGGCCCTGTCCGGCCGGGTCCTGCCCGCCGAGGACCGCCGGGTGCTCGGCGCCTTCGCCGCCCAGGCGGCCGTGGTCCTGGACCGCCAGCGGCTGGTGGGCGAGGCCGAGGAGGCCCGCCGGCTGGCCGAGGGCAACCGGATCCGGACCGCCCTGCTGGCCGCCGTCAGCCATGACCTGCGGACCCCGCTGGCCTCCATCAAGGCCTCCGTGACCTCGCTGCGCTCCGACGACGTGGAGTGGTCCGAGGAGGACCGGGCCGAACTCCTGGAGGGCATCGAGGACGGAGCCGACCGTCTCGACCACCTGGTGGGCAACCTGCTGGACATGTCACGGCTGCAGACCGGGACCGTCACCCCCCTGATCCGGGAGATCGACCTCGACGAGGTGGTCCCGATGGCGCTGGGCGGCGTACCGGAGGACAGCGTGCTGCTGGACGTGCCCGAGTCGCTGCCCATGGTGGCGGTCGATCCCGGTCTGCTGGAGCGGGCCGTGGCCAACGTCGTGGAGAACGCCGTCAAGTACAGCCCGGCCGGAAAGCCGGTGCTGGTGGCGGGCAGCTGCCTCGGCGAGCGCGTCGAGGTGCGGGTCGTCGACCGCGGGCCGGGCGTCCCCGACGAGGCCAAGGACCGGATCTTCGCCCCCTTCCAGCGGTACGGGGACGCGCCGCGCGGCGCCGGAGTGGGCCTCGGACTGGCCGTCGCCCGGGGATTCACCGAGTCCATGGACGGCACCCTCGCCGCCGAGGACACCCCCGGCGGCGGGCTGACCATGGTGCTGACCCTGCGCGCGGTGCCCCGCCGCCCCGCGCCGGCCCGTGGCACGGTGGACGCCGGCGGAAGCGCCGGCGAGGGCGGCCCCGCAGGCCCCGGTGCGGACGGACCACAGACCGGTCACGACCGTGACCGCAGGACGCGACAGAAGGCAGGACCTCAATGACCCGGGTGCTCGTGGTGGACGACGAGCCGCAGATCGTCCGAGCCCTCGTGATCAATCTCAAGGCGCGCAGGTACGAGGTCGACGCGGCGACCGACGGCGCGAGCGCACTGGAACTCGCGGCCGCCCGCCACCCCGACGTGGTCGTCCTCGACCTCGGTCTGCCGGACATGGACGGGGTGGAGGTGATCAGGGGACTGCGCGGCTGGACCCGGGTGCCCATCCTGGTCCTCTCCGCCCGGCACAGCTCCGACGAGAAGGTCGAGGCCCTCGACGCGGGCGCCGACGACTACGTGACCAAGCCCTTCGGGATGGACGAGCTGCTGGCCAGACTGCGCGCCGCCGTCCGCCGGGCCGAACCGGCCGCCGGATCCGGCGAGGACGAGGTGGTCGTGGCGACCGCGGGCTTCACCGTGGACCTGGCCGCCAAGAAGGCGGTGCGCGAGGGACGTGACGTACGGCTGACGCCCACCGAATGGCACCTGCTGGAGGTACTGGTCCGCAACGGCGGCAAGCTGGTCAGCCAGAAGCAGCTGCTCCAGGAGGTCTGGGGTCCCACCTACGGCACCGAGACGAACTATCTGCGGGTCTACATGGCCCAGTTGCGGCGCAAGCTGGAAGCGGACCCTTCGCGTCCGCGGCACTTCATCACCGAACCGGGCATGGGATACCGCTTCGAGAGGTAGTGGGCGCGCCGGTAGGCTTTCCTGTATGAGTGCTGAACCGCGTCCCGAGAAGCCCGCGAAGCCGGCCAGGCCGGCGGGCCGGTTCCGCCGGATGATCGAGCGGCTGTCGACCTCGCAGGAGGAGCTGCATTCGGCGGAGCTGCAGGAGGACGCAGAAGCCGCGGGCTGTACGCGGATCTGCGACTGTGACGACCGCCAGATAGTCAAGGTGACCGGCACCCTGCGTACGGTCACCCTGCGGCCCAGAGCGGGCGTCCCCGCCCTGGAGGCCGAGCTGTTCGACGGCTCCGGCGCACTGGACGTGGTCTGGCTCGGGCGTCGCTCGATCGTGGGAATCGAGCCCGGGAGACGCATGATCGCCTCGGGGCGCATCTCGCTGAGTCACGGCCGTCGGGTGCTGTTCAACCCGAAGTACGAACTCCGACCGCTCGGACAGGAGCAGTAACCGGCGATGTCACTCGACAAACCGACCAACCCGGAGCCCGGCGCCGCGGCGACCGAGGACCAGAAGGCCGTGACGCAGGCGGCGCTGTTCGACGCGTTCGGAGGCGTCCGGGGCACCGTGGAGACGATGCTCCCCGGGCTGCTCTTCGTGATGATCTACACGATCAACAAGGACGTGAAGATGTCCGCCCTCGCGGCGGGCGCGGTCGCCGTGCTGCTGGTGATCGTGCGGCTGCTGCGCAAGGACACGGTGAAGCACGCGTTCAGCGGGGTCTTCGGTGTGGGCGTGGGCGTGGCCTTCGCCCTCTTCACGGGCAGCGCGAAGGGCTTCTACCTGCCCGGCATGATCTACGGCGTCGGCCTGGGCGTGGCCTTCACGGTCTCGGCGCTGGTGGGCTTCCCGCTGCTGGGTGTGATCCTCGGCCCGGTCTTCAAGGAGAACCTTTCCTGGCGCACCCGCAACCCCGGGCGCAAGAAGGCGTACACCAAGGCCAGCCTGGCCTGGGGGCTGATCTTCCTCGCCAAGTACGCCATCCTCTTCCCGCTGTACTGGTGGGGCGACGCGACGCAGCTGGGCTGGGTGCTGATCGCCCTGAAGCTCCCGCCGATGGTGCTCGCGGTGTACTTCACCTGGGTCTTCCTGGCGAAGGCGCCGCCGCCGATCGACGTGATCGCGGAGTGGGAGGCCAAGGAGGCGGCCGAGGAGGCGGCGAAGGCGCGGGCGACGTCCCACCGGAAGCCCTGACCGGCCGCCCGGCCGGTACACGACGAACGACCGCAGGGGCGGGACCGGGCCGGACGGCCGGTCCCGCCCCTGCGGTCGTCCGGGTGCGGGCGGCGCCTTCTCCCGCCCCCGCGGTCGTCCGGCGGGGCCGTGGCGCGCGGTGGCGGGTGCCGCCGACGCCGTTCCTCGCGGGCCGAGGCGTACAGGTGGGGCGGGCCGGGCGTGGTCTGCGTGACCGTGGCGCAAGGGTGGCTGGGGTCTCGGGCGTGGTCTGCGTGACCGTGGCGCATGGGTGGGTGGGGTCTCCGGGCCCGGTCTCCGTGACTGCGGCGTCCGGGTCCGGGCGCCGAGGGCAGGGCCGGGCGGCCCCACGGTGCTCGCCGCGACCGGCGGCCCGGCCCGGCCCTGCCGACCGGCGCCGAGGCCCCACGGGCGCCGGGGGCGTGCGGGGGCCCGGGGGCGGGAAGCCCGAAGGGGGCGCACCCGCCGGGTGCGCCCCCTTCGGCCGTCGAGCGTGCCCGCAGGGCTACCGGCGGGCCTGGAGGAGGTCCTCCAACTGCTCCTCGCGCGCCTGCGCGGCCACGAACAGCAGCTCGTCGCCCGGCTCCAGCGTCTCCTCGCCGTGCGGCGTGAGCACCCGGTTGCCCCGGATGATCGTGACCAGCGAGGTGTCCTCGGGCCAGTTGATCTCGCTGATCTGCGTGCCCGCGACCGAGGAGTCCGGCGGCAGGGTCAGCTCGACCAGGTTGGCGTCGCCGTGGCTGAAGCGCAGCAGCCGTACCAGGTCGCCGACGCTCACGGCCTCCTCGACCAGGGCCGACATCAGACGCGGCGTGGAGACCGCGACGTCCACGCCCCACGACTCGTTGAAGAGCCACTCGTTCTTCGGGTTGTTGACGCGGGCCACCACGCGCGGCACCCCGTACTCGGTCTTCGCGAGCAGCGAGACGACCAGGTTGACCTTGTCGTCACCGGTCGCGGCGATGACGACGTTGCAGCGCTGCAGTGCCGCCTCGTCCAGCGAGGTGATCTCGCAGGCGTCGGCCAGCAGCCATTCGGCCTGCGGCACCCGCTCCACCGAGATGGCCGTCGGCGCCTTGTCGACCAGGAGCACCTCGTGGCCGTTCTCCAGCAGCTCGCCCGCGATGGAGCGGCCCACCGCGCCTGCCCCGGCGATCGCGACCCTCATGCGTGTGCCTCCTCGGGCCCCTCGGCGAAGGCCGCCTCGACCTTGTCGATCTCGTCCGTGCGCATCATCACGTGGACGAGGTCGCCCTCCTGCAGCACCGTCTGCGACGTCGGCACCATCGCCTCGCCCAGTCGGGTGAGGAACGCGACACGGACGCCGGTCTCGTCCTGGATCCTGCTGACCTTGTGCCCGATCCAGGTGGGGGAGGTGTGCACCTCGGCGAGCTGGACGCCGCCGCTCGGGTCCCGCCACAGCGGCTCGGCGCCCGAGGGCAGCAGCCGGCGCAGCATCTGGTCGGCGGTCCACCGCACGGTGGCCACGGTGGGGATGCCCAGGCGCTGGTAGACCTCGGCGCGCTTGGGGTCGTAGATGCGCGCCGCGACGTTCTCCACGCCGAACATCTCCCGGGCCACCCGGGCCGCGATGATGTTGGAATTGTCACCACTGCTGACGGCCGCGAACGCGCCCGCGTCCTCGATTCCCGCCTCCCGCAGGGTGTCCTGGTCGAAGCCGACCCCGGTGACGCGGCGGCCGCCGAAACCGGCGCCGAGCCGGCGGAATGCGGTGGGGTCCTGGTCGACGACTGCGACCGTATGACCCTGCTGTTCCAGGGTTTGCGCGAGGGCGGAGCCCACTCTTCCGCAACCCATGATCACGATGTGCACGGCCGTCCTTCCGGCTGTCAGCGACTCGCTGGTTCCCAGCCTCATTGCATGCTCTGGTTTAACAGGGTCTCAGACCATGCCCCAAGCTACACACGGGTGGTCACGGGCGTGGCCTCTTGGGGCTTCCCGGGACCCGCCCGGGAGGTACGAGGGGCGCCCCGGGGGGTATACGCGGTGTATCCCGGGTGTATCCGGGGCGCCCTCGTGGTGCGGTCGTGGTGCGCTCGGGGAGGAATTGCGACGGGATTGCGGTTATGAGGGGGTGGGGGGTTCGTCAGTCTGATTTCGAACGCTTACGATCCTCTGCGTGTCCAAACTGACCGACGTGCCCAAACGGATCCTGATCGGCCGGGCGCTGCACAGCGACCGCCTCGGGGAAACCCTCCTTCCCAAGCGGATCGCCCTTCCCGTCTTCGCGTCCGACCCCCTCTCGTCCGTGGCCTACGCGCCGGGCGAGGTCCTGCTGGTCCTGTCGATCGCGGGCGTCTCCGCGTACCAGTACAGCCCCTGGATCGCCCTCGCGGTCGTGGTGCTGATGTTCACGGTCGTCGCCTCCTACAGGCAGAACGTCCACGCCTATCCCAGCGGCGGCGGCGACTACGAGGTGGCCAACACCAACCTCGGCCCCCGAGCCGGCCTGACCGTGGCCAGCGCCCTGCTCGTCGACTACGTGCTGACCGTCGCCGTGTCGATTTCCTCCGGAGTCGAGAATCTCGGCTCCGCCGTGCATTTCGTCATCGAGCACAAGGTGCTCTCGGCGATCGTCATGATCCTTCTGCTCACGCTGATGAATCTGCGCGGAGTGAAGGAGTCCGGCAAGCTCTTCGCAATCCCGACGTACGTCTTCGTCGCCGCCGTCTTCGTCATGATCGGTTGGGGTGCCTGGAAGGCCGTCTTCCTCGGCGAGACCATGTCGGCGCCGACAGCCGGTTTCGAGATCGAACCCGAGCAGAAGGGCCTGGCCGGCTTCGCCATGGTCTTCCTGCTGCTGCGCGCCTTCTCCTCGGGCTGTGCCGCACTGACCGGCGTCGAGGCGATCAGTAACGGCGTCCCCGCGTTCCGCAAGCCCAAGAGCAAGAACGCCGCGACCACCCTCGCCCTCATGGGCGGCCTGGCCGTCACCATGTTCTGCGGGATCATCGGCCTGGCCATGGCCACCGACGTACGGATGGCCGAGAACCCGGCCGTGGACCTGCTGGACAACGGTGTCCCCGTCGGCCCCGAATACGTCCAGGACCCGGTGATCTCCCAGGTCGGCGAGGCCGTCTTCGGCGGCGACAGCATCCTGTTCCTCCTGCTGGCCACCGCCACCGCGCTCGTCCTCTTCCTGGCCGCGAACACCGCGTACAACGGCTTCCCGCTGCTCGGCTCGATCCTCGCGCAGGACCGCTACCTGCCGCGCCAGCTGCACACGCGCGGCGACCGCCTCGCCTTCTCCAACGGGATCGTGCTCCTCGCCGGCGCCGCCATACTGCTGGTCTGGATCTACGACGCGGACTCGACCAAGCTGATCCAGCTCTACATCGTCGGCGTGTTCGTGTCCTTCACGCTGAGCCAGATCGGCATGGTCCGGCACTGGAACCGGCACCTGAAGACGGAGCACGACGTCGCCGCCCGCCGGCGCATGCACCGCTCCCGGGCGATCAACACCTTCGGCGCCTTCTTCACCGGCATGGTCCTGGTCATCGTCCTGGCCACCAAGTTCACCCACGGCGCCTGGGTCGCCCTGCTCGGCATGGTGATCTTCTACGGCACGATGAGCGCGATCCGGAAGCACTACGACCGGGTCTCCGCCGAGATCGCCGCCGCCGAGGGCCCCAGCGACGACAGCGTGCGCCCCTCCCGGGTCCACTCCATCGTCCTGGTCTCCAAGGTGCACAAGCCCACGCTGCGCGCCCTGGCCTTCGCCAAGCTCACCCGCTCGGACACCCTGGAAGCGCTCAGCATCAGCGTCGACCCCGCCGAGACCAAGGCGCTGCGCGAGGAGTGGGACCGACGCGGGATCAACGTCCCGCTCAAGATCCTCGACTCCCCGTACCGCGAGATCACCCGGCCGGTGATCGAGTACGTCAAGGGCCTGCGCAGCGAGAACCCGCGCGACGCGGTCAGCGTGTACATCCCCGAGTACGTCGTCGGCCGCTGGTGGGAGCACCTGCTGCACAACCAGAGCGCGCTGCGCCTCAAGGGCCGGCTGCTCTTCACCCCCGGTGTGATGGTCACCTCGGTGCCCTACCAGCTGGAGTCCTCGGAGCTCGCCAAGCGGCGGGCGAGGAAGCGCCAGGACTGGAACGCTCCGGGCTCGGTGCGCCGCGGTCCGGTGGACACCCCGCGACCGCCGAAGGCGCCGACCGGCAAGGGCTGAACGGGTTGGTGAACGGCCGGACGAGATCCACGTAAACTGGTGGGTCGGTCGTCCGGCCGTTTCACTTTTCCGGTCTTTCTCATCCTTGGAGCCACCCCGCCATGACGCAGCAGAACGAGAAGCAGTCACTGGTCGGGGAGGAGTACGAGGTCGAGGTCGGCCCCGTCGCGCACGGCGGCCACTGCATCGCCCGCACCGCCGAGGGCCGGGTCCTGTTCGTCCGCCACACCCTGCCCGGCGAGAAGGTGGTCGCGAAGGTCACCGAGGGCGACACCGACTCCCGCTTCCTGCGTGCCGACGCGATCACCGTGCTCGACGCCTCCAAGGACCGCGTCGAGGCCCCGTGCCCGTACGCCGGACCCGGCAAGTGCGGCGGCTGCGACTGGCAGCACGCCAAGCCGGGCGCGCAGCGCCGGCTCAAGGGCGAGGTCGTCGCCGAGCAGCTGAAGCGGCTCGCCGGGCTCACGGCGGAGGAGGCCGGCTGGGACGGCACCGTGATGCCCGCCGAGGGCGACAAGCTGCCGGCCGGGCAGGTGCCGCAGTGGCGCACCCGCGTCCAGTACGCCGTCGACGCGGACGGCACCGTGGGCCTGCGCAAGCACCGCTCGCACGAGATCGAGCCGGTCGACCACTGCATGATCGCGGCGCCGGGCGTCAGCGAGCTGGGCATCGAGAAGCAGGACTGGCCCCAGATGGCCACGGTCGAGGCGATCGCCGCGACCGGCTCCCAGGACCGCCAGGTGGTCCTCACTCCCCGCCCGGGCGGCCGCCTCCCGCTCGTCGAGCTCGACAGGCCCGTCTCCGTCCTCCGCGTGGAGGAGAAGGACGGAGGGGTCCACCGGGTCCACGGCCGACCCTTCGTACGGGAGCGCGCGGACGGCCGCACCTACCGCGTGGGCATGGGCGGCTTCTGGCAGGTCCACCCGCAGGCCGCGGACACCCTGATCAAGGCCGTCATGCAGGGCCTGATGCCGCGCAAGGGCGAGATGGCCCTCGACCTGTACTGCGGCGTCGGCATCTTCGCGGGCGCGCTGGCCGAGCGCCTCGGCGAGACGGGCGCGGTGCTGGGCATCGAGTCCACGAAGCGCGCGGTGGAGGACGCCCGGCACAACCTGGCCGACTTCCCCCGGGTCCGCATCGAACAGGGCAAGGTCGAGACCGTCCTGCCGAAGACCGGCATCACGGAGTGCGACCTGGTCGTCCTGGACCCCCCGCGCGCGGGCGCGGGCAAGCAGACGGTCCGCCACGTGGCCGGCCTCTCCGCCCGCCGCATCGCCTACGTGGCCTGCGACCCGGCAGCCCTGGCCCGCGACCTGGCGTACTTCGCGGAAGCCGGCTACAAGCCCCGCACCCTCCGCGTCTTCGACCTCTTTCCGATGACCCATCATGTCGAGTGCGTCGCGATCCTTGAGCCTGCTGAAAAGGGCCGCTGACCTGCCGTTTCTCCGAGTGTGCGTTATGGGCGTTACGTGCGTTAGGTGCGATATCTTGACGCATGTTCGACGCACGTGACGCACGTTTGACGCACGGACGGCCCTGTTTCTGATGCACCGCCATGCGCGCCCTGTGATCACCGGGTGCAGCCCTCAGTCGTGTAGCCGTAGCCGCCCTGAAGTGGCTGGGGCACTGGCTGCTGAGCTATCGGCCGGCCTTACTGATCCCTGAAAGGACAGTGACGTTCCGTTACGGCGGGCGGGGTGTCCGGTGCGTGTTGTGTCGGGGGCCGTACGGGCGACCAGTGCCCGAGACAGGGCCTGGGGTCGTCGGCTCGTGGCGCGGGGACGCGGGGCAGCCGGGGCGTTTGTTCAGCGGGGCGAGGCGCTCCAGGCGTGCCTGCCCTCAGCGATCCACGCTTCGGCTTCAGTCCTGGCCGGGGAGGGCCTCGACCCGGGATGCGTAAGGGGCTCACGACTCCGTCAGCCGGACGGCGTGGGGATGGATGACGTCGTTGTCGCGAAGGGTCCCGGATGACTGGCGGACGGCCCGCCTGTTATCCGCCCCGCTCAGGCGATCACGTCGGCGAGCATGAGGGCCGCCACCGCCAGCAGGACGACGGCGAAGGTCCGTTGCAGGGTCTCGCCGGTGATCTTGGTCGCGAGGCGTTTGCCGTCCCAGGCGCCGAGGATCGCCGCGCCGGTGAAGGGGGCGATCACCTCCCAGCGCAGGTCTCCGCCCGTCCCCGTCCGTGCGGTGAGGGCGGCCAGCGAGTTCACGGTGATGACGAGCAGGCTGGTGCCGGCCGCCTGCTTCATTCGCAGGCCGAGGACGCCCACCAGGGCGGGAACCGCGAGGAACCCTCCGCCGACGCCGAGGAATCCCGTCACGGCGCCGAGTCCTGCCCCGGCGCCGGCCGCCTTCGCGGGCCGTATCCGCTGCGGCGGTTCGGCCCGCGCGGGGCGGAGCATCCGCACCGCGGCCAGCGCGGCGACGACCGCGAAAGCCCCGGTGAGCAGCGTGGCGGGGACGTGCCCTGCGACCGCTCCGGCGAGGAACGCCGGTACGACGCCCGCGAGCGCGAACAGGGAACCGGTCTTCCAGGCGACGTTGCCGTCCCGGGCGTGGGCGTAGAGGGCGGTGGCCGAGGTCGCGGTGACGATGATGAGGCTGGCGGTGGTCGCCGCCGCCGGGGAGAACCCGAGCAGGTAGATCAGCGCCGGGACCGCGAGCACGCTGCCACCGCCCCCGAGAGCGCCGAGGGCCAGGCCGATGACGGCCCCGGCGATCAGGGCGAGGATCAGGACACTCACGCTATGGAGCCGCCGTTGCCGCGTTCGTCCACGACCGGGTACCCGGCGGCGGCCCAGGCGTTCATGCCGCCCTTGACGTCCACCGCGTCCGCGCCCTGTTCGGCAAGGAGCTTGGCGGCCTGCTGCGAGCGGTGGCCGCTGCGGCAGATCACCACGAGCGGACGGCCCTGCGCGGATGCGGGCAGTGCGGCGCCCGCGGTCAGGCCGGTCAGTGGGGCGTGTACCGCGTCCGGGGAGTGCCCGGACTTCCATTCGTGCCTTTCCCGCACATCCAGCAGCACGGCATCGGGCCGCTCTCCGCCGGTACGTGTGCGCGCCTCGGCCACGGACAAGCGCTGTCGGCTCCTGCGGAAGAGGAACATCGTCGACGTCACCTTTCTCGTCTCTCGTTCGGGTTTGTCTCATGCCTGGAGGGCCGGGCGCTGCCGGCTCAGCCGGTGATGACGGCCAGTCCGGCCTCGGCGGCGGCGTCGAAGCCGTCGTCCACGGCGACGACCTGTCGTCCGGCGGCGTCCAGCAGCGACGCCGCGATGCCCGCGCGCATGCCGCCCGCGCAGTGCACCCACACCGTCCCGTCCGGGACCTCGCCGAGACGGCGGTGCACCTCATGGATCGGGATGTGGAGCGATCCCGCTATCCGGCCCTCGGCACGCTCGGAGTCGCGGCGCACGTCCAGAACGACGACTCCGGCGGTGTCCTCGGCGGCCAGTTCCGCGAACGTGGCGCGCGGGAAGGAGGCGGCGCTCTCGCCGTCGCGGAGCCAGGTCGCGGGACCGCCGGTCGTGGCGGCTGCCGGCCGGTCGATGCCGACCCGGACCAGCTCCCGCTGAGCCGCCGCCAACTGCTCGGACGACTCGGCGAGCAGGGTGACGGGCTTGCCCCACGGGATCATCCAGGCCAGGTAGGTGGCGAGCTTGCCGTCCGCCTCGAAGTTGCAGGAACCCGCGACGTGCCCCTCGGCGAACGCGATCCGGTTGCGCAGGTCCACGACCCACTCACCGGCCGCGAGCCGTGCGGCGATCTCCTCCGGGTCGGCGACGGCGGGCGCGGTGAGGTCTACCGGCGCCGGTCCGGCCGCGTTGGCCGGACCCATGTGCGCGTAGTAGGCCGGTACGTCCTCCAAACCTGTGAGCAGGTCGGCGACGAAGGTGTCCACGTCCACGGTCAGAGCCGTGTTGGCCGCCTTCTCCTTGCCGATCGTCGTCGCGTCACCGTCGGCCTGCGCGGAGGAGCAGAAGCTGCCGAACCCGTGCGTGGGCAGGACCGCCGTGTCGTCGGGCAGGGCGTCGGCGAGGCGATGGGCCGAGGCGTGCTGGGCGCGGGCCAGTTCCTCGGTCAGCCGCGGCTCGACCAGGTCCGGCCGACCCACCGTGCCGATGAGGAGGGAGCCACCGGTGAACGCGGCCACAGGCCGGCCCGCCTCGCCGAGGATGTAGGCGGTGTGGTGCGGAGTGTGCCCGGGGGTCGCCACGGCGGTCAGGGTGAGCTCGTTGTCGATGTCCACGGTGTCGCCGTCGGTGACCGGGGTCCGGGTGAACGAGACGCGTGCTGCGGCGGGTACCAGGTAGATGGCGCCCGTGACGCGGGCCAGTTCCAGGCCGCCGGTGATGTAGTCGTTGTGGATGTGCGTTTCGGCGACGTGGGTGATCCGCACGCCTCGTCGTGCGGCGGCCGCGAGTACCTGGTCGATGTCGCGAGGTGGGTCGACCGCGACCGCCGCGTGCTCGCCACCGGCGAGGTAGCCGCGGTTGCCCAGACCCTCGAGCTCGATGGTGTCGACGAAGAACACGGGTGATACTCCCTTCACGTGAAAATTACCCCCGGGGGTATGTAGTCCACTCTAGCATTCTTACCCCTGGGGGTATATTTCGAAGGGTGGTGGCCGGTACACGCACACCGCGCGCCTGCGATGCCGACCACGCGGGAAGGGGGGTCGGCGACCGTGTCTCGCGACGGCAGAGTGAGTCTCAAGGGTGCATTCGAGGAGGTCAGGCTGGCCGTCCGGCAGGCCCCTGGTCGAGCAGGCTTCGGCGTCCTGACCGAGACCGATGTCCAGGCTCGTCGCCTTCCCGGCTCACTCACACGGTCCGCGGTCCCATGATCCAGGCCTGCAGGTCGCCGTCTCCTGGTCTTCGGCCAGGGGCTTCGAGCGCGGGTCGGCAAGCGTGGTGTGCCCGCTTCTCCCCTCCTGGGAAGCGTGCCGGTCGATCGGTGCCACGGCATGGCGTCGCCGGGAGCGGTCTCATCATCAACGGCGTGCGCGGCGCCCCGGTCGCGGCCAGCCTCGGTCGCTGGTGGGCGGCTGGGGCGGGCTGATCGGCATCGTGGTGACCGCGGTTGCTCTCATCCGCTCTTCAGTTACTCGTCGGTGGGTCACTGGTGGCTTGCGAGTCGCCGGCTGCCGCGCCAACCGGGTTGCCGACTCTGGTTCGTGATCAGCACGCGGCAGCGGGGCTCGCGGTAACCGAGGCGTGGATGCGTGGCACCAAGAGTCCCTGCCTGCGAAGAGGGGGAGTGCACGCACTGCACGTCGAGCCCTCGTGCGCCAGGCGTTTGGTCCGGCCTCGATTCCCGACTCGGGTGATCAGGTAGACGTCGAGTCAACTCCGAAGACTCTCAGGCATGGTTGATGCGTGATCACCGCCCATGGGGCTGGTGCTGTGCTGTCGGGGTCGCGCCCTGCCGCACGGGCAGGGTGCTCAAGCGGCGGTGGTCTTCTGTTCCTGGAACTCGCGGAAGGCGGCGAAGGCGCGCGGGCCGAAGACCGTGCCCGGCCCGCCGTTCATCAAGATGGCGACCCCTATCGCCTCGGCTGCCTCCTGCTCGGTGGCGCCGTGCCGGACGGCGGCCTGGGCGTGATGGGCGATGCAGCCGTCACACTCCTTGCTCACCGCGATGGCCAGCGCGATGAGCTCCTTGGTCCTGGCGTCCAGCGCACCGGATTCCAGCGCGCTGTCGTGGAGCTGCTTGTAGCCCTCGTGCACCTGCGGGATCGCGCGCCGCAGCTCACGGCCGGGTGCCCGCAGTTCGTCCCGTACCTGGGTGCCGTACGACATGATGCGTCTCCCTTCTGGCGGCCGCCGGCCACCGGAGCGACGCATGGAGAACGCGGCGCCGGGGCGGTGGAGGGCGACCGTGGTGATGCGCGACAGGCTCACCACCGGCCTGTTTGCCATAACGGTTGCCGTGCAGGGTCGGCGGTCGGACCGTGTCTCCATCGTTGCGCCGCATCCTGCCGGGGGCCAGTGCGTCGCGGCCCCAGGGGGCGTCATGTCGGGGCGCACCGTGGCGCGGCCTCGAAAGTGGCGGTGGTCGACTCTGTACGGCGTCCCCGCGGCTCACGTGCCGACTTCCGCCACGGTGGCGAGTGCGGCGTCGAGGCGGCGCGCCGCATCGTCCGCCACGGGGGCCATGGCGTCGACGCCGGTGAGCGTGACCATGGTCGCGGGGTCGATCGCCTGAACTATCACCTGGTCGCCGTCGGCGCGGACCACGACGTTGCAGGGCAGCAGCAGCCCGATCGAGCGGTCGGCGTCCAGGGCCTGACGGGCGAGCGGGGGATTGCACGCTCCGAGGATCAGGTACGGCTCCATGTCGTGGTCGAGCTTCACCTTGAGTGTGGCCCGGACGTCGATCTCGGTCAAAATGCCGAAGCCCTGGTCGGCGAGGGCGCGGCGAACGGCCTCCACCGTCTCGTCGAAGGTTCCGGAGACCTTGATGGTGCGGTCGTACGGCATGGTCCTCACCTCACTGCTGGGATGGCGACCGCGTCGGTGCGTGGCCGCCCTGGTTCGTCGTGGCGCTGGAGGTCGGCCCCGAGCGGGACGCGTACAGCAGCATGATGTCCTGACGCATCCGGCCGGAGGCGGACGACAGGCGCTGAGAGGCCGTGCGCAGCCCTTCGGCCGCGATCTCGCGGTAGCGCTGCGCGCGTCAGTTCCGCTCGGCCGCGCGGGTGGCGGCCCGCCGGTGGACGTCGTCCATGTCGACGGACCGGATCCTGGCGATCAGTTCCTCCAAGGCCTGCGGAGGCAGGGCGCCGGGCTGCGCGTAGAGCACGGTCCGGTCGCGGACGGCCATCAGGGTGGGGATGGAGGAGATCCGGAAGGTGCCGGCGAGTTCCGGCTGCGCCTCGGTGTCGACCTTGCCGAACACGATGTCCGGGTGACGCTCGGCCGCCTTCTCGTAGACGGGGCCGAACATGCGGCAGGGTCCGCACCATCCGGCCCAGAAGTCGATCAGCACGATCTCCGAGCCCGTGACGGTCTGCTCGAAGTTTTCCTTGGTCAGCTCGACGGTCGACATGGGTTCCACTCTCCTCCCATATACCCGGCGGGGTATATGGGAGCTTCAACGGGGGTGGGTGCGGGTTTGTTCCATGGCCCACCGTCTGGCGGCGCCCTCAAATACCCATGGGGGTATTTGACAACCCTGACAGCAGTTGCTTACCGTCGAAGACGAAATACCCAGGGGGGTATGTGGAGGTGAATCTCGCTCATGGCTCGTGAAGTGGACCTGGAGACCTTCGCCGGCGCCTGGACTGCCGGCGCCGTGGTTCTGGACGTGCGGGAGCCGGAGGAGTACCGGGCGGGGCACGTGCCCGGTGCGCGCCTCGCCCCGATGTCGACGCTGGCCGCCACGCCGCCCCGCATACCCGAGGGGCGAACGGTGTACGTGATCTGTGCGAGCGGCAATCGCAGCCAGTGGGCTGCGGACAGCCTTGCCGCCGTTGGGATGGATGCCGTTTCCGTCGCCGGTGGGACCTGGGGCTGGGTCGGTGTGGGGCGCCCGGTCGTGACGGGGTCCGCCCCCGGGGTGGTCTGACCCTCCCCCCCCGTTCACGCGGGCCCGCCCTTCCGGGGAGCGGGCCGCCTTTTGACCTCTCGGATACCCCCCGGGGTATCTGAGTCATCGCTTACGGAGGTTTTCCGTGTTCTTCGCCCAGTACTACCTCGACTGCCTCTCCCAGGCGTCGTACATGATCGCCGACGAGACCACCGGCAAGGCGGTGGTCGTCGACCCCCGCCGCGACGTCTCGGAGTACCTGGCGGACGCCGAGGCCCGCGGCTTGACCGTGGTCGGCGTCATCAACACGCACTTCCACGCGGACTTCGTCGCCGGACACCTGGAGATGGCGGCCGAGACCGGTGCGTGGATCGGCTATGGCCGCCGGGCCGAGACCGAGTACCCCATCCGCCACCTTGCCTCCGGCGAGACGATCAGCCTCGGCGACGTCACCCTGGAGATCATGGAGACGCCCGGGCACACCCCGGAGTCGATCAGCGTGCTGGTCTACGAGCACGGCCGGGACGTCGTCCCATATGGCGTGCTCACAGGCGACGCGCTCTTCATCGGCGACGTGGGCCGCCCCGACCTGCTCGCCTCCGTCGGAGTCACCGCCGAGGAACTCGGCGCCATGCTCCACGACAGCGTGCAGCACAAGCTGATGGCCCTGCCGGACGAGGTGCGGGTCTTCCCCGCCCACGGCGCCGGATCCGCCTGCGGCAAGAATCTCTCGACCGAGAAGCAGTCCACCATCGGCGAGCAGCGAGCCACCAACTACGCCTGCGCACCCATGTCGCAGGAGGACTTCGTGGCGATCGTGACCGCCGGCCAGTCCGCTGCTCCCGGCTACTTCGCCTACGACGCCGAGCTCAACCGCAAGGAGCGCGAGCTGTTCGACCCGGCCGCCGCACCGAGGCCGCTGAGCGTCGAGGACTTCACCGACCACCGCGCTTCCGGCGCCGTGGTCGTCGACGCCCGTGACCCGCAGGAGTTCGCCGCCGGACACCTGCGCGGCTCGGTGAACGTGCCGGCCGACGGCCGCTTCGCCGAGCAGGCCGGCACCGTCCTGCCCACCGACGCCGACCTGCTGGTCCTCGCCCCGCAGCACCGCGAGGAGGAGATCATCACGCGACTGGCCCGGATCGGCTTCGACCGCGTGGCCGGATACCTCCGCTCTCCGGACGACGCCCTGAACGCCCTGGCCGACGAGGTCACCCCGGCCAGCCGCCTCACCGCCGCCCAGGTCCGTGCCGCCCTGGCGGGCGACAACCCGCCGGTCGTCCTCGACGTCCGCAACTGCGGCGAGCGCGGAGACAACGGCTTCATCAACGGCTCCCTGCACATCGCGCTCGGCGACCTGCCCCGCCGCCTGGACGAGATTCCCCGCGACCGCTCCCTGGTCCTGCACTGCGCCGGCGGCCACCGCTCGTCGATCGCCGCGAGCCTGCTGCGCCATCACGGCTTCACCGACGTCTCGGACATCCTCGGCGGCTACGCCGCTTGGGCGCTGCTGAACACCCCCGCGACCGTCTGACCTGCTGGCGCGCCCGCAGGCCGGCCCTTCCCGGCCGCGACGAACCGCCGGCGCCCCTGCGGGGGAGGCCCTCTGCCCTGACGGGCCCTCCTCGCGCGGGCGCCGGCCCCGACCCCTGGCCTCGCATATACCCCGCCCCGTATTCGCGTACGGACTCACCTCGCCACGACGGAGTTCTCATGACGACCGACGCCTTCCGTATCGCCGGCCTCACCCCCACCGCCCTTCAGCAGCTGATCGACAGCGGACGCGGCCCCCGCGTGCTGGACGTGCGCACCCCGGGCGAGTTCCGGACGGTTCACATCCCCGGTGCCTACAACGTCCCGCTCGACACCCTGCGCGAGCACCGCGCCGAACTCCTGACCCACCTGGACGAGGACGTCGTCCTCGTCTGCCGTTCCGGTGCCCGCGCCGCCCAGGCCGAGCAGGCCCTCGCCGAGGCCGGTCTGCCGAACCTGCGGGTTCTGGACGGCGGCATGATGGCCTGGGAGGCTGCCGGTGCTCCCGTCAACCGCGGTGAGGCGCGCTGGGACCTGGAGCGCCAGGTCCGCCTCATCGCCGGATCGATCGTGGTCGTCACCGGCGTCGTGGGTGTGTTCGTGCCCGGAGCGCACCTGATCGGCACGGCGATCGGCGCCGGGCTGACGTTCGCCGCGCTCAGCAACACCTGCGCGATGGGCATGATGCTGGCCAAGCTGCCCTACAACCGCGGCCCGCGCACCGACATCCGCACCGTCATCGCCTCCCTCCGGGACCGCTCGTGATCACGCTCGTCCTCGCAGCCTCCGTCCTGATCGGCGTCAGTCTGGGCATCCTCGGTGGCGGCGGTTCCATCCTGACCGTGCCGATCCTGGTCTACCTGGCCGGGATGGACACCAAGGAAGCCATTGCCACCTCGCTGTTCGTCGTCGGCGCCACCAGCCTGGTCGGGCTCGTCCCGCACGCTCGCGCGGGTCGGGTGCGCTGGCGCACGGGTCTGGTCTTCGGCGCGGTCAGCATGGTCGGCGCCTATGGCGGCGGACGCCTCGCCGAGTACGTCCCCGGAACCGTCCTGCTCGTCGCGTTCGCCCTGATGATGCTCGCCACCGCCGCCGCCATGCTCCGTAAGCCCCGCAAGCCGATGCAGGCAAAGCCCGTACATGCGGAAATGCCCGTCAAGCACGTGGTCGTGGAAGGCCTCGTCGTCGGCGCGGTCACCGGCCTGGTCGGCTCCGGCGGCGGATTCCTCGTCGTTCCCGCCCTCGCCCTGCTCGGCGGACTGCCCATGAGTGTCGCCGTCGGCACCTCGCTCCTGGTCATCGCGATGAAGTCCTTCTCCGGACTCGCCGGTCACCTCGACGGAGTCCAGATCGACTGGAGCCTGGCGCTGATGGTGACCGCCGCGGCCGTCGTCGGCAGTCTGATCGGCAGCCGCTTCGCGGGACGCATCCCCCAGGACGTCCTGCGCAAGGCGTTCGGCTGGTTCGTCGTCGTCATGGGTGTCTTCGTCCTCGGCCAGCAACTGCCCCACGCGATCTGGGCCAGCCCGCTCACCTGGACCGCCCTCGGACTCGCGGCAGGGACGGCGGTGGCCTGGGGCGCAGTGCGAGTACGCCGCCCACGGCCCGCCATGGACGCGCCCCGGGTAGGCTCCCGGGAATCGGCCGCACACCCCTAGCGTTATACCCGCAGGGGTATTCTTGAGTCGATGGTCGGTATGAAGGAGGAACTCGGTGAAGGTGGAAGAAGAGGCGGCGACCGCGGTCCTCAACCGGCTGAGGCGCGCTCAAGGGCAGCTCGCGGGCGTCATCGCCATGATCGAGGCCGGCCGCGACTGCAAGGACGTCGTCACGCAGCTCGCGGCCGTCTCCCGCGCCCTCGACCGGGCGGGATTCAAGATCGTCGCGAGCGGGATGCGCCAGTGCCTCGCCGAGAGCGAGGAAGGCGCACCCCCCATGAGCGAGCAGGAACTGGAGAAGCTCTTCCTCACGCTCGCGTGACACACGACGGCGGCCGGCGGACATCCGCCGGCCGCCGTCGTGTGTCACGCCGCGGGCGGAGACGCTCGCGCCCGGCCTCCAACGGCACGGGTCCTGCCGCACCTGACGGCACGAGGCCTGCCGCTCTGCTCGCGGACGGGTCCGACGATGAACGCGCGCCCGGCTCAGTCCCCGCGCCCCGGCGGGTCGGGCCGGATCCCGATCAGCCGGTTCCCAGGGGCCGCTGAGGCACCTCGATCAGGTGTGGCTCGTCCATGGCCAGCGCGGCGGTAACCGCTGATGTCAGTCCGGTGAGGGTGTCGACACGGGTGTAGGGAATCCCGTACGCCGCGGCGAGGCCGGTGAAGTCGATGCCTGGCAGGTCGAGCCCGGGCACTCCGGGTGCCCGCATGGCCTCGGTGAACTTCTTGAGCGCCCCGTACTCGCCGTTGCGGGCCACGACGAAGACCACGGGGACGCGGTAGCGGGCTGCCGTCCACAGCGCACTCACGGTGTAATGCAGGGCGCCGTCACCGAGCATGGCCAGTACGCGGCGCGAGGGATCGCCCAGCTGAAGGCCGATGGCTGCCGGCAGGCCCCAGCCAAGGCCTCCGGACGCCGGAAAGTACAGGCTTCCCGGTCGTGAGATGTCGAAGCGGTCCCAGGTCGTGTCGACCGACGTCCATTCGTGGGCGAGAACGGTGCTCTCGTCCTTGGCGGCGTCGAGGGCGTCGACGATCGCCTCCGCGCTGAATGCCGGGCCGGTCTCGTCGAGGCGGCTGGTTCGTTCGAGTTGTGGTGGCGGCGGTCGGTGGCGGGCGGGGACGGTCTCGGCGAGGCGGGCCAGGGCGTCGGAGGGGTTGCCGACCAGGATTTGCCCGAACGGTGCTCGGGTGGCTTCGTCGGGATCCGAGGTCACTGCCCACAGTTCGGTGCCCGGAGGCAGGTAGTCGCCTTCCTCGAACGAGTGATAGCGGAAGATCGCCGCGCCGAAGGCGACCACGAGATCGTGTCCGTCGAAGTGGCGTGCGACCCCGGGGATGTCCGAGGGCAGGACACCGCGGTAGCCGGGGTGCCGGGTGGGAAACGGGCAGCGGGACGGGCTCGGCGCCACGAACACGGGAAGGGCGAGCCGGTCGGCGAGCCGACAGGCTCCGTCCCATCCGGTGGCGTCGTCGATGCCGGGCCCGACGACCATGACCGGGCTGGCCGCGACGGCGAGCCGGCGGCGCAGGAGGTCGAGGGCAGGTTCGGAGACGACCGGGTCGCCCTGCACGGTGCGGGCCTTGAGGTGCTTCAGTGCGCCGGGATCCGCCTGGTGATCCCAGTCGTCCAGGGGCAGCGAGAGGTAGACGGGGCCGGCGGGGGCGGCTCCTGCCAGCAGGATGCCCTGGGAGAGCGCCTGGGGCACGTCCTCGGGGCGCAGCGGTTCGCGGCTCCACTTCACCAGCGGGTCGGCCAGTGCCGTGGCGTCGACGTTGGTGAGCAGCGCGTTCAGGGCGGTGTAGCGTCGGGCCTGCTGTCCGGAGGTGACGACCACGGGCACGTGGCCGGACTGGGTGTTGGTCAGGTTCCCCATGGCATTGCCGGTGCCGGCCGCGGCGTGCAGGTTGACCAGTGAGGGTCGACCGGTCGCCAGGGCGTAGCCGTCCGCCATCGCGATCGCCGCGCCCTCGTGCAGTGCGAGGACGTAGCGGAAGTCGTCGGGGAAGTCACGCAGCAGCGGCAGCTCGTTCGAGCCGGGATTGCCGAAGACGGTGGTGATGCCGTGGCTCCGGAGCACCTCGAAAAACGCGTCGCGTACCTTCACGCCACCTTCCTTTCCCACAGTACGGAGCACAGTGCGCGCTCGGCACGATCAGCGACCCGGGGTGGAACCGTCGCCGCCATCGGCGGCATCTCCTCCCGCCCACAGCGCTCGCATGTCCCGCAGCACCCAGGTGAGTGCCTCGTCGGGAATCAGGTAGCCACCGATGCCGTTGCTGTGCAGCATGTCGTAGATCCGTCCGGACACGTCGGCCAGTCGGGCGGCCGGGTCAACACCCGGCCCGGGAGGAGCCGGGATGACCGCGGTGATCGTGTCCGCCCGTTGCTCGATGACCTCGATGCGGTACGCGCCGTCGACGACGGAGCCGAAGTAGGCGGCGAGCGCCGCCTTGGGATCGGCCAGCAGCGCTGCCCTCATCGCCGGGTCAGTGCTGAGCAGCCGGTAGTGCTCGGTGAAACGATCGGCACCGCTCATCGGCCCTCCCCGCCGCCACGATTGCGGTACTGCTCGCGCATCCCCAGCAGTGACGTCTTCGCGTCCTGCGGCAGGATCCAGACGAACTGCTCGCCGCTGCGCCACAGGTCCATCTGGTTCACGACGTTCTCGCCGCCGTCTTCTTCGCAGGACACGGGCGGGATGACGAGGTACAGCGTGTCCGGACGCTGGACCCTCACGTCGAACCGCAGGGCGGGAGGTACGTCGATGCCGAGCCGGGTCAACGCCGCGCCGGGGTTCTCGGTCAGTGCGGGATCGCTCCAGGCGAGGATGGTCAGGGCCTGCTCGAGGTCGAGGCTGCCCGGGCCGTCGGAGCCGGCGTTCTCCTCAGGCTCATCCTTCACGAGTTCACGCCCGCTTCCGGGGTGCGCCGGTCGGGCCGCCCGGCCACGGACAGCACGAGCCTCGACGACGAACGCACGGTGTTGCGGCTGCTCGTGCCGACGGGCGCGTGGCGGAATCCCATGATGGCCGGGGTGCTCTCGTCCTGGTCGTCGCTGGTGACCACGAGCCGGATGCGATGCCCGGTGGCGAACCTCCGGGCGTTGGTGACGAGTGGAATCCGATACGTGGTGACCGAGCCCGGGACGACAGTCTCGGATCCGCGGCAGGGGAGTTCCAGCGGCGCGGCCGCGTCGGCGTGAGAGTCGGCCCGGCGAAGGCCGGCCCGGAGCCACCCGGCGGTGATATCGACGGCGGTGTCGTCGGGCGCCACGTCCTGGAGGGTGATGATCCATGCGGTGTCGGTGGCGGTGGCGCAGGCGTGGAGTTCGACCTCGACGTCGCCGACGAAGTCGAGCGTCTCGGTCAGCGGCTCGCTGGTCCATGCCAGCTGGGTGGGAGGGTCGGCGTCGCTCGACCACGACCGACCGAGCCCCGCGCCGAGCACCATGAGCGACCGCTCGCCCGGACTGTCCTGTTCGTCGCCGAGCGTGCCGTCGGCACGCAGGCTCCATTCGCGTTGCTCAGTTCCCTCGGGGGGCCAGGTATCGCTTGTGCGCCACTCGTCGGCGCCGGGCATCCAGTACCGGATCGCGGGGCCGTCGAGGATGCCCGTGTCGTGATTCTTCAGCCAGTGGTCGAACCAGGCGAGTGCCTCGACATGGAGGCTCTCCCACGGCCATGTGAGTCCGAACTCGCCGAGCATCGCGACCCGGACGACCGGAGCACCGGTCAGCGCCCGCACGGCGGGAAACGTGGAAGGGAGGTGGAGCGGGACGTTCTGCCAGTCGCAGCCGAGATAGGTGGGAACCTCGATGCGGTCGAGGAGCGGCAGGAGATTACGTTCGTCCCACCACGCGTCACGCAGCGGGTGCTCGACCGCCATGGCGCGCCACAGGTCGTCCCACGGGTGCGGGTCGTGGTGGAGCTTGAGCGCGGCATGCAGGAGCGTGACCGACGACTCGCCGTTCATCGTGGCGAACTTCTTGTGCAGCGGCGCCGTACGCAGAACGTCTCGGGCCGCATCGATCAGCCGGTTGCGCCAGAACCGGTCGCTGCGAGCCGAGGTGAGCCCCACCATGGCGAGAAAGGGCGTCACGAAGCTGGAGCTGAACAACCCGTGGTGCATCGCCGCTTCGTACAGGTCGGTAGTGACAGCCACCGGGAAGATCGCCCGCAGGTGCGCGGGGCGCTCGACGGCCGCCTCCAGCTGGGCCATGGCGAAGTAGCTGATGCCGATCATTCCGACCTTGCCGTCGCACCACGGCTGCTCCGCAGCCCACTCGACCAGGTCGTGCAGGTCGCGACGCTCCTGAGCGTCGAAGAACCCGAACGTCCCCCCGGATCCCCCCGTCCCCCGGAGGTTGGCGATCACATGCACGTAGCCGCGCGGCACCCAGAAATCGGACGCGCCGGCCTCGATGAAGCCCATCGGCGCGCCCAGGTCCTGGATCTGGCGCGGGTACGGTGATGCCGCGATCAGTACGGGAAACCGGCCGTCGCTGTCCGGCCGATGCACGTCGGCCAGCAACTCGATACCGTCGCGCATCCCCACGGTGACGTCCCGGTCGCACCGCATGCCGTGCACCGGCTCCGACAGGTTGCGGTACTCGCGGCCCGTCGTCTGTGGACCGTTCAGGCGGCGCTGACCCGCTTCGACTCCTGCCACCCTGGACACAAGCTTCATTCCCTGTTCGGTCGACAAAGTGCGGCACCTGACGAGACATTAACAGGGCATTTTAGGCAATTAGCGGCTATTGCTCTTTCTGTGCGTCAGTGCGTGTTCCGGTCGGGCAGGTCCCGGTCCGGGCGTGCGTGACCGGCCGAACACCGCATGATCACGGCGCTCCGCCCCTCGGGCGTCCGCTTCGGATCGGCCGGATCGCCGGTTCTCGGTGGCGCGGAGCCCTGAGTGTCGCCCGGTCGTGCGTCATGGATCGCACGTAGCGCACACCGTGCACGTAATGCACATTGATCTTGCGCCCGTTCTGTGTCTCATGTGCCGCCGACCTGCGGCTTTCTTTAACCTGTTTCGGCCTTACATGTTTGACGATGACCCATCATGTCGAGTGCGTCGCGATCCTTGAGCCTGCCGAGAAGGGCCGCTGACCTGCGGCTTTGTCGAGTGTGCATTATGTGCGTTACGTGCGTTACGGGCGATATCTTGACGCATATCTGACGCACGTGACGCACGTTTGACGCACGGGCGGCGTGATTACTGATGGGACGTCATGTGTGGCTCAAGGGTGCCGTCCGAGGCGCGCGCTCGCGAGGAGTGGCCTCCGCAGCGGGGTGGTGAGGCCGACTGCCGCGCGGTGGGTCGGCCCCGCCCCCTCGCTTCTCGGTCGTGACGTTCCGTGATGCTGGGGCAGGCCGTCAACTTGTGGCTCGGGGATGTCGGGCAGTCGGGGTGGTGTGCTCAGCGGGTCGAGTCGTTCGACGGGGCGGTGATTGCAGTCGCCAGTAAGAGGTCCCGACAAGGCGTCGAACGTGTCGGTGAGTGATGGGGCAGGTGTCGAGGACGAGGGAGGCCTCGGGGATGTCGTCCCGTCGTTCCCAGCGGATGCGTAGGCGGCGGAAGCGTGCGGCGCACCGCAGCGTGCGATCACCGGTTCGACTCCCATCTCCCAGAGCAGGCGGCGGTACTTGTCGTAGCCCCGTTCGGGTCTGCCTTGCGGGGATGGTCTCTCCTCGCGCGTAAGGCGCTCACGTACTCCGCGAGTCGGGTGGCGTGGCGCCATTCGGCTCCCTGCGCCTCGAAGCGCCCGATTCGGTGCGCCTCGGCGCACTGGACGCGCGCTTCTTCGAGGGCGGTTTCCCAGCGGATACGTTTCTGACGCGCCGCTTCGATCTCGTCGAGGCGCCGACGTTCGGCGGCTTCACTGCGAAGCGTGAGGGGCTGCCTGGAGTCTCGGCCCACTCGCTCGACCTGCGCGGCCGACCGCTGCTGAGGACGTGGCTGAGGTGTCCGGGAGGAGTGCAGTCGAAGCCGGGATCCTGGTCCAGGAGCCCTGGTCTACACGGTTGCTTGTGAAGGAAGTCAGTACGTCTCAGTACGCGGCGCCGGTGACGCCGTGGGCGGTGAGTCAGGAGCCAGGTTTCGATGGTCGGGTTCTGTGGGCCGCATGGTTGTCCGGCAAAAGAGGGATTCCGCGGATTCCTCATCCGGGGGATTGGTCACGCAGGGGTGGCCGCAATCTCTCCCCCGCGTGCGCTCCCGAAGAGCGGTTGACGACGGCCACGCCTGTATTGCCATCCCCGGTTCCACCACCAGCGTCGCGCCTGCCGAGAGTGGAACCCCGTAGCTGCGCCGTCCAACCGGCACATGGGCCCGTGGACAAGTCGGCTGCAAGTGGGCTGCAATCCCTGTTCGCAAGGCTGGGGGCATGACCAAGGCACATCCTTCCGATCTTTCCGTTCACCCCTACACCCGCGAGATGGCCATGATCCATCAGGTGTTCCGCCGAGAGTCGCGCCTGCTGGCCGAACTCGTCCAGGACGTACCGGCCGCCGACAACGGCCGCGCGCGGGTCCTGGCCGAGCACTGGCGTCTCTACACCATCGGTCTGCACGCCCATCACACCGGGGAGGACGAGATGCTGTGGCCGGTGCTCCTGCCTCACCTCGACCTCGACGCGGAGCAGGTGCTGGCGATGGAGGCCCAGCACCGTGACCTGAGCGAGGGGATCGCGGAGGTGCAGGTGCTGATGGACCGGTGGCAGGCCGGGGCGCGGGCGGAGGACCGCGACGAGCTGGCGGAGGCGTTGCGCCGGCATCACCGGCACCTGTGCGCCCATCTCGATGAGGAGGAGCGGGAGGTCATGCCCCTGGTGGCACTGCACGTGTCGGAGAAGGACTGGCACGCGGTCGGTGAGCGCGGTCTCGCCGAGACCCCCCGCGACCGGCTGATGATCGCGCTGGGCGCGATTCTGGAGGACTGTTCGCCCGAGGAGCGCCGAGCGTTCCTGGCCCGGTTGCCGGTGCCCGCGCGTGTGCTCTGGAAGCTGCTCGGGCGGCGCCAGTACCACCGCGAGACGGTGCGGATCCGGGGGCGACGCCCGCTCCGGTGACGGTGTGGACGTGTCCTTCACCACGCCGTTGCCGGCCTTCCGTCAGCCCCGTGTCCCTGTCGAGGAGTCTCTGCCGATGCGCATCGGATTCAGCGTTCCGCAGTTCGGCCCGTTCGCAGACCCGCACCGCTCGGCCGCCCTGTGTTCTGATCTGGAGGCCATCGGCTGTCACAGCCTCTGGGTGGCCGACCGCTTGCTGTCCCCGCTGATCGCGCCGGTGGGCTATGCGGGCGGACGAATGCCGGTGCGGTACGGGACCCACCTCGATCCTCTGCTGACGCTGGGCATGGCCGCCACGGCCACCGAACGCGTGCGGCTCGGCAGCAGCACGCTCAATGCCCTGTGGCAGCCACCGCTGGTAATGGCCCGTGCGCTGACGACCCTCGACCTGATCAGTGGCGGGCGGCTGGAGGTGGGGCTCGGGCTGGGCTGGATGCGGGAGGAGTACGAGGCCACCGGGGTGCCCTGGCGGGGGCGCGGTGCCCGGCTTGAGGAAACCCTGGACGTCCTGGAGGCGGTGTGGCGTGCGGCGACGGTCGCGCACGCGGGGCCGTTGTGGACGATCGCGGAGTCGACGGTGCTGCCCAAGCCGTTGCAGCGGCCCGGGCCGCCGATTCTGCTGGGCGGTTTCACCGCGGCTGCGCTGGAACGGGTCGGGCGCCGGGCCGACGGGTGGCTCGGTGCGTCGATGCCCCTGCCGTACTTCCGCGATCTGTGGTCGGTGGCGGTGGAGGCGGCGGAACGGGCCGGGCGGGATCCGGCCGGCCTGCGCCGGGTCTTCCGGGTGAACCCTGAGGTGACCGCGACCGGAGCGCCCCAGGGGGAGGAGCACCGGCGCGGGACGGTACGTCAGATCTGTGACCACCTGCAGTCGATGTGCGAGGCGCCGGGCGACGAGGTGCTGGTGGACCTGCAGCTGACGGTGGACTGCTCAGGCCGGTTCCTCGATCTGGCGGCGGAATTCATGGCCGAACTGGCCTGACCGGGTCAGCACGGCGGCGGCGAGACGTCATCCGGCAGGGCAGCCAAGGCGGTGCGGGCGGCCTCCGCCCAGTGCGGCGAGTCCCAGGCGGCAGCGACCCGCGCCGCTTCGAGGTAGTGGTGACGGGCCTCCTGGGGCCGGTCCAGGAATCCGGCGAGGTCGCCCAGGGTCTGTGCGACGGGCCTGAAGACGAGACTGAGGCTGCTGGCGCCGCCGGCCAGCGAACGCAGCGGCAGTAGTTCCTGGTAGACCTCGTCTGCTGCCGCACGGTCGCCGAAGGCGATGGCGGCCGTTCCGCGCAGAGCGGCCAGAATGCAGTAGGCGAAATCGCGCAGCAACGGCCTACGCCGCTCGAAGACCTCCCGTGCCTCCTCCGGGCGGCCCCCGGCGAGCAGGGCGAGCGCGGTGAGGGACTCGTTGTGTGGCTGGTACTGCTCCCACACGGCGAGCAGTACGGGCAGGACTTCGGTGAGCCGTTGCTGTTGCAGGCGGATGCAGCCGAGGGCGAGGCCGGCGAGACCGCTGACGTCGACGGAGCCGCGGGCCCGCAGTTCGGCGACGGCCGTGTCCAGTTCGCGCTCGGCGTCCTCGAAGCGGCCTTGGGCGAGGGCGAGCATGGGATGGCGCAGCCGGCTCACCGCGGACACGCCGTGGAGGTGGTAGACGCGGGCGATGCGGTCGGCGTCCTGGAGGCACTGCTCCATTGTGCCCGGGTCGTTGCGGGCGGCGGCGATGCGGGCGGCGGTGTAGGCGCTCATCCAGGAGTACTCGGGACGTTCCGGGGACGCGGCCGCCTCGGTGAGTTCCTGGTGGAGTGCGAGGTAGGTGTCGGGCTCGAGTTCGCAGTCGGTCCGGCGCAGCAGCGAGGTGAGGGTCAGGCCCCGCAGGCGGGGCTCGTCCAGGGAGCGGGCCAGGTCCACGGCACGGCGGGCGACTTCCATCGCCCGGGGGTCGGTGTCGTCGAGGGCGTCGGCGAGCTGGTCGAGGAGCAGGCACCGCTCCCGGGCGCTCAGGTCCGCGTTCCGCAGGAGCCCGGTGAGTTCGCCGACCGCCTGGGCGTCGGAGGCGGCGTAGGGGCGCACGCGCCAGGGAGTGGGCTCGGTCCAGGTGGTGTAGGCGGCGGTCAGCAGCTCGGGGCGGCCGTCGGCGCGGGCAGCGCGCACCGCGTGCTGCTGCGCTTCGCGGGCGGAGACGACGGCACCCATCCGGATGCGGCAGTCGACGAGTTGACCCAGGAGCAGCACGCGCAGCAGGGTCGGGTCCTGGTCGGCGAAGGCGGTCGGGTGGGTGTCCAACAGGCCGAGGGCGGCGTTGACGACGGATTCGGCGTTCTGCGGGGCGTAGCGACGGATGGCCTGTTCGCAGGCGAGGCGGGCGTGGTGGACGGCGGCCACGGCGTCGGTGGTGACGACTGTGGCGGCCCGCAGGAGGTGGTGGGCCGTGGCGGCGATGTCGTCAGAGCCCAGGGCGATCATGCTTCGGCCCAGGCGGGAGTGCATGCGGGCGAGCCGGAGCCGGGTCAGGTCCGCTTCCAGGGCGTCGCGTACGAGGGCGTGGCTGAAGCGGACGGTGCCGGGTCGGGGTTCGGTCAGGAGTCCTGCGGTGATGCCGGCGTCGAGGGCGTCGAGGAGTTGGTCGGGGTCGGTGTCCGCGGCGTGGATCAGCAGGGCGACGGGTGCTTCGCGTCCGGCGACGGCGGCCAGGCGCAGTCCGGCGGTGACGGTCGGTGCGAGGAGTGCCAGGCGGCGGCGCAGGACGTCGTGGACACCCTGAGGGACGCGGGCCAGGGCCTGTTCCTCGCCCTCGCCGATGAGTAGCAGGGAGCTTTCCCTGAGGTAGAAGGGGTTGCCGCCGGCGCGTGCGGTCAGGGCGGTCGCGGCGTGGTCGCTGATGCCGGCCGCGACGCTGCGCAGGAGCGCCGTCGACTCCGAGTCCGTAAGACCGACGAGCCGGAGTCGTAGGGGGGAGCGGGCGGCCAGGCGTGAGAGTGCCGCGGTCAGGTCGCCCTCACCGGTGCGGTAGGAGCCCACCAGAAGCAGTCTGCTGTCGGCCAGCTGTTCGGCGCAGAGCAGGAACAGTTCGATGCTTTCCTGGTCGCCGCGATGCAGGTCGTCCAGGAAGATCGCCAGCGGTCGCTGGTGGGCCGTGTGACGGAGCCAGTTGAGGAGCGCCCTGTGCAGGCGGAACCGCCGGGCCGGGCTGCCGTCCTGTGCGGTGTCGGCCGTGCCCGGTTCCAGCAGCGGTGCGAGTTCGACGGCGTCCGCGTCCGGCGGGGCGGCTTCCCGGGCCAGGCGCGGCAGTATGTCGAACCAGGCCCGGCCGGGCGGGGCTCCCTCGGTTTCGGGGCAGTTCCCGGAAGCGGTGAGCCATCCTTGCCGGTCCAGGTGCCGCAAGGCGGTCTCGAAGAGGCTGGACTTGCCGATGCCGGCTTCGCCGGAGACCAGGACGACCTGAGCCCGGCCGGCGCGGGCCTGTTCCGCGGCGGCGGTGAGGGAGGCGAGCTCCGCGTCACGGCCCAGAAGCCGGCCGGCCGCCGGTTCCGCACCGGTAGCGCGTACGGGATCCGCGTCGGCCGAGGCCGTGGCGGTGGTCTCCACCGTCGTCATGGTCCTGCCCGGCTTGGGACGTTCGGGTGCCGAGCCGGGCTGCCCGGGGCCGCGGAGCGTGGCGGAAGGCCGCGGTGCGGGCTGCGTGTCGGCGGCGGGTTCCGCGGACCCGCCGGTGGCCCGGTGCAGGAAGGGCAGGTGCTGGTTCAGCAGGGCGTGTTCGAGCTCCAGGAGTGTTGCTCCGGGCATGATGCCCAGCTCCTCGTCCAGGACGTGCCTGGCCTGGCGCAGTGCGGCAAGGGCGTCCCCCTGCCGGTCGCGGGCCCACAAGGACAGCGCCAGCAGCCGCCAGCCCTCCTCATGGAGCGGCTGTTCGCGGGTGAGCGCGGTGGCTTCGGCGAGCGCCTGGGCAAGCTGGCCGCACGCGAGGTGGGCGGCGGACAGCCGTTCACGGGCGGTGCGGCGGGTCTCCTCCAGGCGGGTGCGCTCCCCTGCCGTCCAGGGTTCGTCGGCGAACTCGGCGTACGGCTGTCCACCCCAGGCCTCGAGCGCTGCCGCAAGGGCGGCGGCTGCCTCGCGTGGGGGTGTCCCCGGCTGCGAGGCGGCCGCCACACGTGCGTCGAACGCCCAGGCGTCGACCGCCTCACCGTCCAGGATCAGGGCGTAGCCGTAGGGTGCGCTGACCAGATGCCGGGCCGGGGTGCGGGGCGCCCGTTGCGGTTCCAGGGTGCGCCGCAGGCGGGCGATATAGGCATGGAGGGATGCCTGCGCACTCGCTGGGACACGTGTCGGCCACAGCCTCTCGATGATCCGCTCCGTCGGCACGACCGAGCCACGTGCCAGGAGCAACTGGACCAGGACCATGCGCGCGAGGCGGCCTCGTGTGTCGACCGGGCGCCCGTCGACCTCGACCCGGAACGGGCCGAGCACCTTCATTGTGATCATGACAGGAACATCGTAGGGGGCGCCCCGTGGTGGCCCTGGCACCTCTCAGTGGTGCGGTGAGCGCAGGACCGGCCAGGGCCGCTCGGGAACCGGCGGGGAGGAGGGTGGTGCGGGCGGGCGGTATCGCCGCATCGACGCCCGGGTGGCGGGGCGGCCGGTTGTGAGGGGCAGGCGGGCGACCAGGGGTGCCAGAATCCGGGGCAGAGACGGGACCGGGAACGGGAACGGCATGGTCAGCTCCGCTCCGCCAGACTGCGGAAGCGGTCCCACTCCACTTTCGGACGCTCCAGGCCGCGCCGGGCGAGGTATCGGTCGGTGGCCCGCTTCGCCTGCCGCAGGACCCGCAGCGCGTCCTTCGGACCGCCCGACCCCATGGGTTCGATCACTCTGGCGGGCACCAGTACCCAGCCGTCCGCGGTGGGCCGCAGGTCACCTCGTACGAGGGCGTTGTACATGTGGTTGAGGTGCTCGTCGTGCCGGTGGACCAGCAAACTGGCGGGCCCCGGTTCCACCGGGCAGTCCCCCGGTACCTCCACCAGATAGCCCTCCGGCGTGGGCAGCGGCCGGGTCCGGGCCAGGAGCGGCGCCCCGGCGGCGTCCCGGCATGCCAGGACGGCCGTGGGGAGACTTGCCAGCTGGGCGGCCCCGGGGAGGGGGCGCCCACCCGGTGTGTGCACCGGCGCCCCGGCCGCGGGCAGTTCGTCCAGAGCGGGTCGCGTCAGGACCTCTTGAGGTTCGACGGTGATGAGCAGTCGCAGGTAGTACCAGGACATCAGCGGCCTCATAGGGCGTGACAGGTAGGAGCGGCTGTGGGGCTGCCGCTGGAACAGCCTGCGCCAGTACTCCTCGGCCCCCTGCGGGCCCGCCATCACCAGGTCGGGACACCGGGCCCGGCCCGTGACGGAGATCTGCGGGGCGGATCGCAGACCGGAGCCGGTCGGGTCCGAGAAGAGCAGCGCGACCCGGCCGTCCCGCCGTATGTTCAGCGCCTTCTGAGCGAAAGCCAGCGAGGTGGTCAGCAGAATCGTGCCGTCGTCGCGGCGTTCGACGGCGGTGGGCCAGGCTGCGGGCGCACCGCCCTTGCCCAGAGTGGCGAACTCACAGGTGCGGTAGGAGTCCAGAACCTGGCCCAGAGCGTGGCCGAGCAGCGTCACGACGCGGCCCCGGCCCCAGTCAGGCAGCGCCGGACACGCACAGCAGGGGCAGCCTTGACGGCGCCGGTCATGGCCTGGGCCGGCCGGGCGGCTGCGGACGGTTCGAGGACCGGGACGCTGGTCCGGCGGGCGAGGGGGTGGCGGTCCCCGAAGTGTGCGTCGGTGCCGAGAGAAGGCGACACGTTCGGTTCCTCTCCAATCGATAGGCGGTCATGCGGGATCCCACGGTGTCGGCACCGGCTTGACCGCGACTTGCCGTCGACTTGCCGACGCCGCCCTCACGTGTGGCCTGGGATGCAGAAGGCCCCACCGCCTACGGTCATCCGCTCCGTGTTTGCCGGCGCCCGCAGGTCCGTACGCGGTCAACGCCCCGGCCTGTCAATCACGTACGACCACGCCCTTGGAGGGTGTGGTCGCGCCCAGGACCTGATGCCCCGCATCGGCGAGGATCTCCACGAGTCTGTCGTCAGCCGGTGTCTGACCGGGCCCAACTGCTGGGCGTGGATGGTGTTGGCACGGGCTTAACCGGTAGTAACGTTCCGTAACGTTAGGTTGGAATCCGGAGCGTGTGGTGTCAGGGGCTCAGGAACTCCATGCCCTGAGCAAGGGCCGGCCAGGGGTTTCGACTGGTGGTTCGGGGATGTCGGGCAGCCGGGGCGCTGTGTTCAGTGAGGCGAGCCGCTCCATGCGTGGCGCTGGCTGCGGGCCGCCTGCCCCGTTGGCCTCCAGTGTGGACACAGTCGTAGCCGCCCGCGCTGGCTTTGTCGTCATCGACAGCTCCGGGACGGGGTCCCATATGCGGCAATGCAGGGAGGAAAGGGGCGCGGTCAAAGCCATGGTTCTCACCGACGCTGCTGGCAGTCCTTTCCTGCGGCCCAGCCCGCAGCTGCGCCCTGGCAGGAGAAGGTCTACGGACGCCAGCGCACGCGCGCCTGAAGAACTGGCGGGCACTCGCCCGCCACCATGGCCACGCGAGCATGTGAGTGAAACGATCCAGGCGGTCGCCGGCCTGCTCCCACACCAGCAGACGGTTACGCGCAGGCCTGATCAGCCTCGGTGGCCCATAGGTCGACCCGCACGCAACCGCTGCGAGTGCGTTGGCTCCGCGGGTGCCTGGAGGCCCTGTCAGGGCGCGCCCTCCTGTGGAGAGGTGGGAGGGTGGTGGCCGGGGCCGACGGTCAGTCCGGTCAGAGGTGTTGAGGAGAGGTCGGCAGGGGCCTCACCGGCTTCGAGCAGGGTGTCGGCGGCCCCTGCGATCAGGGGGTCGGGGTGGCCGACCGCTGCCTCGTCCTTGTTGGTGTAGTCGATTCGCCACAGCAGGCTGCGCATCGCCTCCAGGCGTGCGCGCCGCTTGTCGTTGCTCTTCACCACGGTCCAGGGCGCATGGGCGGTGTCGGTGGTACGGAACATCTCCACCTTGGTGGTGGTGTAGGCGTCCCAACGGTCCAGTGAGGCCGGGAGTTCGTCGTACGCCGTCCGCACCGCCCCGTGCACCACGGCAGCGTCCAGACGAGGGTGCGCCTTCACCAGCCGCTCGGCGACACTGCGGATGGTGAGGGCCGTTCTGGCCGCCCCCGGCCTCCTCGTCGAAGTCGAGGCCACCGCAGTCGTCGACTGACGGGGGCTCGCCCCGGAGCCGGTCCGGGGAAGATGTGCAAAGCCGAGTGGCCCCGATTCGTCACCGGGACCACTCGGGAGCGAGCGGACGGTTCGGGGCCGCCCTACGCGCCGACTGCCCGTGATGCCGCCTGGCTCACGCGCGTCGGCTGTCATCGTAGGCACGTGTGCCGAGGTGGCGCGGACGATTCCCCGTGTGGGTGAACGTTGCGGGTGGCACGGGCGTCCTTCAGGCCAACTCGTCAGGTTGCCGTGCCGGCCGGCTGCCTGCTCACGGGGACGGAGTCGGCGTACTGCGGCGATCTGCTGCCGGGCCGCTCGACGGGGCACCTTCTCTCACCCCGGCTCCCACGCCGGCCGCTTCCTGGCAGCGGTGCCGCCGCCACTCGCGGGGCGTGACCCCGTACGCCGCCCGGAACCGCCGGGTGAAGTGGCTGGGACTTGCGAAGCCGCAGCGGGCCGCCACGGCCGACACCGGGAGTCCCACGTGGCGGGGGGACGCGAGGAGGCGGCACGCGGCTTCGAGCCGCTCGCCGATGACCCACTGCTCCAGGCTGATTCCGGCGCTGCTGAGCGCCGCGTACATGTGCCGCCGGGAGACCGCGTGTTGCTTGGCGATGCGGTCCGGGGAGAGGTCCGGGTCGGTGAGGTGGCGGCGGACGTAGGCCGTGATTCTGGGGACGAGGCTGTCGTCCATCGTGGAGCGGGACCGCTGGTCGTCCTCTCCGTGGGCTGCCGAGGTCAGCAGGGCCCGGACCAGTTCCGTGGTGGCGTTGCCCAGGGCGGCGGCACCCGGGTCGCACTCCAACCGGGCCGGGTCCTGCCAGAGCGCCCGCAGGTGCCCGAGCATCACATCGTGCAGGGGGCTGGCCCGCAGCCGTATGGAGGCACTTACGACGGTGTCGACCGGCACACCGAGGTGTTCCGTGTCGATGGTGACGGCGCGGGAGGCCCCCTCTCCGGACCAGCCGTACCTGCGGGGCGCCAACTCGTGGAAGACGCTGATGTCGTCCGGCCCCAGCAGGTATCGCTCGCCGCCGTTCTCGGCCCGGTGGACTCCCCGGGTCTGGAGGGAGATCGAGACGACCGGCCGCTCGCGGTGCCAGCGCACGTGCCGGTCGGTCCTGCGGACTTCGAACCCGGTACTGCGGGCGTCGAAGAGGTCCAGAGCCCCCACCCTCCAGGCTTCGAAGCGGGCTCGTACCCCTGCCTCGGGCGATTCGTGGACCACGTCGTTCGGCACCGACGTGTCGTTCATCGCGTGCTGGAAGGCCTCCACCCGGTCCTCCGGCGGGATCGTCTCAAGATCTAGCAGCAGCATGAAGTTCCCCCCTCAGCAGCCCGATTGGTGCACGCGGTTCATTGTTCGGTACCCGCTGCCACATGCGTGGAGGACTCTGCACGCACGGGCCAGATCCGTGCACACAGGGGCGACCCGGCCCGATTGAACACGTCTAGCTTTCGGACTGCCCCCGCAACCCGTGCAGGGCAGTGCGCCGGCGCCTGCCGCCCGCACCGTGCCTGCCCCAGTGAGAGGCCGGATCATGACCGACCAGAGCCCGTACGCGCCCGTCACTCCTGTTCTGGAACCGGCCGCGGCCGAGTTCGCCCAGGCCACCGCGAAGCCGCCGTTCCTGTTCCAGATCCCTCCGGCCGAGGGCCGCAAGGCCGTCGACGAGGTCCAGTCCGGGCCGGCCGACCTGCCCGCCGTGGACGAGGAGTGGGTGACGGTCGCCGGCGGTCCCACCGGCGAGGTCCGGGCCCGCATCGTACGTCCCGCGGGTGTCTCTGGCGCGCTGCCCGTCGTCGTCTACCTCCACGGCGCGGGCTGGGTGTTCGGCAACGCCCACACCCACGACCGTCTCGTGCGCGAACTCGTGGTCGGTACGGGCGCCGCGGTCGTCTTCCCCGAGTACGACCTCTCGCCCGAGCACCGCTACCCGGTGGCCATCGAGCAGAACTGGACGGTGGCCCGCTGGATCACCACCGACGGCGCCGCCCACGGCCTCGACGCCTCCCGGATCGCCGTCGCCGGCGACTCGGTCGGCGGCAACATGTCCGCCGCGCTGACGCTGATCGCCAAGGAGCGCGGCGGCCTGGACCTGCGGGCGCAGGTGCTCTTCTACCCGGTCACCGACGCCTCCTTCGACACCGGCGCCTACCACCAGTTCGCCGAGGGGTACTTCCTGCGCCGCGACGGCATGCAGTGGTTCTGGGACCAGTACACCACCGACGAACAGCAGCGGAGCGAGATCACCGCCTCCCCGCTGCGGGCCTCCACCGAGCAGCTGACCGGACTGCCCCCGGCCCTGGTCATCACCGCCGAAGCCGATGTCCTGCGCGACGAGGGCGAGGCCTACGCCAACAAGCTGCGCGCCGCCGGAGTGCCGGTCACCGCGGTGCGCTACCAGGGCGTCATCCACGACTTCGTGATGCTCAACGCCCTGCGCGGGACGCACGCCGCCCAGTCCGCGATCGACCTCGCCGTCCGTACCCTCCGGCAGGCCCTCGCCGATGACTGAGCCGGCGGCCTCGGTGCCGGGCGCGGATCCGCCCGACGGCGGACGGCACTTCGAGGCGGACCTGCGCCGGATGACCCGGATCAACCTGCGCCCGATCGCCTCCCCCATGCCGCTGGGCTTCTACACCGTGGCCATCGCCTCCGTGGTCGTCGGCTGCTTCCAGCTGGGTGTGTTCGAGGACGGCGCCCGCAGAGCCGTCGGTCTGGCGGTGCTGCCGGCCTTCGTGCTCCAACTGCTGGTGAGCTGGTTCGCGTTCGGAGCCCGTGACGTGGTGGCGGCCACGCTGATGGCCTGCTTCTCGGGTCTGTGGCTCGCGACCTCGCTCACCCTCGTGGTCGAGCCTCCGGGCGGGGTGCGGGTGCTGGGAGTCCTCAACGCGATGTTCGCCCTCTTCGCCGTTCTCATGGCGTCCGTGGCGGGCCGGAAGCGGGCGCTGTGGCTGGTGCTGTGTGCGGCGGTGCCCCGGTTCGCGGTGGCGGCCCTCGCCAACCTCACCGGCACCGCCTGGACGGGCACGCTCTCCGGATGGCTCGGGCTGCTGCTGGCCGGCGTCGCCCTGTACACGGCGTTCGCGCTGATGCTGGAGGACATGCGCGGCGAGGAGGTCCTGCCGATCGGCCGCAGCGGTCCCGCCCGCCACGCCGTCGAGGGCGATCTGTCCGTACAGCTGCGGGACCTCGAACGCCAGGCCGGCGTACGCCGCACCCTCTGACCCTGGTCCGACTCCTCTCCCGTACGCACCGAAAGCGAGCACCATGACCAGCATGCCCGTCGGCGGGATATCCCCCGCCCACGGTCCGTCGGACGGGAAGCACTCCGACCTCGTCCTGCGCAATGCGAAGATCCACACCCAGGACCCCGCCCGGCCCGCCGCGACCGCCCTCGCGGTACGCGACTGCCGCATCACGGCCCTCGGCGACGACTCCGATGTCGCCGACCTGGTGGGGCCCGGAACGCGGGTCGTGGACGCCCTCGGCAGGCGGGTCGTCCCCGGGCTCAACGACTCCCACCTGCACGTCATCCGAGGCGGCCTCAACTACGTACTGGAGCTGCGCTGGGACGGGGTCCCCTCGCTCGGCATCGCCCTGGCGATGCTGCGTGAGCAGGCCGGGCGCACCCCCAAGGGCCAGTGGATCCGCGTCGTCGGCGGCTGGACGGCGGAGCAGTTCGCCGAGCGCCGCATGCCGACCCCGGCCGAACTCACCGCGGCAGCACCGGACACCCCGGTGTTCGTGCTGCACCTCTACCAGTCCGCGATCCTCAACCGTGCCGCCGTACGAGCCGCCGGGTTCACCCGGGACACCGCCGACCCCAAGGGCGGCCAGATCGTCCGCGACCGCACCGGTGAGCCCAACGGACTGCTGCTCGCCGCGCCCAGCGCGCTCATCCTCTACTCCACCCTGGCGAAGGCACCCGCCCTCGACGAGCCCGACAGGCGGATCTCGACCCGGCACTTCCTGCGCGAGCTGAACCGCTTCGGCCTGACCTCGGCCGTGGACGCCGCCGGCGGGTTCCAGAACTTCCCGGAGAACTACGCCACCGTCACCGAACTGGCCCGTGCCGGCGAACTCACCGTACGGATCGGCTACCACCTCTTCCCACAGACCGCCGGGCAGGAGCTGGCCGACCTGCGCCGGTGGACCGAGACGGTCCGGCCCGATGACGGCGACGAGTGGCTGCGGCTCAACGGCGCCGGGGAGAACCTGACCTGGGCGGCAGCCGACTTCGAGAACTTCTCCGAACCACGGCCCGACCTCGCGGCCGGCTACGAAGGCGAGTTCGAGGCCGCGGTCAGACTCCTCATGGAGCACGGCTGGGGCTTCCGGCTCCACGCGACGTACGACGAGACCATCCGGCGCGACCTGGCCGTCTTCAAGAAACTCGCCGCGGACGGGCTGTTCCCCGCCGGGAACCGCTGGCTCTTCGACCACGCCGAGACCGTCTCAGGGGAGAGCCTGGAGCGGATCGCCGCTCTCGGCGGCGGGATCAGCGTCCAGAACCGGATGTCCTTCCAGGGCCGTGCCTTCGCCGAACGGTACGGCGCCGAGGCAGCCGCGGCGGCTCCACCCGTCACGGACATGCTGCGGCTCGGCATCCCCGTCGGCGCCGGAACCGACGCCACCCGCGTCTCCTCGTACAACCCCTGGGTCGCCCTGCACTGGCTGGTCACCGGCCGCACCGTCGGCGACCTCCCGTTGCGCCCGGCAGCACAGCTCCTCTCCCGCGAGCAGGCCCTGGAGCTGTACACGCTCGGAGGGGCCCGGATCACCGGCGAGGAGACCGAGAAGGGCGCTCTGGCGGAAGGCCGGTTCGCCGACTTCGCGGTCCTCTCCCACGACTACCTCACCGTCCCGGCCGCCGACATCCCGCACATCGAGGCCGTGCTGACCGTGACCGGCGGCCGGATCGTGTACGCCGCGGACACCTACGAGGGCCTGGACGAACCCGTACCGCCCGTCAGCCCGGCCTGGAGCCCGGTCGCCCACTTCGGCGGCTACCGGGCCACGCCGCCTCCGTCCGTCACCGGGGCCCGCCAGGCCGACCTGCTGGCACAGGCCGCCGCCGAGTCCGAGCGGCACCGATTGTGGCGGGTCGCCCGCGGTTCCGCGCCCGTGGGTCCCGCGCCCGCCTTCGACCCCTGCTTCGTGCTGTGACCAGGCACACCACTCAGGCCCCTTGAGCCTTCTCATCGCACCCATCCCGGATCACTACCGAGAGGAACCCTTCATGACCGACTTCACGCTCGACTTCGACTCGGTGCAGGCCGCCCCCAGCCCCGACCTGATCACTCCCGACAACGCGATGATGCTGTTCGTCGACCACCAGCCGCAGATGTTCTTCGGCGCGGGCAGCACCGACCGTGTCGCCGTCATCAACGCCACCGTCGGACTGGCCAAGGCCGCCCGGGTCTTCGACGTCCCCGTCGTCCTGTCCACCGTGGCCGCCGAGTCCTTCTCCGGCCCGATCCTGCCGCAGCTGCGCGAGGTCTTCCCCAAGCACGAGATAGTCGACCGCACCTCCATGAACGCCTGGGAGGACCCGGCGCTCGTCGAGGCCGTCAAGGCAACCGGCCGCAGCAAGATCATCCTGTCCGGCCTGTGGACCGAGGTCTGCCTGGTCCTGCCCGCCCTGTCGGCTCTGAACCAGGGGTACGAGGTCTACGTCGTCGCCGACGCCTCCGCGGGCGTCACCCCGGCCGCCCACGAGCACGCCATGCAGCGGATGACCGCGGCCGGCGCCGTACCCGTCACCTGGCTCCAGGTCCTGCTGGAGCTCCAGCGCGACTGGGCCCGCACCGAGACGTACGTGGCGACCACCGACGTGGTCAAGGAGCACGGTGGCGCCTACGGGCTGGGCGTGCACTACGCCCACTCCATGATCGACCCGCACGCGGCCGGCTGAGCGGCGGGAACGCGAACCCGTGGACACCGGTCTGCTCATCCTCCGCCTCGTGGCGGGCCTGCTGATCGCCGGACACGGCGTCCAGAAGGTCAGCTTCCGTCTCGGTGGCAGCGGGCTGGCGGGCGGGACCGAGGAGTTCCGGCACGACGGCTTCCGCGGCGGGGCGCTCACCGCCCTCGCCGCGGGAGCCGGCCAGATCGGCTCCGGTCTGCTGCTTGCCGCCGGGGCGCTCACCCCGCTCGCCGCCGCCGGGGCGATCGGCGTGATGACCGTCGCCCTCACCGTGAAATGGCACAACGGCCTCTGGGTGCAGAAGGACGGCTACGAGTACCCGCTGGTCCTCGTCGTCACCGCCGCCGTCCTCGCGCTCACCGGCCCCGGACGCCACTCCCTCGACCGGGCCCTGGAACTGCTGCCCTGGCCGCCCTGGCTCGCCCCGGCGGCCGTGGCCGGCGGAGTGCTCGCCGGCCTGGCTACTCGCGCCCTGCTCCACCGCCCTCCGCCCGCACCCGCCTCACTCGAAGGAGACCGCCCCCGATGACCGCACACCGCTTCCTCTCCCGGCGCACCGCGCTGGCTGGAGCAGCCGCCACGGGAGCCGGACTGCTCGGCGCCTCGGCCACCTCCGCCGCCGCGGCCACCTCCGTCGCCGCGGCCCCCGGGACCGTGCACGTCCCGGTCCCGGACGGCACGCGGGCGACCGTCGTCCTGGTGCACGGGGCCTTCGCCGACGCCGGCGGCTGGACCCCGGTGACGGAGCGCCTCCAGCGCTGCGGCCACCAGGTGATCGCAGCCCCCAACCCGCTGCGCGGCCTCGCCCACGACGCCGCTCACCTCGCCGCTCACCTCGCCGCCGTACCCGGCCCGGTCGTCCTGGTCGGCCACTCGTACGGCGGGGCGGTCATCACCCAGGCCGCCGCCGCGGCGGGCAACGTCAAGGCCCTGGTGTACATCGCGGCCTTCATGCCCGACGCAGGGGAGGTTCTCGGCGAGCTCGCGGGGCGCTTCCCCGGCTCCCGGCTGGAGGCGGCCCTCACCCAGGTCCCGGTTCCCGGCCCCGACGGCAGCCCGTCCGCCGACCTGTACATCCGGCCCGACCGGTTCAGCGAGGTCTTCGCCCAGGACGTCCCCGGCTCCGTCACCCGGATCATGGCGGCGGGCCAACGCCCGCTCTCCGCGACGGCGTTCACCGACCGCTGCTCCGCCGCGGCCTGGCGCACGCTGCCCAGTTGGGCCCTGGTCTCCAGCCAGGACCGGGGGATCGTCCCGGAACTCCAGCGTTTCCAGGCCCGTCGGGCGGGCTCCCGCACGACCGAAGTGGCCTCCTCCCACCTGCCTCTGCACAGCAAGCCCGATGCCGTCGTGTCGGTCGTCCGCGCCGCCGCCCGGACCGTCTGACCCGACGACTCCTCCCGACCCACCCACCCCACCGACCGAGGAGACCACATGAGCAACCCTCCGTCCGGCCCCTCCTACGCGAGGGACCTCGCCCAGATAGAACGGGCCAACGCCACCGGCCGCGTTCCCGCCGTGTTCATCCACGGCCTGTGGCTGCTGCCCACCAGCTGGGACCGGTGGGCCGCCGTCTTCGAGGACGCCGGCTTCGCCCCCGTCCTGGCCGGCTGGCCGGACGACCCGGAGACGGTCGAGGAAGCCCACGCCCACCCGGAGGTGTTCGCCGGCAAGAGCGTCGGGCAGGTCGCCGACCACTTCTGCGACCTGATCGGCAAGCTGGAGCGCAGGCCCGTCATCATCGGCCACTCCTTCGGCGGCCTGATCACCCAGATCACCGCCGGACGAGGGCTCTCACAGGCCTCCGTCGCCATCGACCCGGCCCCGTTCCGCGGAGTCCTGCCGCTCCCGCTGTCGTCCTTGCGGGCGGCGAGCGCGGTCCTCGGCAACCCCGCCAACTACCACCGGGCCGTACCGCTCACCTACGACCAGTTCCGCTACTCCTTCGCGAACGCCGTGACCGAGGAGGAAGCCCGGCAGCTGTACGACACCTTCGCCGTCCCCGCCCCCGGCGAGCCCCTCTTCCAGGCGGCCGCCGCCAACGTCAACCCGTGGACGGAGGTCAAGGTGGACACGACCGCCGACGACCGCGGCCCCCTGCTGATCATCTCGGGGGAGAAGGACAACACCGTTCCCTGGGCCATCGCCAACGCCTCGTACAAGAAGCAGGCGCAGAACGAGCACGCCGTCACCGAGATCACGGAGATGGCGGGACGCGGTCACGCTCTCACCATCGACCACGGCTGGCGCGAGGTCGCCGATACCGCACTCGCCTTCGTACGGCGGTTCGTGGACCCCGCGGTGTGATGACCGCCAGTCACAGCGCGGATGGTCGCCGGCCGCCGCGCACGGGCCGCGCGTGAAGTTCCCGCCATTCGTGCGGCGCCATCCTGTACGTCTGGCGGAACACACGGCTGAAGTGGCTCGCGCTGACGAACCCCCACCGGAAGGCGACGGCAGCGATCGTCGGCGACGACGGCCCGGAACGAGTGAGGTCGCGGCGGGACTCCTCCAGTCGGCGGTGCCGGATCCACGTGCCGACGGTCGTCCCCTCCTGTGCGAAGAGCCGGTGCACGTATCGGACCGAGATGTGATGCGCGGCCGCGATCGACGCGGCGGAGAGCTCCGGATCCGCGAGCCGGCCATCGATGTGGGCACGCACACCGGCCATCAGCGCGCACGCCGCGTCGGACCGGGACGACGCCCGCGGGGCGACCAGGGTACCCAGGGCTTCCGCGAGGGACTCTGCGATCCAGGCACCGGTTCCGGGCCGCAGCCGCGTCAGCGTCTCGGCCAGGCCCGCCAGGAGCGGCGCGACAGCCTGGCCCGCCTCGTCGGCTGACCCGGAATGGACGTGCTCGTCCGGCAGGGGAAGGAACCCACGGGGCGCGCGCAGAAGGTGAAGCCGGCCCTTGTCCAGGAACTCGAGGCCGAAGGCGTGGCCGGGGAGCAGGAAGGCCGCGTCCGCCGGCTCCAGGCGCGTCCTGCGGCCGCTACGCACGAGAACGCTGGTGCCCGAGACCTGGACCGCGATGCTGACGAAATCAGTGCCGGCGCCCTGCCGCACCTTGACCGGCTCGGCAGCACATCGGATGAGGTGGGCGTCCGCGTCGAGCGTCACCACGCGCAGAAGTCCGTGGTCGTTGACGGTCAACCGGTTTGCAAGGGCCTCTTGATGCCTGGGTGACACCGCCGACGGGCCCACCGCGTTGCGCAGCGCCTCGGACAAGAAGTCGACGTCGTCCGGTTCCGTGGAGCCTGCGGCCCGGAGCACCTTGGCGGCCCCGGCGCCTTCCTCGAAGGGGGGCCGGTTGCGATGCGCAGGGGAAGGGCCCCTGCCGGGGAGCTGTGCACGTGCTTGTGTCGTCCAGGGCATACCCGCAGCGTGCCGGGCACCTGACCGTCCCCGAATCCTGGAAACACCCCAGTCCCCATGCGCCGTTATCCCCTCGGTACTGAGGAAGGGCGGGGGTCGGACGGACACCGATGTCGCGGTGCGACGAGGTATTTTCGACCTCATGATCATGAAGGGGCGACGGACGGAACGTGCCGAGCTTGAGCGACTGGTCGCCGAGGCTCTGGCCGGCATGAGCGGTGTCCTCGTGCTGCGCGGGAGCGCCGGGATCGGCAAGACCGCACTGCTGGACCACGCGGTGGCCTCCGCCTCGTCGCTCCGGGTGGCGCGTATCGCCGGTGTGGAGGCGGAGCAGGAGCTCGGCTTCGCGGCGCTGCACCGACTCCTTCTGCCGTTCCTGGAAGGGCGCGCGGACCTGCCAGGGCCCCAACTCGCCGCACTGGAGATCGCATTCGGTATGGCGGCCGGGACCGCCCCCGACCGCTTCCTGGTGGGACTGGCCGTGCTGACCCTCCTCGCCGGTGCGGCCCGTCGGCAGCCGCTGCTGGTGATAGGTGACGACGCCCAGTGGCTGGACCGCGAATCCCTCGACGTCCTGGCCTTCGTCGCTCGCCGCCTGCACGCCGAGGGCATCGCCATGCTGTTCGCGTTGCGCGAGGAGCCCAGCTCCGCCGCGGTCCTGGCAGGTCTGCCGGAGCTGTCGGTTCCCGGGCTGGCGGACGCCGACGCCCGCGCCCTGCTCACCGAACACCTCGACTCCACGACGGACCTCCTCCTGCGGGATCGGATCATCGCCGAGGCCGGTGGCAATCCCCTCGCGATCCGCGAGCTGGCCCGTGGCGCCGCTTCCCTCCCGCCGAGTGCCGCCGGCCGGCCCCTTCCCGTCAGCCGCAGCCTGGAGAACAGGTTCCTGGAGCGGTTCCGGCTCCTCCCGGCACTGACCCGCAGGGCCGTGCTGACCGCCGCCGCGGACGCCACCGGAGACCATGACCTCGTACGCCGTGCCGTGCAGCGCCAGGTCCCTTCGACGCCCGACGAGATCGACGCAGCCTTCGAGGAAGCCGAACGGGCGGACGTTCTCGGTCTCGGTACCGACATCGCGGGCCTGTCGTTCCGGCATCCCCTGATCCGGTCCGCCGTGTACGGGGGAGCGGGCCTGGCAGAGCGTCGCGCCGCCCATGCCGCCCTGGCCGCCGTCACCGATCCGCTCGCCGACCCGGGCAGGCGTGCCTGGCACCTCGCCTCGGCCGCCGACGGCCCGGATACACGGGTGGCCGACGAGTTGCAGGCCTGCGCCGAACGGGCCAAGGACAACGGTGGTTACCTCGCGCGGGCGGCGTTCCTCCATCGTGCGGCGGAACTCACCGAGGACCCGGCCACGGGCTCCGTCCGCCTGCTGGAGGCCTGTGCGGCAGCCCTCATGGGCGGCGCCCCGCACCGCGCCGGGGAACTCCTCACGCGGCTGGTACTCGGCCCCGAGCTGTCGGCCGTACACGCTCACGCCGACCGCCTGCGCGGCCTGGTCCACCTGATGGTCGGCAAGGAGGGCGCCGTGGGACTGCTGCACCAGGCCGCACAGGCACTGTCGTCCCACGACCCTAGAGGCTGTCGCGACACCCTGCTCGAAGCCGTCGACGCCGCCATGGTCGTCCCCTGGATCGGTCCGACCACGGACTTGGCCGGCATAGCCCGCACCGCGCTGGAAATGTGTGAACCGAGTACCGGAGAGCGACAGGACTCCACCGATCCGGCCGATCTCCTCCTGGAAGGCCACGCCCGTCTGGCGGCGGTCGGCCACACCCAGGCGGCGCCCGTACTGAAGGCGGCTCTGACCGCCATGAGAGCGCCGGGAGCCGAACATGGTGGAGCCGTCCGCTGGAGCCTGCTCGGCATGCTCGCCGCGATCGAGACCTGGGACATCGACGCACTGTCCGCATGCGGACGACGCTACGCGGACGCGGCCCGCTCGCACGGCGCCCTGCGCATGCTCCAGATCGCCGCACACGCCAACGCCACAGCGGAGGTCTTCCGCGGAGACCTGGCGACCGCACAGCTGCACTTCGCCGAATTCAAGGACGTCGCCGACGCGACCGGCGCCGACTCCCGCTTCTCCCACCCCACCGACGCCATGCTGCACGGCTGGCGTGGCGACGAAGCCGCCACCCTGGCGGCCGTACGGGCCCAGCAGGAGTTGTACCCAGAACGGCCGGGCGGCGTCCCGGTGCAATTGGTTCGGGCCGCCCACGTGGTGCTCAGGCTGGGGCAGGGCCGCTACGCCGAGGCCCAGGCGGCGGCCGCCCCGGTCCTCGACGACCCGCCCCCGCACGGCGGCGGCCTCGTCCTGCCCGGACTCGTCGAAGCAGCTCTTCGCAATCACGACACCGGCACGGCCGAACGGGCTCTGGACCGGCTTGCGGAGCGGGCCGAGGCCTGCGGTACCCCCTGGGCGCTCGGGCTGCTCGCCCGCAGCCGTGCCCTCATGGCCGCCGGCGCCGAAGCGGACGCCTTGTTCCGCGACGCCGCCGCCCACTTGGAACCGACTCCACTCGGTACGGAGAAGGCCCACACCCAGCTCCTCCACGGGGAGTGGCTCAGAAGGCGGCGACGTCGCGCCGACGCCCGGGTACATCTGCGCACCGCCCACCAGGCCTTCGCCCGGATGGGGGCGACCGCGTTCGCCGAACGGGCGCGGTCGGAGCTGCTGGCCACCGGTGAGCGCCCTCGGCGGCGTGACGCCCCCGCAGCCGCGGACCTCACGCCGCAGGAGACACGGATCGCGCGGATGGCCGCGGACGGAGCCACCAACCAGGAGATCGCCACTCACCTCTTCCTCAGCGCGAGCACTGTCGAGTACCACCTCGCCAAGGTCTTCAGGAAGCTCGGTGTCACCTCCCGAAGACACCTGAGGGCCGCCCTGCCCGGGTGACCTGTCCGTCGGTCCCAGCCCGCCGCGGTGCCGGGACCGAACGCGGTCAGGCGCCGCTGTTGGCGATGGAAAGGTAGCGCCGCACGTTGTCGGACCCGTAGTAGTTGCTCACCCCGGGCAGGAACGGGGGATTGTCATCCACTCGCGGGTCGAGCAGGCGCCGCCAGTAGGCGGAAAGTGCACCCCAGGCGTTCTCGAGAACCACCTGCCAGCTCGGCAGGGGGCGCTGCTCGTACGTGGCCATGGCCGTCCGGAAGGAGCCCTCGATGTCGTGGAACCGGGCGGCCTCCGACACGAAATGGATCATCAGCATCAGGGACCGGGCGCTGTCCATGCGGCCCACCCCCGAGGGGTTGGCGATCGTCGCCAGCTGCAGGATGGACGCCTGGACGTCGAAGTAGCCCACCGGCATCCGGTCCCGGCTGCGTTGGGCCGTGTTCTCCAGAGAGCCGTAACCGCCGCCGAAGTTCAACTGGATCGGATCGCTCGAGATCCCGGCGGCCTGGATCTCCTGGCCGTGGGTGTTGCGCATGCGCCAGCGCAGGGTGGTGTCGTTGCTGCCGACCCGGCCGGTGTCGTTGAACTCGTACGTCCGGCCGTCGTGCGTGGTGAAGCCGAGGATGTACATGTTGGTTGGGTTCATCCACAGGTGGATGCGGCGCTCTTGGTTGTGGTCGTTGCGTGCGGTCAGGGTCACCCAGATCAGGCCGACGCCCTCGTGCTGTGTCTGCATCACCTCCCCGGGGCCGGCATGGCCGGCGGCATCCCGGACGCTCTGCAGGAAGTACGAGTAGCTGTCCCGCAGTCCGATGCCAGGCGGCCCCCACAGGTTCACGTACACACGGCGAGCCTGGAAGGGAGCCGTGTCCGCGTGAGCGGTCCCGACAGACCCGAGCAGGCCCACCAGCAGTGCTCCCAGGGTGGCCAGGGCGGTGCCGATCACCGCTCGCGCCCTGGCCCGGCCCGTCGCTCTCTTCATCACTCCTCCTTCTGAACGCAGTTCACCGTGAGCCGTCTTGAGGCATGGGCGGACCGCGTTCTGATGAACATGGAGGTTGTGACCATAGGGAGGACGCGCAGCGCGTGGTCGTCCCGGAGCGACAGGGCCTGCTCTGCCAGCGACCGTGTGCCGTTCATGGCGGAAGAGCTGAACTCCCTGACGGCGGCCACCGCAAGGTGGCTGTCGTACACGAACCGGAGCAGCTGCTCATCGGGCACGCGATTCTCGGTGGCGCGGAGCATTTGACGCCCTCCAGGGGTGCGTCAAAGGTTGCACGTAGCGCCCGTAGTGCACGCTGTGCACATTGATCTTGAGGCCGAATTGCGATTCGCGCGTCGCTGACCTGGGGTTATCTTTAACCTGTTTTGGGCTCTACGTGTTCCACGATGACCCATCATGTTGAGTGCGTCGCGATCCTTGAGCCCGCCGAAAAGGCCCGCTGACCTGCGGTTTTGGCGAGTGTGCGTTATGTGCAATAGGTGCGTTACGGGCGATATCTTGACGCAAATTCGACGCACGTGACGCACGCATGACGCACGTTTGACGCACGCCGGACGATTTCCCTGACGGGCCGTCATGGTCGGAAAGCCACCTCCTGAGACGGCTGTGTGTCCCGTCGGGGAGGTGGCTTTCCCGTAGTTGGGTGGTGCTGCCCCTTCCCTGCGGGTGTCCCGGACAGCCCCGGGCGCGATAACGCTCTGTAGCTGACGTGCGGGCGGATGCCCGCCAGAGTGGGCCACGGCGTCACGCCGGCTCTGAAGCGGAGAAGCAGGGCTCGCGATGGGCGCGGAACGTGATGAGGTCTGTGGCGGGTCCGTCACAAGTGCTGCACCTCGGCCGTAAACCGCCAGACAGGTTCGGTGCGATGCTAGTGTCCCGAGTCTCGGAAGAGGTGCATATCTAGGGTTTGGGGTTCGGCAGGCGGTTCAGGTAGCCGGCGAGGCGTTCGAAGATCTCGTCGGCGGACTTGGTC
>NZ_JBIVFO010000008.1:96548-208230 GCF_044748225.1 Streptomyces sp. NPDC090021 | reverse complement strand
CGGGGGGGCACTTCCGCGGGCGGTGGGGGGGGGCGGGGCCCGCGGGGGGGGGGGCGGGGGGGGGGGGGGGGGGGCCGGGGGGGGCCCCCCCGGCCCCCCCCGCGGCCACCCCAAGGAGGTCTGCCCTCGCGGGCGCACGCGCAGCGTCAGGCGTTGACGCAGGTGTTGCCGAACGCGGGGTTCAGCAGCCCGACGAGGTTGGCGCTGTTGCCGCAGACGTTGACCGGGATGTGCACCGGGACCTGGGCGACGTTGCCGGAGAGGACGCCCGGGGAGCCCACGGCCTTGCCGTCGGCCACCGAGTCGGCCATGGCGGGGGAGGCGGCACCGGCCGCCATCAGCGCGCCGGCGGCCAGCACCACTGCCTTCTTGTACGTCATTTCGTTTTCGATCCTTCCCGCAGAGGCGTATCCGCTGCAGAATTAACAACGAGTGGCCCGGGGAAAGGAAACCGCGCTTTTTCGGTGATGGTCCGGAAATTCACTCCGATGCTCCCTCCGGAATTCGGGAGGGCGGTTCGGGCGGTGATTTGCGGCGACAATTCCGGGGTGCTGCGGATGCGCCCGACATGCGGCGAGGCCGCCGCGACCCGAAGGTGCGACGGCCTCGCGGGCGCGGGGTGCGATCAGCTGCCGGCGGAGGCGTTGCCGGAGAGGATCGGGATGTTGCTGAGGATGTGCGAGAGAGCCTCGTCGCCCTTGGCCTGGGTGGAGTTCTCGGTGCACTGCTGGTTCTGCGGGCTGGACAGGACCGGGATGTCCTGGACGCCGACGTTGACCAGGGCCAGCACGGACTGGACGTTGGCCTTCGCGGGGAGCGCGATGCAGGGCTTGTTGAAGGAGCCCTGGATGAGCGCCATCTGCGGGCTCATGTTGCCGTACGTGGCCTGGTTGCCGTAGATCTGGGCGGAGTTGTTGCCGTTCACGGTGTTGATGCCGTTGTCGTTGCCGACGGCCATCGCCTGCGGGGCCATTGCGGCGCCCATGCCCACGACCGAGGCGGCAACCGCGGCCGAGGCCATCATCTTCTTGATCATTGTCGTCCCTTTTTTGCAGGATTGCCCGGTAGCGGAGCACTCGGATCAACGGCGGCGACCCGGTGCGGGTTGCGTGGCTTCACTCGGATGCAGCCGTTTCGCGCGGTGTGATTGACGCTCAGGCGTTCACGCAGGTGTTGCCGAACGCGGGGTTCAGTGCGCCGACCAGGTTCACGGTCAGGGCGCAGACGTTCACGGGGACGTGGACGGGGATCTGGCCCAGGTTGCCGCTCGCCACGCCGGGGGAGCCGGCGGCGAGGCCCTCGGCGGTGGCGCCGCCACCGTGCGCGGAGGCGAGGCCCGCGCCACCCATCAGTACGGCGACGCCTGCGGCGGCGACGGTGGTGCCGCGCACCAGCCTCTTCTTCATCTGCTTATTTCCTTTCGGCTCGAACAATGGTGCACCTCATAACGACCCGCCCGTTGTGAGGGTGCGTGCTATCGCCCAAAAGGCCGTACAAGCGAGTCCGACGTGATTTCCAGCCCGATTTCTGACAAAGTGCACTCCTGTTTTGTCCCGTTGATCGAATATGGAGACAGGGTCATGGGCTCCTCCGGCAGAATCCTCGGCGCGCTCGGCCTGCTGTCCTGCCTCGCACTTTCCGTGAGCGCTCCCGCGGCGGCCGCCCCGCCCGCACCCAAGGAGCTGCCCCGGATCCCGTTCACGCAGCGTTACCAGGCCGTGCAGCACGGCGGGCTGGTCCGCGCCTCCAACTCCGGCATCGGCTGCCGCCGGGAGCGGTCCCCGCAGGCGGAGCGGTGCGCCGAGGTCAAGCGGGGGGCGGCGGGGGTCAACAGCGAGTTCGAGATGTTCTACAGCGAGGTCGACCAGGACCCGGACACCTACAACTCCACCCGGGCCGAGCTCAAGGTCCCCCAGGGCGCGAAGGTCTCGTACGCCCGGCTCTACTGGGGCGGGAACCTGCGGGTGGGCGAGCAGAAGCCGCCGCAGGACAACGGCCGGGTGCTGGTCGCCGAGCCGGGCGGGGCCTACAAGGAGGTCCTCGCCGACACGGTGATCGGCCACCGCACGGACGCGGGCAGCGACGCCTACCAGGCCTCGGCGGACGTGACCCCGCTGGTGCGCAAGGGCGGCGCCGGGATGTGGACGGTCTCGCAGCTGAACATCGCGATGGGCCACTCCGAGGTCGGCGCCTGGGGCGGCTGGACGCTCGTCGTCGCCTACGAGCACCCGCAGGAGCCGCTGCGGCGGGTCTCGCTGTGGGACGGCTTCGAGTCGCTCGCCGCCCGGGCCGGTGACGGAAAGGTCGCGATCGAGGGCCTGGACGCTCCGGCGGGCTCGGCGGGCCGGGTCGGGGTGGTCGCGTACGACGGGGACCGGGGCACCCTCGGTGACTCACTCGTCGTGACCGCCGACAGTGGCCGCCGGGTGAGCATCAGCGACGGGGAGAACCCGTTCAACGACGTCATGAATTCCACGATCACGGAATTCGGCGGACAATCTTTCGTGCGACAGCCGGATCATATGAATAATCTCGGATATGACGCGGACGTGTTCGACCTGAGTCCCGCCCTGTCCGGTGGAGCCCGCAGCCTGGACTTCAGGTTCACGGGCGAAAGTCAGGGTCATTTCCTCGGTGTGCTCTTCGTTCAGACAGACGCGCGCCGCTGAACGCAGGAGACCACTCCACGTGCTCACGCACCCCCGGGCGGCACAGCCCACGACCGTCCTCCACCTCGTACAGCCCGTCGACGGTGGTGTGGCCAGGGTCGTCACCGACCTCGTCCGCGCCCAGAGCGCCCAGGGCATCCGCGCCGTCGTCGGCTGTCCGCCCGGCGGCACGCTCGGCGACGCGGCCCGGTCCGCCGGCGCCGAGGTGTTCACCTGGCGGGCCGGCCGGGCCCCCGGCCCCGGCCTCCCGGCCGAACTGGCCGGCGCCCGAAGACTGTTGCGCCGCATCCGGCCCGACCTCCTGCACGCCCACAGCGCCAAGGCCGGACTGGTCGGACGGCTCGTCGCACGCGGGACGCCACCCACCGTCTTCCAGCCCCACGCCTGGTCCTTCGACGCCGTCGGCGGCACCACCGCCGCGCTCGCCCTGCGCTGGGAGAGGTACGCGGCCCGCTGGGCCGACCGGGTGCTCTGCGTCAGCGAGGCCGAACGCCGCGCGGGGGAGTCCGAGGGCATCGACGCCCGCTGGACGGTCATCCGCAACGGGGTGGACCTCGACCACTACCGGCCCGGCGCACCCGACCCCGGCCAGGACCGGGCCGAGTCCCGCGCCGCGCTGCCGCTGCCGCCCACCTTCCCGGCCGACGCACCGCTCGCCGTCTGCGTCGGCAGGATCTGCGCCCAGAAGGGCCAGGACATCCTGCTGCGGGCCTGGCCCGAGGTGCTCGCGACCCTCCCCGAGGCCCGCCTCGCCCTGGTCGGCGACGGCCCCGACGCCGAGCGGCTGCGCCGGACCGCCCCGGCCGGGGTGCACTTCGCGGGCGCGGCCGCCGACATCCGACCGTGGCTTCGGGCCGCCGATCTCGTTGTACTGCCGTCGCGGTGGGAAGGCATGGCGCTCGCCCCGCTCGAAGCCATGGCCTGTGGCCGACCGGTCCTGGTCTCCGACGTCAGCGGTGCCCGGGAGAGCCTGCCGTCCGGCCAGGGACGCCTGTGCCTGGTACCGCCGGAGGACCCGACGGCACTGGCCAAGGCCCTGGGACGGCTGCTCGCCGAGCCGCGGCTCCTCGCCGAACTCGGGGAGCAGGCCCGGCAGCACGCCCGGACCGACTTCGACGTGCGGCGGACCACGGACGCGGTCAGCGGCCTGTACCACGAACTGCTGGGCAGGCCCCGGCCCTTGAACCAGGAGCGCATCAGCCGATGACGATGGACAGCGCACCCGCCCGGCACACCGGGCAGGGCGGCACGGGGCCCGGCGGCAGCGCCTTCGCGCCCGCACCCCACGGGGCAGCCCGCCGTTCCGCGACCGCCATCCACCCGCCGCGCGGGCCCAGGGCCGACCTGGCACGGTCCGCCGTGCGCCCGCAGCGCCTGCGCCGCAGCAGCCGGGTGCTCCCCCTGCTCACCGCCGACGCGCTGGCCGCCGTAGTCACCGCGGTCACCCTGCCCGGCCAGGTGCTGCCGGCCGCGCCGGCCGTCGCCGTGCTGCCCGCCCTGCTCGTCGCCCTGCACGCGCAGGCGGGCCTGTACCGGCCGCGCCTCGCCCCCTCCGCCCTCCTCGAACTGCCCGCGGTGCTGGGGCGATCCGCCGTCCTGTGGTGCGCGGCGGCCGCCGTGGCAGCAGCCCTCGACCCGGCCCGCGCCATGGGCTGGACCATGCTGCTGACCGCCGTGTGCCTGCAGGCCCTCCTGGTCTGCGCGGGCCGCGGCCTCGCCAACCAGCTACACCGCCGCGCGGCCGTACGACGGCCCGCCTCCACCCTCGTGGTCGGACCGGGCGCCGGGGCGAGCGCGGTCGCCGCGGCCCTGCACGGCCGCCCCGAGTTCGGTCTGCGCCCGGTCGGGCTCGCCGACACCGCCGCCCCCGCCGACGGGGACACCGGCCCCCTCCCGCTCCTCGCCACCCACGAGGACATCCGGCGCGCGGTCATCCAGAACGCCGTCCGGCACGCGGTGTTCACCCGCCCGCCCGAGGCCGACGAGCGCACCGCCTCCCTGGTCCGGCTCTTCCACGACCACGGCTGCCGGCTGTGGCTCGCGGACCCGGCCGGCACCGCCAAGGTCACCGGCATGCGGCTGGCCCACCCCGCCGACCAGCTGTGGGGGTACGCCGTGCAGCCGCTGCTGCCGCGCCCGGCCCGACCGCTGGAGCGCTGGGCCAAGCGGGTCATCGACTCCGCGCTGGCCCTGGTCGCCCTGGTCGCCGCCGCACCGGTGATGCTGCTCTGCGCGGCCGCCGTACGCCTCTGGGACGGACCCGGAGTGATCTTCCGTCAGGAACGCGTCGGCCTGTACGGACGCCCCTTCACCCTGCTGAAGTTCCGCACGCTGCGCGCCGACGCGCACGAGTCCGCCACCCGCTGGACGGTCGCGGGCGACCGCCGGATGAGCGCGGTGGGCTCGTTCCTGCGCAAGTCCTCCCTCGACGAGCTGCCGCAGCTGTGGAACGTCGTGCGCGGAGACATGAGCCTGGTCGGACCCCGTCCCGAACGGCCCTTCTTCGTCGCCAAGTTCTCCACCGTCCACCCCGGCTACGAGGCCCGCCACCGGATGCCCGTCGGCATCACCGGCCTCGCCCAGATCAACGGCCTGCGCGGGGACACCTCCATCGAGGACCGGGCCCGCTTCGACAACCACTACATCGACACCTGGTCGCTGTGGCAGGACCTGTGGATCCTCGCCCGCACCGCCGCCTCCTTCTTCCGCTTCCGGCTGGGAGGCAGCTGATGAGCCTCGCCGCCCCCGGTTCCTGGGCCCGGCCGGACGTACCGGGCCTGCTGCGCCGGCACTGGCCGCTGCTGCCGCTCGCCGCGACCGTGCTCTTCCTGCTCGCCCCGCTCCCGGCCGGCGACGCGACCGCCTCCGGCAAGGTCGGCCCGGCCGACGCCGCCTCGCTGCTGCTGGTCCTCGTCTGCGCCGTCCAGGCGCTGCGCGGCCGGGTACGGCCACTGACCCCCCTGGGGGTCCTCGTCCTCGGGGCGCCGGCCGTCGGCCTCGCCGTCGCGACGGTGACCGCGGGGGACCCGTACGCCGCCCTTCCGGGCTTCGTCCGCTACCTCCAGGTCTTCGTGCTGGTCCCGGCGGCCGTGGTGCTGCTGGTGCAGGGCGCCCGGGAGTTCCGGCTCGCGGCCGGCTGCTTCGTGGTGCTGGCGCTGGTGCAGGGCGCGGTGGGGGTCGTGCAGTACGCGACCGGCACCGGCGCCTCCTACCAGGGCGAGGACATCAGGGCCGTGGGCACCTTCGGCCCCGGCGACGTCATGGGCATGGCGACGGTCGTCGCCTACGGGCTGGTCGTCGCGACCGCCGCCGCCCTCGCCCCCGGACTGCCGTCGCGCCTGCGGCGGACCGCCGCGGGCTGCGCCCTGGTCCTGGTCGTGCCGCTGGTGCTGTCCTTCAGCCGCGGCGCCTGGATCGCCACCCTCGGCGCGGCGCTGCTGGTGATGGCGCTGGCCGGGATCCGACGGGCCCTCACGGTGCTCGCCGCGCTGGCCGCCGCCGGGGTGGTCCTCGTCGGCGGACTCGGCGTCGGCTCGGAGATGGTCGCCGAACGACTGACCTCCATCACCCAGGTCTCCAGCGCCCCCGACCAGTCGGTGACCGACCGCTACACGATGTGGGCCGCCGCCGAGTCGATGTGGCGCGAGCGGCCGGCCACGGGCGTGGGCCTCAAAGGCTTCCCCGCCCACCGTGACGGCCACGCCTCGCTCGGGCTCTCCTCCGGCAGCGACACCGCCGGCGCGGGACAGGCGTACATCCGCCAGCCGCTGCTCTCCCCGCACAACATGTACCTGCTGATCCTCAGCGAGCAGGGCCTGATCGGGCTGATCGCGCTGGCGGGCGGCTGGGCGGCCCTGCTCGTCGCGGGACTGCGGCGGCTCGCCACCGGCGCGGGATCGCGGATGCGGGACTGCGGCCTGATCGCGACCGGGCTGCTCGTGTGGCAGCTGACCGACTTCCTCTACGCGGACATCGGCGGCCCGTCCACCGTCCTCACCGGAGTGATCATCGGCCTGGCGGCCTGGTGGGCGCTCGCCTCCCCGGCGGGCGTCCGCGGCGGCACCGGGGTACGGGGCCCGGTCCCCGAGAGTTCGAGCGGCCGGTGACGGACACCACGCCCTGGCGGCCCGCCTCCGGCACCCGTGCCGGAGCGGGCCACACCCGTGTCCCGCCCACCTCCGGGTACGTGCCGCCCGCGGACGGGGCGCCCGGCGGCGAGCCGCTCCCGGCTGACCCGGGCTTCGTCGCCGGGGGCCTGCCGGCCGGCGAGTCCGCCGTGCGGGAACCGCTGTTCGGTTCCGCGGGCTATCCGGGCGGAGCGCCGGCGGGCTGCGGCGTGCGGGTCGCGGCGCGCGTCGCGAGCGGCCCCGCCGCCGCGCCCGACGGGGAACGGTCCGGCGCCGTCCGCCGTGCGGGCGGGTCCGCCGCACCCGGCGACCGGAGCCGGTTTGGACGCGGCCGCCGCCGGGGAGAGGCCGAGGTGTCCGCCGAGCCCGCCGCAGGCGCCCCGCTCGGGCGGTTCCTGGCCAAGGCCGCCGCCGTCACCGCCGGGCTGACCGCCGCCGGGTCCCTGTTCGGGCTGGTGCGCGACCAGACCATCGCGCACCTCTTCGGCGCCGGGCACGACAGCGACGCCTTCCTCATCGCCTGGACCGTCCCCGAGATGGCCTCCACACTGCTGATCGAGGACGCCATGGCGCTGCTGATGGTGCCCGCCTTCAGCCACGCCCTGGCCCGGCGGGCCGCCGGCCGCGCCGGGCTGACCCGACGGGAGGCCCGCACCCAGGACCCCGTACGGCTGCTGGTCGGGGCGACCCTGCCGCGGCTCCTGGTGTTCCTGGCCGCCGTCGCCTCCGTCCTCGTCGTCGCCGCGCCCGCCGTCGTCGCCGTGCTCGCGCCGGGCCTGCCCGACCCCGGGCTGGCCGTCGAGTGCACCCGCCTGACCGCGCTGACCGTGCTCTCCTTCGGCGTCGCCGGCTACTTCAGTGCCGCGCTGCGCGCGCACCGCTCCTTCGTGCCGCCCGCCGCGATCTACGTCTCGTACAACGTCGGCATCATCGCCACGATGGTGACCCTCCACACCCTGTGGGGCGTGCGGGCGGCCGCCGCGGGCGTCGCCGTCGGCGGGCTGCTGATGGCGCTCGTCCAGCTCCCCTCCTTCATCCGCCACGTCGGCTTCGGTCCGCCCCGGGCCAGACGGTCCGCCGCCCCGCGCAGCCAGCGCGACCGCGACCGCCCCACCCTCATCGCCTTCGGGGTCATCGCCCCCGTCATCCTCTTCTCCGTCTTCCGCCAGTCGCAGGTCCTCGTCGAGCGGTTCCTGGCCGCCTCGCTGCCGTCCGGGGCGATCTCCCACCTCAACTACGCGCAGAAGGTCGCGCAGATGCCGATGGTGCTCTCGCTGATGATCTGCACCGTCACCTTCCCCGTCGTCGCCCAGGCCATGGCGGGCGGCGAACGCGAGAAGGCCCGCCGGCGGGTGGAGCGGGACCTCGCGCTGGCCTCGCTCGCCGTCCTGATGGGCACCGCGCTCGTCATCGGCTACGCCCCCCAGATCATCCAGGTCCTCTTCGAACGCGGCGCCTTCACCCACGAGGACACCCTCGCCACCGCCGCCGTCATGCGGGTCTACGGACTCGGACTGCTCGGCCACTGCCTCGTCGGGGCACTGTCCCGGCCCTTCTTCTCGACCGCCCGGCCCACCTGGTTCCCGGCGCTCGCGATGGGTGCCGGACTGTTTGTCAACGTCGTGGCGGGCGCCTTCGCCGTCCGCTGGTGGGGCATCTACGGGATCGCCGCCGCCAACGCCGCGGGCATCTCCACCGCCGCCGCCCTGCTGCTCACCGGCCTCGGCCCGCGGATCATCGCCATCCACGTCCGCAGGGTCGCCTTCAGCATCGGACGGCTCGCGGTGGCCGCCCTCGCCGCCTGCGCCACCGGCTGGATCGCCGGGCCGATGATCCCCGATCCGCTGCTCAGCGCGGGCCTCGGCTGCCTGCTGGTCCCGGCCATGTTCGGCGCCACCGGCATGGCCATACGCGCCCTCGAAGTCACCGCCCTGTCCGGTCAGATCTCCCAGTTCACGCAGAGGTTCCGCAATGCCCGCTGACACCGACACGGCCCCCGCCGCGGTGGTCCCCGCCCGCCGGACCGCATCGCCGTGGGTCCTGATGTACCACTCGGTCACCGAGTTCACCGACCCCGCCGAGGACCCGTACGGGATCACCGTCACCCCCCTCGCCCTGGAGGCCCAACTGCTGTGGCTGCGCTCCCGGGGCCTGCGCGGGGTGTCGGTCGGCGAACTGCTGCGGGCCAGGGCGGCCGGAGGCGGAACCGGTCTGGTCGGACTGACCTTCGACGACGGCTACACCGACTTCCTGACCCGCGCGCTGCCGCTGCTCCGGCGCCATGACTGCACCGCCACCCTCTTCGTGCTGCCCGGACGGCTCGGCGTCGACAACGTCTGGGACCCGCTGGGCCCCCGCAAGTCCCTGCTGACCGCCGAGGGCATCCGCGAGGTCGCCGCCGCCGGGCAGGAGATCGGCTCCCACGGACTGCTCCACCAGGACCTGACCGCGGCCCCCGACGACGTGCTCCTGCAGGAACTACGGGGCAGCCGCGACCTGTTGCGCGAACTGACCGGAACCCTGCCCGAAGGGTTCTGCTACCCGTACGGGCACCTCGACGCCCGGGTCGTCGACGCGACACGCGCCGCCGGATACGGCTACGCCTGCGCCATCGCCCCCGGGCGGCTCGCCGGCCCGCACGCCCTGCCGCGCACGCACGTCAGCCAGGCCGACGGCGGCACCCGGCTGCGGGTCAAGCACCTGCGCCACCGGGTCCGCGAGCTGCGGCGGGCGGTGCACCGGTGAAGCCGATCGAATCGGTCAGGGCGCTGCACGTCATCACCGGCCTCGGTGTCGGCGGCGCCGAGCAGCAACTGCGGCTGCTCCTGCGGCACATGCCCATGCAGTGCGACGTCCTGACACTGACCAACCCCGGCCCGGTGGCCGAGGGGCTGCGCGCCGACGGGGTGCGGGTCGTGCACCTGGGGATGCGCGGCAACCGGGACCTGGGCGCCCTGCCGAGGCTCGTGCGCTTCATCCGCAGCGGCCGGTACGACCTCGTGCACACCCACCTGTACCGGGCCTGCGTGTACGGGCGCCTCGCGGCCCGGCTCGCGGGCACCGGGACGACCGTCGCCACCGAACACTCCCTCGGCGAGGGCGAGATCGAGGGCCGGCCGCTCTCGGGCGGGGTGCGCGCGCTGTACCTGGCCAGTGAACGCCTGGGCGCGGCGACCGTGGCCGTCTCGGACACCGTCGCCGCCCGGCTGGAGGGGTGGGGGGTACCGGCCGCGCGGGTCCACGTCGTCCCCAACGGGATCGAGGCCGCCCGCTTCCGTTTCGACGAGGGCGTGCGCCGGGCCACCCGGGCCCGCACCGGGCTGCCCGAGCGGGCCTTCGTGGTGGGCGGGGTCGGCCGGCTGGTCCCCGGCAAACGGTTCGACCTCCTGGTGCGGGCCGTGGCCGCGCTGCCGGGCGCGCACCTGCTGCTGGCCGGGGACGGCCCCGAGCGGGCGGGGCTGCGCCGACTGGCCGCCGAACTCGGTGCGCAGAGCCGGATCCACCTGCTGGGGGAGCGGGACCCGCTGGGCGACAGCGCGGACGGCCGTACCCCGGGCATCCCGGCCCTGCTGGCCGCCATGGACGTCTTCGTCTCGCCGTCGCGGGAGGAGGCCTTCGGGCTCGCGGTCGTGGAGGCTCTGGCCGCCGGACTCCCCGTCCTGCACGTGACCTGCCCCGCCATCGACGACCTGCCCGCCGCCGAGGCCCCCGGCGCCCGCCGCATCGGCACCGGCACCGAGGAACTCGTCGCGGCGCTGCGCGGCCACATGGAGGCGGGCGCCCGCCGACTGCCCCCGCCGCCGGTCGTCCGCCGCTACGACATCGCCCACAGCGCGCGGCGGCTGCTGGACGTGTACGACCTCGCCCTCTCGGCCGCACCGGGCGCGGCCGGGACGGCCGGGACGGCGGCCACGGCCCGGAGCACCGCGCCGGACCCGCAGGCTCCGGAACCCGCCGCGGATGCGGGCCCGGGCCCGCATCCGCGATCGCCGGCGGGGCCGACGGTGCCCGCGCCCGGCTCCCCCCGGCGGACGCCGGACGCCCGCGGCTGACCCCCACCCCCGAAGGGGTCCCGCCGGGACCCGAAGGAACCACCCCCTCCAGGAAGCGAGCACCACCATGGCCGACAGCGCCGAGAAGAACTCCGAGAAGAACTCCGAGAAGCCCGAGCAGAAGCCCGGGAAGAGGGCCGACCACCGCTCCGGGAAGAGGTCCGGGCGGCGTCTCACCCGGCCCCCCGTGTGGTGGCCGCTGCCCGCCTGCGCCGTGCTGGGGCTGGCCGCCGGCGGGGCGTACGGGGTGCTCAAGGCCCCCGAGTACGCCGCCACCAGCTACGTCGTGGCCGTGCCCGACGACACCACCGAGCCCGCCACCGCCCTCGGCTTCGCGCAGGCGTACGCCCGTATCGCCACCAGCAGTTCCACCCTCGCCTACGCGCAGCCCCGCGCGGGCATCACCACGCGGGAGCTGCGGACCCAGGTGCGGGCCGAGACCTCCCCCGAGTCCCCGATGATCGCCATCACCGGTACCTCCAAGAGCCCCGCCGAGGCCGCCGACATCGCGAACGCGGTCGCCGACGCCCTGTCGCTGAGCAGCAACCAGGCCGCCAAGAACACCGGCGTCCAGCTGCTCCTCTTCAACCAGGCCGTGGCCCCCACCGAGCCCGCCTCCCCGTCCGCCGCCGTCAGCGGCGCCGTGGGGACGTGCGCCGGCGGGCTGCTGGGCGGCCTGTGGCTGCTCGCCCGGCCCGGGCGCGCGCGGCGCCCCGGGGAAGGCGCGTCCGCAGCCGGTCCGGTGGCCGAGCCCGTCGCGGAGCGCGCGGCCGGGGCTCCGGCCGAGGAGTACGCCACGCTCCCCGCCCAGGGTGAGCCGGTCTCGGCCAAGGAGAAGGAGTCCGTTCGATGAGTCGGGGCTCCGCCGGGGCCCTGTCGGTGACGCTGTGCCGCGACCCCCGGCAGTTCGCCGCGCTGGAAGAGCCGTGGAACCGGCTCGTCCGCGCCTGTCCCACCGCCACCCCCTTCCAGAGCCACGCCTGGCTGCACTCCTGGTGGCTGTCGTACGGGAAGGAGGGGCGGCTCCGGATCGTCCTGGTCCGGCGCGGCGGGGAACTGGTCGGCGCGGCCCCCCTGATGCTCGTGCACCGGCCGATCCCGCTGCTGGTGCCCCTGGGCGGCCCGATCACCGACTACTTCGACGTCCTCGTGGCCGCGGAGCACGCCGGCCGGGTCGTGCCGGCGCTGGCCCGGGGGCTGCACCGGGCGGCCCGCGGCGCGGTGGTCGACCTGCGGGAGGTGCGCCCCGGGGCCGCCGCCGAGGAGCTGTACCGGCAGTGGCCCGGGATCGGCAGCCGGCTCGCCGACTCCACGTGCATGGAGCTGCCGACCCTGCCGTTCGACGAACTGGTCAAGCGGATGCCGGCCTCCGGCGCCCAGCGGGTGCGGGCCAAGCTGCGCAAGACCGACGCGGCCGGGATCGAGGAGCACGAGGCCACCGAGCAGGAAGTGCCGCGTGCGGTACGGAACCTGCTGCGGCTGCACGAGAAGCAGTGGCGCGGCCGCGGGGTGACCCCGGAGCACCTGCGCCCCCGCTTCGCCGAGCACCTGACCCGGGCCACCCGCCGGATGGTGCGGGCGGGGGAGGGCCGGCTGACGGAGTTCCGGCTCGACGGGAAGGTGGTGGCGGCCAACGTCACCCTGCTGTCGGCGGGACTGAGCGGCGGCTACCTCTACGGGGCGGACCCGGACCTGCGGGCGCGCAAGGTGGACGTGGCGACGCTGCTGCTGCGCTACGAGGCCGGGCGGGCGCTGGCAGAGGGCCGGCCGGTGGTGAGCTTCCTGCGGGGCAACGAGCCGTACAAGAACCACTGGCGGCCCGAGACGGTCGTCAACCAGCGCTTCCTGATGGCACCGAGCGCGCTCGCGCCCCTGCTGCGGCTGCACGAGTCGCAGGTGACGGGGCGCGAGCGGGCGGTGGGAGCGCTGCGGGAGGCGCTGCCGGCCGCCAGGGACTGGCGGGCGCGGCTCAACGAGCTGCGGGTGCGATGACCCGTCTAGAAGGGCCAGAAGCCGGAGTCCTTCCCCAGGTCGATGGTGAAGCAGACCGACTGCTTGCCGACGAGCTTGGACAGCCACTCGCCGAAGTTGAGCGGTACGCACCACTGCCTGCTGTTGAGCGGCGGCTGCTGCGGCTGCGGCAGGGGTCCGGCCGGAGTCGGCTCGGGCTTCGGCACGACCGGTCCCGGCGTGACGGGCGCCGGTGCCACCGGCGAGGGCGCCGCGGGGGAGGGCTCCGGCACTGCGGGGCTGGGGGTGACGACGGGCTCGGGGACCTCGGGGCTCGGCTCCGGCGGCGTGGGACGGGGACTGACGGGTACGGGGACCTCGGGGCTCGGTGCGACCGGGGTCGGGACGTCGGGCGTGGGCACCTGCGGCGTGGGTACGGCCGGGGTGGGGACTTGCGGGGTGGGCACGGCCGGAGTCGGGGCGACCGGGGTCGGGACGTCGGGCGTCGGGACCTGCGGCGTGGGCACGGCCGGGGTGGGCACCTGCGGCGTGGGCACGGCGGGTGTGGGCACCTGCGGGGTGGGTACGGCCGGGGTGGGGACGGCGGGTGTGGGGACCTGCGGCGTGGGCACGGCCGGCGTGGGCACCACGGGGGTCGGCACCACGGGTGTGGGCACGACCGGCGTGGGTACGACCGGCGTGGGGACGACCGGCGTGGGGACGACCGGCGTGGGCACCGGGCCGGGCGCCTCCGGCATCAGCGCGTCCCGGAATGCCTTCGAGGACTCGGGGTTCTGCTTGCACTGCCACACGCCGTGCGGGCAGTAGTCGGTGATGGTGTGGTAGAGCGGCTTGTGCTGCTCGATCCACCGCAGCATGCGCCGCACGTACTCCGCGTTGTCCCCGCGCCGGAACAGCCCCCACTCCGGGTAGGAGATCGCCTTGCGGTGCGCCCGCGCGAAGTCGACGTGCTTCTGGAGCCCGTACGGCTGGGAGATCTGCTCGTCGAAGGTCTCTCCGGGGGCCTGGTCGTAGGAGTCCATCCCGATGATGTCGACGTGGTCGTCGCCCGGGTAGCACTTCGTCCAGCCGATCGCGTCCGTACCCCGGTTCGGGGCGAAGTCGAACTTGAACCTCTGGCCGGGCACGGCGCGCATCACGTCGACGACGCGCCGCCAGTACACCTTCCAGTTCGCCGGGTCGGGCCGGCACCGGTGGGTGTAGGTGACGCCGTTCATCTCCCAGCCGAGCACGATCACGGTGTCGGGGACCCCCAGCGACACCAGCCGCTCGGCGAGCCGGCGGAAGTGCTCGTCGTGGTCGCCGCGCGCGCCCGCCCGGATCAGCCGGGCCACCTGCTGGTCGGGCACCCGCGCCTCGTTGCGCGCCTGCATGGGCACGTTGAGGACGAACATCCGGTCGTCGTCCGCCAGCCGCCACCGCGCCCAGTCCTCCAGGAAGGAGACCCGGCCCTCGATGCCGGCCCACTGGTCGCCGGGGAGATAGGTGTGGCCGACGCGGATCTCCCTGCCGCCCAGCCAGCGCGAGAGGTACGGGATGCGGGCCACCCCGCTGGGTCCGTAGTCGAGGTAGGCGCCCATCGCGATGCCGGAGTCATCGGTCCGGTTCTTCTCGGGCGCCGCGAGGGCGGCCCCGGTGGCCAGCAGCCCGGCCGTGAGCGTACCGACGCAGGTGCTCGCCAGTCGGCGGCGTGGTCTGGGCATGGCGTCTCCCGAGCTCTCCCGAATCGGTGTGCTTGTCGAAGACGTTGGCATCAGATCTGACGAACTGCCTGTTCGGTGACTGCCGGGTAGGCCATTCGCAGCTCCACACCACCCCCGCTTGGTCCGACTAGGTGAAAGACACCGTTGCCATGCACGCGTTCGCCAACCATGTGCCCGCCGTTGTGCTCAGACTCGACCGCAATCCGTTCCACCACGGAACCCTCGGCGCGGTCAGATCCCTCGGCCGCAAGGGTGTGGAGGTCCATGCCGTCGTCGAGGCCGGGGGAGGTCCCACGGGGCGGTCGCGGTACCTGCGCGCCGCGCACCCCGGGCCCGTCGGCGGACTCGACCCGCAGACGCCCGAGGCCCTGCTGGAGTGCCTGACCGCGGTGTCGGAGCGGATCGGCCGTCCCGCCGTGCTCATCGCCATGGACGACCTGAGCGCCATCTCCGTCTCCCGGGTCGCCCCGGCGCTCCGCGACCGCTTCCGGATCCCCCACCAGCCGGACAACCTGCCCGCCCGGGTGGCCGACAAGGCCGAGTTGGCCAGGCTCTGTTCACGATGGGACGTCCCGCACCCGGAGACCGTGGTCCCGGCGAGCGGAGCCGAGGCGGCGGAGGTCGCCTGGCGGCTGGGCCTGCCGGTGGTCGCGAAGTGGAGCCGGCCCTGGCTGCTGCCCCCCGGGGCGGACGGACTGCGCAGCACCACCCTCGTGCACACCACCGCCGAGGCGCGCCGGCTGTACGAGCGCTCCGCCGAGGCCGGGAGCAGGCTGCTGCTCCAGCGGTTCCTGCCGGCCGGCCCGGACACCGACTGGTTCTTCCACGGCGCCTTCACCCGGGGCGGCCGCCCGCTGCTCGCCGGATCGGGCCGCAAGGAGCTGTCCTGGCCGGTGCGCACGGGGCTGACGGCGGTCGGCCGCTGGCTGCCCGACCCGGCGGTGGAGGAGGCCGCGCTGCGGCTCGCCGAACGCCTCGGCTACCAGGGCATCCTGGACCTGGACTTCCGCCGGGACGAGCGCGGGGTCTTCCGGCTGGTGGACTTCAACCCCCGCCCGGGCGCGCAGTTCAGGCTGTTCACGGACGCCGCCGGGCTGGACGTGGTCCAGGCGATGTACCTGGACCTGACGGGCCAACGCGTCCCGCAGCCCTCGGGCGGCGCGGGCCGCGTCTTCGTCGCGGAGAACTACGCGCTGCTGGCCGCGGTCCGGGGCCGGTCCCTGCCGCGCCGCCGGCCGGCGGCGGACCCCGCACCGCCGAAGCAGGGCCCGGCCGACGGGCGGGCGCAGGTCGAGGCGGCCTGGTTCGCGGCGGACGATGTCCGGCCGTTCCTGGCCATGCTCGCTGCGTTCCTGGGACGCGGCGCGGCCAAGGGGGTACGGGTCCTTCGCGGTGTCCCGGCGCAGGGCCGCCGTACGGCGCGCGCGGTCGTCCGCGCGCCCCGCCAGCGCGGCCGGGAGCAGCCGGGCGTGGGCTCCGCGGGGGCGGTCTCCCGCCCCGTTCCGCCGGAGGCCTCGGCCGAGCCGGACGAACTGGTGACGCGGTGACCGGGCCGGGCCCGGCGGGCGGGACCGGGCGGGAGGCCATCGAGCCGGAGGAGCGGCTGTGACGCGGATCGACGATCTCGTGGTGATCGGTGCGGGCCCGTACGGGCTGTCGATCGCCGCCCACGCCGCCGCCGCGGGTCTCGGCGTACGGCTGCTGGGGAGGCCCATGGCCTCGTGGCGCGACCACATGCCCGAGGGCATGTACCTGAAGTCGGAGCCCTGGTCCTCCAACCTGTCCGCGCCGGACGGGCGGCACACGCTGGCCGAGTACTGCGCCTCCCTCGGAACGGTCGCGGAACACGGCACTCCGCTGCCCATCGGCACGTTCAGCGCGTACGGGATCTGGTTCGCCCGGCACGCCGGGCCGCAGGTGGAGGAGGTGACCGTCACGGAGGTGACCCCGCAGGGCGACGGTTTCCGCGTCCGCACTGCCGAGGGACCGCCCCTGCGCGCCCGCACGGTCGCCGTCGCGGCCGGGGTGATGCCCTTCACCCACCATCCCGAGGCGCTGCGGGAGCTCCCGCCCGGCCACTACTCGCACAGCAGCGGCCACCGGGACCTGTCCGGTTTCGCGGGCCGCGAGGTCGCGGTGCTCGGGGCCGGACAGGCGGCCCTGGAGACCGCCGCCCTGCTGGCCGAGCAGGGGGCGCGGCCGTGCCTGGTCGCCCGGCGCTCCCGGCTGAACTGGAACACCGTTCCGCAGCCGCTGAGCCGGCCCCCGCTGCGTGCCCTGCGCGAACCGCACAGCGGTCTCGGCACGGGCTGGCGCAGCTGGGTGTGGTCGGAGCTGCCCTGGGCGGTGCGCCGGCTGCCCGCGCACACCCGGGAGCGGATCGCGGCGACCGCACTGGGGCCGGCCGGCGCCTGGTGGCTGCGGGACCGCTTCGAGCGGCGCGTGCCCGCGCTGCTGGGGCACCGGTTGCACCGGGCGGTGGCGGTGGGCGAGCGGACGCGGCTCGGGCTGACCTCGCACGCGGGCGAATCGGTGGTCCTGGACGTCTCCCACGTCATCGCTGCCACCGGCTTCGCCCCGGACCTGGCCCGGCTGGAGATGCTGGACGCGGGGCTGCGCGCCGCGCTGACGACCGTCGGCAACGGCAGGGCCCCGGAGCTCGGCCCCGGCTTCGAGTCCTCGTGGCCCGGGCTGTTCTTCGCGGGGCTGCTGACGGCTCCCTCATTCGGCCCTTCCATGCGATTCGTGCACGGCGCGGGCTTCACGGCGGGGAGACTGGTGAGAGGAGTCCGCAAGCGCCTCGGTGCCCGGGGTCCGCGGCCGGGCTCCCCCGGGGGCGCCCGGCTCGGCCGGGCCGCTTCCTCCGGGCCGGGTCCGGGGGTGCCTCCGGGGCATCCGAAGACGCACCTGCGGTGAGATCCGCGGTGAGAAGGGGTCCGTGATGAGCGCGGAGCGAGCACAGGGCCGCGGCTGGGTACGCATTCCCGCCAGCCGCGGCGAACAGTCCGCCACAGCCATGTCCGCCGGGCACGACCGGTCCTCGTACCCGGGCGGGCATCCGGGCCAGTACGCGGGCCCGCATCCGGGCCCGTACCCGGGCGGGCACGACCGGTCCTCGTACCCGGGCGGGCAACCGGGCCCGTACGCGGGCCCGTACGCGACGGCCTCCGCCGCCGACCAGGCCACGATCTACCTCTCCGTCGTCCAGCGCTGGCGGGAGGCGGGGCGCACCCTGCCGGGCCAGCCCGACGAGGAGTGGGAGCGCCTGATCTCCCAGCCGTACTGGCCCGGCCGGTAGGGGGTGCGGAGGGTGGCGGCGGAGCGCGACGGACCCGGGCCGGGCCGGCGGATCCCCGTGACCGACGCCGGGAAGCGGCTCGCGCTGAACGGCATGGGCAGTTTCGAGTGGGACCTGGGCTCGCGGACGGTGGCGCTGGACGCGGCCGCCATGGGCGTGTTCGACGTGGAGCCGGAGGAGTACGACGGCACCGCGGAGGGCGCCGCCCTGCGCGTGCGGCCCGAGGACGCGGCCCGGCTGCGCGAGACCATCGCCGGTGTCCTGGCGGAGGGCGGCGAGACGTTCGGCGCGTACTTCACCGTGCACCGGCGCGACGGCCGTGACCAGTGGACGCACACCACGGGCCGGGTGGTGCGGGACGAGGAGGGGCAGGCGCTGTACATCGCCGGGATCGTCCGGGACGCGGCGGCGGAGCTTGCCCACGCGACGCTGCTGCGCAAGCTGGAGGCGGCGCGCGCCCAGCAGACGACGATCGTGCAGCGGACCACCGAGGCCCTGTCGCGGGCGGTGACGGTCGACGACGTCACGGCCGCGCTGACCGGGGCGGGCGCGCTGGAGCGGCTCGGGGCGGACGGCCTGGCCCTGGGGCTGGTCGAGGGCGGCACCATGAAGATCATCGCGCTGAGCGGGGAGTCGTTGGAGATCCTCAGCGAGCGCCGGTTCACCCGGATGGACGGGTCGCTTCCGCTCTCGCACGCGGTGCTGACCAGGCAGGCACGTTTTGTCACCTCGCTCGGCGAGCTCGGCGGCGAATTCCCGCTCCTCGCGGACTACCTGAACCGCATCCGCTTCGAGGCCGCCGCCTACCTGCCGTTGATCGCCCAGGCCAAGGCCATCGGCGGGCTGGTCCTCTTCTACCGCCGGCGCGAGGAGTTCAGCCCCGAGGAGCGCAACCTGTGCCTGGGCCTGGCGGGCATCGTGGCGCAGTCGCTCCAGCGGGCGCTCCTCTTCGACCAGGAGCGGGAATTCGCGACCGGACTGCAGGCGGCCATGCTGCCGCGCCGGATCCCGGAGATCTCCGGCGGGGAGATCGCGGTCCGCTACCACGCCGCGTGGAGCGGTCGGGAGGTCGGCGGGGACTGGTACGACGTGATCGCGCTGCCCCGCAACCGGGTCGGCATCGTCGTGGGCGACGTACAGGGCCACGACACGCACGCGGCGGCCATCATGGGCCAGCTGCGGATCGCGCTGCGGGCGTACGCGGGGGAGGGCCATCCGCCGTCCACGGTGCTGGCGCGGGCCTCGCGCTTCCTCGCCGAACTGGACACCGAGCGGTTCGCCACCTGCATGTACGCGCAGGTGGACCTGGAGACCGGCGGCGTACGCGCGGTCCGCGCGGGCCACCTCGGCCCGCTGATCCGCCACACGGACGGGCGAACGGGCTGGCCCAACGTGCGCGGCGGCCTCCCGCTGGGGCTGGCCTCGGCCTTCGAGGAGGAGGAGTTCCCCGAGACCCAGCTCGACCTCGTTCCCGGCGAGACGCTGGTGCTGTGCACCGACGGCCTCGTGGAGGAACCCGGTACGACGATCACCGCGGGCATGGACGCCCTCGCCCACGCGGTGCGCAGCGGCCCCCAGGACGCCGGGGCGCTCGCCGACCACCTCTCGGACCGGCTGTGGGAGCGCTGGGGCTCCGGGGACGACGTGGCGCTGCTGGTGCTGCGCAGGGCTCCCGACCCCGGCACCCACCGGGCCCCGCGCATCCACCAGTACATCCACCAGGCCGACCCCGAGGGCCTCTCGGACGCCCGCTACGCGCTGCGCCAGGCCCTGCGCGACTGGGGTGTGCCCGAACTCGCCGACGACGTGGAGGTGGCGGCGGGGGAGCTGCTGGTCAACGCCCTGCTGCACACCGACGGCGGGGCGGTGCTGACCATGGAGGTGCTCCCGGAGCCGGTCCGCAGGATCCGGCTGTGGGTCAAGGACCGCTCCAGCGTGTGGCCGCGCCGGCGCAGCCCCGGCGAGGCGGCCACCACGGGTCGCGGACTGCTCCTGGTGGACGCCCTGGCCACGCACTGGGGCGTGGAGTCCCGGGGCGACGGCAAGGCGGTGTGGTGCGAGTTCGACGTCGGCGGCAGCCCCCGGAGCTCGGGGTGACCACCCGGACACGTCGGGTTGTGGGCGGTGGGAGCCGGGGTGATGATGCCGACCATGGAACGGAACATGCTGTGCGCAGGCTGAACCTGGGGGCCGTGACCGGCGTCCTCGCCGTGCTCCTGCTGGCCGCCGGAGTGCCCACGGTCGTGGACTGGACGACGGGACGGCCGCACACGGACCCCGGGTGCCGGACGGTGGCGTTCATGTCGATGACGGGCGTCGCACCCGAGTGCCGGTCCCGGTAGCGGCGGCTACCGGGAGGGCGCCACGGCCGCGCACGGGCTTCAGTGCCTGCGCACCTCGACGTCCTTCGTGTCCCGCGCGACGGTGGCGACCGACTTCGGCATCAGGCCCGAGAGGCGGACCTCCTGCAGCTCGGCGGTGACCACCGCGTGGCCCGGCCGCACGTTCACCCAGCGTCCCGGGGCGGTGGCCACCCACCGGCGCTCCGTGCCGTCACAGACGGGCTGCTCCGCGCCGACGCTCAGCCGGTGCCCGTCCTCCTGGACGACGGTCGCCCTGATCTGCATCGCCCCCGTGGGTGACGCCTGCTCGCAGTGGTAGGACCCGGAAAGGGTGACGGTGCCGTCCGCCGCGACGTAGGCGTCGTGATGTACGGAAATACCTTGATTGAAAACGGTGGCGCCGGCCGGAGCGCTGAACAGCGTGGTGGCGGCCAGTGCGGAGAAGGCCGCCAGGGCCATTCGGTGGGCGGAGATGCGCATTCTTCCTCCAAAGGGTGCGGACGGCGGGATTCCGCCGGAACGCATTGTGCTGGCAGGTGGCCGTACGCACTCGCTCCGCACACTCGTGTCGTTGTGTGCAATTGCCTGCCCGGGCGCGTGAAACTGGCCGCACCACGTCCCCGAAGGGATCTTGTATGCGCCAGTCCGCCCTCCCCGGCCTCCCCTGCCTCCCCGCCCTCGCCCTGCTCCCGCTCCTGCTGCTCGGTGTCACCGCCTGCGGGAGCGTTCCCGAGGGGGCCGCCCTCGCCCCCGCCGCGGCGCCGGCCGTCCCGGTGGACGACGGGGCTCCGGGGGGCGAGGGCGGCCCGTTGCGGCCGGGCGCGAAGGATGCCCATGTGGGTGACGCCGTACGGGTGCACGGCTCGCAGGTCGGCCGCCACCTGGAGGTCGTGCTCGGTGCCTATGTCGACCCCGCGGTCAGCACGGACAAGAACTTCGCGCCGCCGGCCGGCAAACGCTGGGTCGCCGCCTCGATGTCGTTCGTCAACGTGGGCGGTGCCTCGTACGGGGCGCTCGGACGCATGTGGGCGCACGACGGCGCGGGGCAGCGCCACCCGGTGGTTCCCACCGGTGAGCTGACGACCGGCAAACCGATCGTCTTCGATTCCCTCGCGGTCGGTGAGCGGGCAGAGGGATGGGTGGTGTTCGAAATCCCGGAAAACGCGCGCATCGTGCGGCTCGAATACCAGGACGCGAACATCAGGGCGAATACCGGAGAGGGATTCTGGGCCGTCTAGCCCGCCCGGGTGAAAGGCCGTGAAAGGCCCGGGCGTGGGACCACTAGGGTGCGGCGCATGACTTCTACTCAAGCCGAAATCGACCGGTCCCAGCTCGGCACCCTTTCGGTGCTCGCCTGGATCGGCGACCCCTCCGAGGCGCACGACATCCCGTACCTCCTCGCCTACACCCTGGGCGACGGCCCGGGGGGCCGGGAGGCCGGTGAGGCGGCGGCACGCGGGCTGCTGGAGGAGATCGGACTGCCCATCGGCGACGTCGTCATGGACGGCACCCGCAACCCGGCCGGCTTCCCGGTGCAGATCCTGCTGGAGGGCAACCAGATCGCGCTCACCCTGCCCGGGATGAACGCGCAGTGCACCGCCCCCGACGAGTGGGTCGCCGCGGCGGACGAGAGCGGCCAGGCCTACTTCCTCTTCGCCACGCGCGCCTGGCCCGAGGCGGTCCCCGGACGCCCCGTCGACGCCAAGACCCTCCAGGCCTTCGCGGGCGACGAGGAGGTCCTCACGGGCAGCGCCCACTGCGTCCTCTCCGTGCGGCGCCTGCAGAAGTAGCCCCGCCGGGCGCCCGCCCCGTGCGCCCACCCGCTCCGGCCGCCGGGCTCCCAGCCTGCCCGGTGGCCGGTCCCCGCCCCCCGGGGCCTGCCCTCGGTCCCTTCCCCCGGTCCCTTCCTCAGGTCCCTTCCTCAGGGCCGTTCGAAGGCGAACCTGAGCGAGCGGACCCGGTTGTCGAAGTTCGAGCCCGCCAGGTCCGGCAGGCCCACCGCGCGCAGCCCGACCGGCCGGGTCAGCAGCTCGCGGAAGAGCGCCTTCATCTCGACCCGGGCCAGGTGCGCACCCAGGCAGAAGTGCGGGCCGCCGCCGCCGAAGCCCAGGTGAGGATTGGGCGAGCGGGTGATGACGAAGGCGTCGGGGTCCGGGAAGACCGACTCGTCGCGGTTGGCGGAGGCGTAGTACAGGACGACCTTGTCGCCCGGCCGCAGGACCCGGCCGCCCAGGGTGTGCTCGGCGACCACCGTCCGGCGGAACTGGATGATCGGCGTCGAGTGCCGGATCATCTCGTCCACCGCGCCGTCGGCGTACGCCTCGAAGTCCGACAGCAGCAGGTCCCGCTGGTCGGGGTGGTCGGTCAGCAGGGTCAGCCCGTGGGTGATGGCGTTGCGGGTGGTCTCCACCCCGGCCACCATCAACAGCGAGAAGAAGGCGCCGAGCTGGCGGGCCCCGAGGGCCTGCCCGTCGACGTTCGCGCGGACCAGCGCCGAGATCAGGTCGTCGGTGGGGTTCCTGCGCCGCTCCCGGCCGATGCCCGCCACCATCCGCTGCATCCGGGCGAGCGCGCGCAGCCCGCGGCCGGGCATCCGCAGCCGGGAGGCCAGGCCGCGTTCCACGCCGATGTGCTCGGAGGCGTGGTTGACCCGGTCGGCGATCTCGGCGCGGAAGCGCTCCGGGATGCCCATCATGTTGCAGATGACCTCCAGCGGCAGCCGGGAGGCCACCGCCGAGACGAACTCGTCGGGCCGGTCGGCCAGTACGTCGTCCACGATGCGGGCGGCCACGGCGTGGATGTCGGCCTCGGCGGCGGCCAGCAGGCGCGGGGTGAAGGCCCGTTGGACGATCTTGCGGAGCTGGGCGTGGTCCGGGCCGTCGAGGTTGACCATCGAGTCGCCGAACAGGGCGCGGACCCACCGGGCCGGCTCGGGGGTGGTCACCCCCGGGGCACTGGCGAAGACCTTGGGCAGCCGGCTGGCCTCCTGTACGTGGGCGTGGCGGACCAGGGCCCAGTGACCGGCCCCCTCGGGCACGAACACCGGGCCCTCGGCGGCGCGCAGGCGGGCGAAGGCGGCGAGCCGGTGGGCGGGCGGCTGCTGCCAGAAGCCCGGCTCGGCCAGCTCTCTGCCGGGTCCGGGTCCGGGTCCGGTGCCGTGGCGTTGCGCCGGGAGTGTCATGGCCGTGCCTCCAGTCGGGCGGTGGGTGCTGCTCGTCCTGCGCTGGAGAACGGCGGCGGGGGCGCGGGGGTGACGGTCCGGCTGGCCCGCGGCTACCGGGCCGGGACGCGCGTCCGCTCGGCCAGGATCACGCCGACGGTGACGGTGACCACGGCGACGAGTCCGGCGTAGAGGACGGCGTAGGCGCCCGTCCAGGTGCAGGCGAGGGTGACCAGGCCGGCGACCGGCAGCACCAGCTGCTGGGCGAGGCCGCGCTTGAAGTGGCGCGAGTGCAGCAGCCACACCATGAACAGGAAGCCCGCGGCCGGGACCATGACGGAGGCGTTCGCGGCGACCTGGGAGATGTGTGCCTTGCCGGCCGCGTGCTCGACCGCGACCTCGATGCCCGCACCGATCGCCGCACCGGACGCGAAGACCAGCAGGTGTCCGTAGCCCCAGGGAATGGCCTCCCGGTTGGAGTTCAGGTGCTGGTGCATCGGTACGGCGAAGTAGATCCACCACGCGGCGAACACGATCAGCAGCCCGCCGGCGGCGATGGGGAGCAGCAGGTCGAGGGCCTCGTGCTCGTCGAGCGCCGACTTCACGGCCACCGTGCTCGCCGCGATCGTCTCGCCCAGCACGATGATGGTGAACAGGCCGTAGCGCTCCACGATGTGGTGCGCGTGCCACGGCGTCCGGTGGTCGCGCTCGGCGATCACCGGGACCAGCAGCTCGGCCGCGACGAGGACCAGGAACAGCCAGCGCTGGGCGTCGGCCGGCGCGAACAGCAGCCCCACCCAGCCGATCTGGCAGATCACCAGCCCGGCCGCGTAGGTCAGGGCCGCCCTGCGGGCGGGGCCGCTCTCCCCGGCGGCGGCCCGCAGCCACTGCGCCGTCAGCGCGACGCGCATGATGATGTAGCCGATGACGGCTACGGTCCAGTCGTTCTGGTCGAAGGCCTCGCTCACCCCGGCCGCGTAGACGAGCACGCCGGAGATCTGGACGAGCGTCGCGATCCGGTACGGCACGTCGTCGCAGTCGTAGGCGGAGGCGAACCAGGTGAAGTTCATCCAGGCCCACCACACGCCGAAGAAGACGAAGAAGTAGCCGACCACCCCGGTGGCGGGATGGCCCTCCGCGAGCGCGTGCACCAGCCGGGCACCGGCCTGGGCGATCGCGACGACGAAGCACAGGTCGAAGAACAGCTCCAGTGGTGTCGCGGAGCGGTGCTGCTCGTCGCGGCTGCGGGCGGTCATGGGGGTGTAGGCCATACCGGCCAGAAGAACAGAGGAACCGGCTTCCGGCAGGTCGGGCGCGCTGTCCGGGCGGCCGCTGTGCCCCGGGCGGCGGCTGTGCCCGGGGTGGGCTCTGCGGCCCGTACGGACGCGGCGGCCCGTACGGACGCGGCGGCCCGTACGGACGCGGTGGCCCGTACGGACGCGGTGGCCCGTACGGACGCGGTGGCCCGTACGGTCCGTACGCGGCGCCCCGTACGGGCCCGCCCACTCCCGGACCAACGCCTGGCGGGCGACGGGACCTTGTGGCTACTTCGGGTCCTGGCCGAACTTCGAGGCCGACCAGCGGTGGCCGAGTACCGCGAGGCCCAGGGACCAGGCGAGGGCCAGCCACCCGTTGTTGCCGATCTCGGTGCCGAGGAGGAGGCCCCGGAGGGTCTCGATGGCGGGGGTGAAGGGCTGGTACTCGGCGATCGGCCGGAACCAGCCCGGCATCGCCTCGATGGGGGTGAAGGCGCTGGAGACGAGGGGGAGCAGGATCAGCGGCAGCGCGCTGTTGCTGGCTGCCTCGGCGTTGGGGCTGGCTATGCCCATGCCAACAGCGATCCAGGTGAGGGCGAGGGCGAACAGGGCGAGGAGGCCGAAGGCGGCGAGCCATTCCAGCGCGGTGGCGTCCTTGGAGCGGAAGCCGATGGCGACGGCGACGGCGCCGACGAGGACGACGCTGGCGACCGACTGCAGGACGCTGCCGACCACGTGTCCGACGAGGACCGAGCTCCGGTGGATCGCCATCGTCCGGAAACGGGCGATGATCCCCTCGGACATGTCGGTGGCGACGGACACCGCCGCCCCGATCACGGTGGAGCCGATGGTCAGCAGCAGGATGCCCGGGACGACGTACGCGATGTAGTCGGAGCGGTCGGCGCCGCCCATGCCCGCGCTCATCACGTCGCCGAAGACGTAGACGAAGAGGAGCAGCAGCATCACCGGGGTGAGCAGCAGGTTCAGCGTCAGGGACGGGTAGCGCCGGGCGTGCAGGAGGTTGCGGCGCAGCATCGTCGAGCAGTCGCGGACGGCGAGGGTGAGCGAGCTCATCGGGCGTTCTCCTTGGGCTGGGCGGGGATGGCGGCGGCGCTGCCGGTCAGGGCGAAGAAGACGTCGTCGAGGTCGGGAGTGTGGACGGTCAGCTCGTCTGCCTCGATGCCGGCACAGTCCAGCCGGTCCAGGACGGAGCGCAGGTCGCGCTGGCTACCGTCGCTGGGGACCCGCAGGGCCAGGGTCTCGTCGTCGCGGGTGGCCCCGGGCAGGGCGGTGACGGCGGCCCGGTAGGCGGCCGGGTCGGTGAAGCGGAGCCTGACGTGTCCGCCGGGGACGAGTCGTTTGAGTTCTTCGGCGGTCCCCTCGGCGGCGATCCTCCCGCCGTCGAGCACCGCGATGCGGTCGGCGAGCTGGTCCGCCTCCTCCAGGTACTGGGTGGTGAGGAAGACGGTGACGCCGCCGGTGACGAGCTCGCGGATGATCTGCCACATGGTGTGGCGGCTGCGGGGGTCGAGGCCGGTGGTGGGCTCGTCGAGGAAGATGACGCGCGGGCCGCCGACCAGGGTCATGGCGATGTCGAGGCGGCGCTTCATGCCGCCGGAGTAGCTGGCGGCGGGCTTCTTCGCGGCCTCCACCAGGTCGAAGCGTGCCAGGAGTTCGCCGGTGACCCGACGTCCTTCCTTCCTGGACAGGTGGTGCAGGTCCGCCATGAGGAGCATGTTCTCCTCGCCGGTGATCAGGCCGTCGACGGCGGAGAACTGGCCGGTGACGCCGATCGCGGCGCGGACCGCCTGCGGGTCGGCGGCCAGGTCGTGGCCGGCCACGCGCAGTTCTCCGGCGTCGGCGGCGACGAGGGTGGAGAGGATCTTGACGGCGGTGGTCTTGCCGGCGCCGTTCGGGCCGAGCAGGGAGAAGACCGTGCCGGCCGGAACGGCCAGGTCGATGCCGTCGAGGACCTTCTTGTCGCCGTAGGACTTGCGCAGCCCGCGTGCTGCGATGGCCGGTTCGGTCATGGGAGGACTCCTTCGGGGGCTGCGGGTCAGAGGCCGGGGGGCAGGGGGCGGGGTTCAGAGGCTGCGGGCGGTGATGTCGCCGTAGGCGGTGGTGGCGTGGATGGCGAGGTGGGCGCCGGTGCCGTCGTTCTTGAGGGCGTTGCGGACGCGGCCATAGGAGGTGCCGGCGTCGAGGGTGGCGGCGGCACCGCGGGCGGCGCCGATGGAGATGTCGCCGGCCTGGGTGTGCAGCACGACCGAGCCGCGCACGGCCTCGGCGATGTGCAGGTCGCCCTTCTGGGTGCTGATCTCCGCGGGCCCGCCGAGGCGGCCGACGGAGATGTCACCGGCCTGGAGGGTCAGGCGGGCGCTCGCGGTCTCGTCGAGCTTGACCTCGCCGTGCGCGCTGTCGAGGGTGACGTCGCCGAGTCGTCCGACGCCCCGGATCTCGGCGCTCGCGGTCCTGGCCTCGACGCTGGAGCCGGCGGGGAGCTGGACGGTCACCTCGACGGAGCCGGGGGTGCCGAGGACCCGGTTCTTCGGCTCCGCGGCCGTGATCCGCAGGACGCCGTCGCCGTACTCGACCGTGGTCTGCTCCGCGGCCTTCGCGTCGCGGCCCTTGGAGGGGTCGGCCGGGAGGATCTCGACGGTGGTGTCGGTGCGGTCGGCGGCGATGAAGCGGATGCGTCCGGCGGGGACGTCCAGGACGGCGGCGATCGGGGCGGTGGTGGCGAACTGCTGCATGGTGCTTCTCCTTCGTCGTCTGCGGCGCCCTTGCGGCCCGCTGTTTCCGATGTAGGAAAAGCTACGTTGCGTTCGCAGACTCGGCAACTCTTTCGTTGCGTACAAGTGTTGTTTGTGCAGGTTGAAGGATATAAATCGTTGCAACGGCTACGCGGTTAAAGCAATAGAATGCGATGTTCCGTTGCAATGAACTGGTGGTGAACGCTATGCTGGAGCTTCACGGACCACAGAAGGAGACCGCGATGCCGGGAGGCAGGCTCACTCAGCAGGAACGCCAGCAGATCGCCCTGGGGGTGGCCGACGGCCTCGCCTACGCCGAGATCGCCAGGCGCCTGGACCGTCCGACCTCGACGGTCACCCGCGAGGTCATGCGCAACGGCGGCCCCGCCGGTTACCGGGCGGAATCGGCCCACCGCGCCACCGAGCGCCGCGCCCGCCGTCGCAAGCCCGCCGCGGCCCGGGGTGCGGGGCCGTCCGCCCTGCCGCACGGCCGCGACCCGGAGGCGGTGGCCGAGTACGAGGAGCGGTTCACCGCCGTGATGATGCAGTCGGGGCTGTCCAACAGGATGACCGCGCGGGTGATGGTCTGTCTCCTCACCGCCGATTCGGGCAGCATGACCGCCGCCGAACTCGTCGAGCGCCTCCAGGTCAGCCCGGCGTCCATCTCCAAGTCGATCGCCTTCCTGGAGGGGCAGGCCCTCGTCCGCAGGGAGCGGGACGAGGGGCGCAGGGAGCGCTACGTCATCGACGAGAACCTCTGGTACCAGTCGATGGTCGCCAGCGTCCGCGCCCTCAACCAGCAGGTCGACATCGCACGGCAGGGCGCCGGTGTCCTCGGCCCGGGCACCCCGGCCGCCGTTCGCCTGGAGAGCGTCGCGCGCTTTCTCGACTTCGTCGCCGAGAGCCTCGCCCGAGCGGCGGAGCAGGCCCGCGACGTTCTCCACGTGAAGGCGGAAACGCCCTCGGGCGGCACTGACGCCGAGGCGTGACGGCGTGCCCGGCCTGACCGGCGGAGACGGTGGCGCGGCGAGATCTTGCGAGTGGCTTCACGAGTGCGCCCGCTCCGGCGGGAGAGCGCACCCCACGGCATCCGGCTCGTCCGCAAGCGGGCCGAGGCTCCCGGCCGAGCCGGGCCGCCACCGCGGGCGGCCGTACCCTGGAGGCATGAGCAGCACCCCCGCCTCCGGCCCGCAGCCCCAGCGACCCGCCGCCGAAGCCCGGCAGCCCCGGCCGAAGCCGCGGATCGTCTTCGACGACCCGCTGGACCAGCAGTCGTCGGACGACACGGACCGCGGCTGGGGCGAGCGGCCGCCCGCCGGCGGAAGCGCGGCCGATCTGGCCCGCTTCCTCGACGAGAAGCCGCCGCACCACATCTGACCGGCCGGGGCGGCCGGCGCGGTCAGAAGCCGTCGCGCGAACCAGCCTGACCGCCGACGCCACCGCCGCCCACGCGCTGCGCGACCAGCGTGTCGCGGATCTCCTTGAGGACCTCCAGCTCGGTGATCTCGACGATCTCCTGGACCCCCTCGCGGGCCTTGCGGCGGTCCTCCTGCCGCGCCAGGTACTTCGCCATCGGCAGCACCATCAGGAAGTACACGACCGCCGCGGTGATCACGAAGGTCAGCGTGGCGTTCAGCACCGACCCCCAGAGGATCTCGACACCGGTCGGCTGGCCGTCGGGGCCGATCTCGCAAGGGGCCTTCAGGCAGGACTTGTAGCCGTCCAGGCTCTTCGTGCCCACCGCACCCACGATCGGGCTGATGATCCCCTTGACGACCGAGTTCACGATGTTCGTGAACGCGGCGCCGATCACCACGGCCACCGCCAGGTCGACGACATTGCCGCGCATCAGGAAGGCCTTGAAGCCCGCCAGCACGCTTTCCTTCTTCTTCTCGCCCATCGCTGAGCCCTTCTACACGGAAGCCAAACACGGAGCCAACGGTTCCGAAAGCTACGGCAGTCCGGCAGAGGTGTGTCCAATCGGGCATCCCTTTGAGGTGAATTGGGTGATCGTGCGTGCGAGTCAGCACAGTGTCACCGCCAGTCGGGCCGTAGCGCCCGCCCCCACCAGGGCCCGCGCGGTGTCCCGCGGCACGGACAGGACGACGAGCGCCCCACCGTCCCCAACACCCTTCTCCGGAGCCGGTACTTCGGCGACCCTGGCCCCGGCGGCCAGCACCCTGGGCGGCTGCGCGCGCTCCGCCGCCACCACGTCGACCCGGTCCCCGGGCCGCAGCAGCCGCACCGTCTCGGCGTCCGCGATGCGCACGGGCGCCGAGACCATCCGCACCGCCGCCGGCGGCGGCTTCACCACGGGCGCAGGCGCACCCCGGGAGGTCTGGGCCTCGGCCCCTCCCACGGCCAGGGCAGCCGCGACGACGGCCAGGGCGGCCGAGGCGGACCGCCGCCGGCGCCGCACGGCCCGGCGCAGCCGCCCCGGACCCCGGCCCACGCGAAGCGGCGGGAACGACGGGACGGGCCGCGACGGGGGACACGTGGAGGACGTCGCACACACGGGCAGCGCCCGGGCGGGCAGCCCCGCCGCTGCGGCGGGGGCCGCCGAGGAGGCGGAGGGGACCGGCGAAGAGGACCAGGGGAAGGACGCGGACGAGGGCGCGGACGAGGGCGCGGACGAGGGCGCGGACGAGGACGCAGACGAGGACGAAGAGGCCGCGGAAGTCCGGGACATGACGAGCACCACCAAACGGAGTGAGTTCCTGTGCCCGGACCGACCGCCCGGACACACCCCACGATCCGACCTCCCCCCGAATCCCGCTCCCGCCTGTGGACAGTCCCCAGCCTGTGGAAAACGCCGTCACCCGCCGGAGTGACGGCCCCTCGCTCCGGGCGCCGTCCCGGCGGCCGCCCGGGCCTGCCGCAGCGCGGCCACCGGGTCGGCCACCGGGTCGGCCTCCCGAGCGACCGACCGGCCCACCACGACGTGCGAGGCCCCGACCGCGAAGGCCGCCGCAGGTGTCCCCGGCCGGGCGCGCCCGCCCACTCCGCCCACCGCTTCCGCCCCGCCGGCTCCGCCCCCCCGCCGGTACCGCCCCCACCGCTTCCGCCCCGCCGGCTCCGCCCCCCGCCGGTACCGCCCCCCGCCGGTACCGCCCCCACCGCTTCCGCCCCGCCGGCTCCGCCCCCCGCCGGTACCGCCCCCACCGCTTCCGCCCCGCCGGCTCCGCCCCCCGCCGGTCCCAGCGTCACGCCCGGCGTGACGATGAGCGGCTCCGGTCCCAGCGCCGCCCGCAGCGGTCCGCCTCTCGTGGCGGGGCGACGACCCCGTCGCACCCGGCGCGCATCGCCGGCCGGGCCGACCACAGCACCTGTTCCGCCGGGCCCGCCGCGACGCCGATGCCGGCGAGGTCGCTCCCGGTCATGCCGCTGACGGGCTTCACCGCTGCGGCCGTGATTTCCGTACCGCCCTTGCCGTGCACCGTGACCCTCGACGCGCCCGGGGCGACGGTGACCCGGCCGTCCGGATCGGAGCCGGGGAAGCCGGTGTTCACCCCGCCGGCGTCGGTCGGCGTCACCGCCTCGCCGGAACCGCGCAGGCCTCCGAGAAGCCCTGGCTGGTCAGGCCGAAGGCGCTGTTGACGCGCGAGCGCCAGTTCTCCAGCGCCACCACCGCCGTGAGTTCGACGAAGGCCGCCTCCCCGAGCCGTGCGATCAGCGCCGCGGCCATTTCGTCCGTGACCGCCGGCTCGGTCTCGGTCATGGCCTCGGCGTACTCCATGACCAGCAGTTCCGGCTCGGTGAACACCTCGCGCGCCTCCCGCCACCGGGGCACCCGTTCGATCTTCTCCGCTGCCATCCCCTTCTCGTGGCCCTCCCAGTAGCCGAAGTCCATGCACCACGAGCAGTTGATGCGGGCCGCCGCCGCCATCACCGCGAGGTGCTTCAGGCCGGCGTCCAGCGCGTTCCACTTCGCCGCCCGCTGTTCCAGGCGGACGTACGTGGAGAGCACGCGCGCGTTGTGCCCGTAGGCCTGACCGGGGTCGAGCACCTTGCCGTAGGTGCGGCGCGAGTACCAGGCGCCGATGCGGGTCAGCAGGGTGCGGGGCGGGGTGAGCGAGATACGAGCCATGACTGTCATCTCCCGAAGCGGTCTGTCCTGTCCCGACTGGGCCTTCACACGGGAAGACAGGACAGCAGCCCCGGATGTGACAGCGGCAGCGGAAGTGGCAGTGGCCGGGGCCGCGGCAGCGGCAGTGGCAGTGGCAGTGGCAGAAAGGTCTACGGGAGTTCGATGCCCAGGTCCCAGCCGTCGTGCGCGTGGGTGCAGAGGCAGTCGCGGGAGTCCGTCGCCGGCAGGCCCGCCACCGCGTCGAAGAGCACCGTGCGCAGACGGCCGACGTTCTCGCCGAACACCTTCAGGACCTCGGTGTGGGAGACGCCCTCACCGGTCTCGGCGCCCGCGTCCAGGTCCGTGACCAGTGCCATCGAGGTGTAGCAGAGCCCCAGCTCGCGGGCGAGGATCGCCTCCGGGTGCCCCGTCATGCCGATCACGGACCAGCCCGCCGACGCGTACCAGCGGGATTCGGCGCGCGTCGAGAAGCGCGGTCCTTCGATGACGACCATGGTGCCGCCGGCGACCGGCTCCCAGTCCTGACCGCGCGCGGCCGCCACCGCCACGGACCGGCCCACCGGGCAGTACGGGTCGGCGAAGGTGGTGTGCACGACGTTCGGAACGCTGCCGTCCGGCAGGGCGACCCCGTCGAAGAACGTCTGGACGCGGCTCTGCGTACGGTCGACCAGCTGGTCGGGGACGAGCAGCGTGCCCGGCCCGTACTCGGGCCGCAGGCCGCCGACCGCGCAGGGGCCGAGCACCTGGCGGACGCCGACCGAGCGCAGGGCCCAGAGGTTCGCCCGGTAGTTGATCCTGTGCGGCGGGACCGTGTGGCTACGCCCGTGCCGCGGCAGGAAGGCCACCGAGCGGCCGGCGAGCTCGCCGATGTACAGGGAGTCGCTGGGAGGTCCGTACGGGGTCTCCACCTGGATCTCGGAGACGTCCTCCAGGAAGGAGTAGAAGCCCGAGCCGCCGATGACACCGATCTCTGCGTTCACCATGTCGCTCACCCTAACCGGGCATGCCTGAGGCCCCGCCGCCCGGTGGGGGCGTGCGGGGCCTCGGGGCGGAGCTGTCAGGCGGCCGACGTGGAGCTGCTGCTCGTGCTCGACGACGTCGAGGAGGACGAAGCGGCGGGAGCGGCGGCGGCGGTCGTCGTCGAGGACGACGAGCTCGACGCGGGCTTCGAGGCAGGGGTGCTGCTCGACGAGGCGCCGCGGCTGTCGTTCCGGTAGAAACCGGAGCCCTTGAAGACGATGCCGACCGCGGAGAACACCTTCTTCAGGCGTCCGTCGCAGCTCGGGCACACGGTCAGTGCGTCATCGGTGAACTTCTGCACGGCCTCAAGGCCCTGACCGCACTCGGTGCACTGGTACTGGTAGGTCGGCACGAATTTCCTCCTGGCACTCTGACTCAATGAGTGCTAACGACGCTCCATGGTGACGTATTCCGGCGGATCAGTCCACCGTCACCGGTACGCGGTGACCCATCCCACGCTCGTTCACCCGGTCACGGGGGGCCGCCGAGGGGATGGTCGCAGCCGTGCTCCCGGTACGGGCGGCGGTCTCGCCGCGGACCTCGCCGCGGACCTCGCCGCGGACTTCGGTACGGGCAGCAGCCTCTGCGCCGGTCTCCGCGCCCGCCGTGGCCTCGCCGCCGGGCGCGGACGAGTTCACGATCCGGCTCGGGGCCTTCGGGGCCAGCTTCGCGCGCAGCGTCAGCAGCACGGCCAGCGCCAGCGCGGTGGCCGCCATCGGCACCAGGAAGCCGTACGTCGACCCGTGCGCGTCGGTCAGGCGGCCGGCCAGGATGACCGCGATGGCCTGGCCGAAGGCGATCGAGCCGGTCAGCCAGGTGAAGGCCTCGGTCCGGGCGTTCGCCGGGACCAGCTGCTCGACCATGGTGTAGCCGGTGATCAGGGCCGGGGCGATGAAGAGGCCGACGACCAGGCCGAGCGCGCCCAGCAGGATCACCGAGTTCGCGGCCCACAGCACCGACGCGGCGGCGGTGAGTCCGACGTAGCCGAGGATCAGCCGGCGGCGCGGGCCGATCTTCCAGGCGACGGCGCCCATGGCGATGCCCGCGATCATGTTGCCGGCCGCGAAGACGCCGTAGAGCAGGCCGTTGGCGCCGGGGTTGCCGATCTCGTTGGAGAAGGCGGCGAGCGAGACCTGCATGCCGCCGAAGACGGCGCCGATCCCGAGGAAGGCGAGGATCAGGACGCGCAGGCCGGGGTGGGACAGCGCGAAGGTGCGCTTCTCGCCGGTGGCCGACGGGGCGTGCGTCCTGGGCTGGGAGGCGCGGCGGGCCGCGAAGAGCAGGCCGCCGAGCAGCGTCAGCGTGGCCTCGGTGACCAGACCGGCCGCCGGGTGGACGCCGGTGCACAGCGCGGTCGCCAGGACCGGGCCGACGACGAAGGTGAACTCGTCGGTGACGGACTCGAAGGCGGCGGCGGTGGGCAGCAGCGGGGAGCCCTCCAGCCGGGCGGCCCAGCGTGCGCGGACCATGGGGCCGACCTGCGGCACCGAGGCGCCGGTCGGGACGGCGGCCAGCGCCAGGAACCAGACGTTCGCGTCGGCCAGCGCGAGGGCGGCGAGGCCGCTGACGGCGGCGGCGTGCGCGAGGACCACGGGCACGAGCACGGCGCTCTGGCCGAAGCGGTCGGTGAAGATGCCCATCAGCGGGGCGGAGAGGGCCATCGAGATGCCGGTAACGGCGGCGACGATGCCGGCGCTGCCGTAGGAGCCGGTGGTGTGCTGGACCAGCAGCAGGATGCTGATGGTCAGCATCCCGAAGGGGAGTCGCGCTGCGAAGCCGGGGAGTACGAAGCCGAGGGCGCCGGGTGTGCGCAGGAGCTGCCCGTAGCCGGGGCGGGCGGACGTGTCGGTCGTGACCGCGGATGTCACGGCCTTGCCTTTCCGCTGCCTGGTAGAGCGTCCCCGTCTGCGGACGGTGCCTTGCTTTGTGAGCGGCCGCACCCGTACGTGTTGGGAGCCCCGAGAGCTGTCCTCTTGCGCAGAACCGAGTGATACCTGGGCGCCCGCTACGGGAGGGTGCCACGGCCGCTTTGCGGTCGCGCCAGCTCTGCGTCAGGCAGAGTTGGTTCGATCTGGTGTGCCTTCATCGTACAGGGGAAGCTGATACCACGCCCTGTGATTGCGCCGACAGCCCGTCTCTTCACCTGCGATTAACCGGTTCTTCGCACCCGGAGAGCCCTATATTTCCGGATATAAGAGGGCAAATCTCACCGAAGCCGGTCGGATGAGAGCACTGCTCTAATGGGCGCCGGATCCGTTGCCGGCCCCCAGCCAGCCCGCCAGCTTGCCGCCCCGGGCCACCGCCCGCAGCCGCGCCTCCGCCGCGTCCCGCACCGGGTCCGTGGCCACCACCAGCAGCTCGTCCCCGTGCCGCAGCACCGTCGACGGCGCCGGTACGAAGCTCTTCGCGTCCCGGACGACCAGCGTGACCGACGCCCCGGGCGGCAGGCGCAGCTCGCTCACCTCGACGCCGTGCATCCGGGAGGCCGGGGGGATGGCGAAGGACAGCAGGTGTCCGCGCAGCTTCTCCAGCGGCGCCGATTCGATGCCGAGGTCGGAGGCGGTCTCCATGCCCCGTCCGAGGTCCAGCTTGCGCGCGAGCCACGGCAGGGTCGGCCCCTGCACCAGGGTGTAGACGACGACCAGCACGAAGACGATGTTGAAGACGCGGTCGCTGCCCTCGATCCCCGACACCATGGGGATGGTCGCCAGGATGATGGGCACGGCGCCGCGCAGGCCCGCCCACGACATCAGCACCTGCTCCCGCCACGGGATCCGGAAGGGCAGCAGGCTGACGAAGACCTCCAGGGGCCGCGCCACCATCGTCAGCACCAGCCCGATGACGACCGCGGGCCAGAAGTCGTGGACCAGCTCGTGCGGGGTGACCAGCAGGCCGAGCAGGACGAACATGCCGATCTGGGCGATCCAGCCGAGCCCGTCGGCGAAGCCGCGGGTGGCCGGCCAGTGCGGGAGCTTGGCGTTGCCCAGGATCACCGCCGCCAGGTACACCGCGAGGAAGCCCGAGCCGTGTGCCATCGCGCCGGCCGCGTACGCCACGATGGCGATGGCCATCACGGCGATCGGGTAGAGGCCGGAGGCGGGCAGTGCCACGCGCCGCAGGCCGAAGGCGCCGAGGAAGCCCACCGCCAGGCCGATCGCGGCGCCGATCGCGAGCTCCAGGGCGATCTTGCCGAGCAGGACGTACCAGTCGTCCACCGGGCCGACCGTGGAGAAGGCCACCACCAGGATCACGACGGGCGCGTCGTTGAAGCCGGACTCGGCCTCCAGGACGCCCGTGATCCGGGAGGGCAGGGGCACCTTGCGCAGCACGGAGAAGACGGCCGCCGCGTCGGTCGAGGAGACGACCGCGCCGATCAGCAGCGCCTGGCGCCATTCGAGTCCGACGAGGTAGTGCGCAGCCGCCGCCGTCACGCCCACGCTGATCGCCACGCCCACCAGGGACAGCATGATCGCCGCCGGCAGGGCCGGCTTGATCTCTTTCCACTTGGTGCCCAGACCACCCTCGGCGAGGATCACGACGAGGGCGGCGTAGCCGATGACCTGGGTCAGCTCGGCATTGTCGAAAACGACGTTCCCGATGCCGTCCTGGCCTATGGCGACGCCTATGCCGAGGTAGATGAGCAGGCTGGGCAGGCCGCTGCGTGACGAGACCCGCACCGCGGCCACGGCGACGAGCAGTACGAGCGAGCAGACCAGCAGCAGCTCATTGAGCGTGTGGACAGTCAGCGGGCGGCCCTCCTCGATGCGCCCGGCGGATCGATGCGCCCGGCGACAGGTTCGGCAAGTAGTTCGTTACCTTACCTAATCTTTGACGCGCCCTTTACGCGATAACCACATTGTGAAACGGCTGTTCCCCCTTGTCCTCGGGACCGCGCGCACCGCCGGAGATCCACTTCAGGCCGCCTGCGGGACCGCCGCGCGATACAGCCCCTCCACACGGCCTCCACCCCTGGCGGATCAACGGAGTCGGTCCTGCGCCTATGGTTGCTCCCAGCACTCCCAGGACCACCCTGCCCCTCTAAGGACAGCGATGCCCGCCAACGAAACCGCTCCTCCCGTCAAGAAGAAGGGACGACGCGCCCGTCTGATCGTGCTCGTACTGGTCCTGGGACTCGTCGCGGGCCTCGGCTACGGGGCGTACTGGAGCGTGGACGGCGTGCGCGCCTCCTTCCCCCAGACGACCGGCTCCCTCGACGTGCCCGGCCTGACGGGGACGGTCGAGGTGAAGCGCGACGCCAACGGCATTCCCCAGCTCTACGCGGACAGCGACGACGACCTCTTCCGCGCGCAGGGCTTCGTGCACGCGCAGGACCGCTTCTGGGAGATGGACGTACGCCGCCACATGACCTCGGGGCGGCTCTCGGAGATGTTCGGCGCCGGCCAGGTCGAGACCGACGCCTTCCTGCGCACGCTGGGCTGGCGCCAGGTCGCGCAGGAGGAGTACGACACCAAGCTCTCCGCCGAGACGAAGAAGAACCTGCAGTCCTACGCCGACGGGGTCAACGCGTACCTGAAGGGGAAGTCCGGCAAGGACCTCTCCGTCGAGCACGCCGCCCTCAAGATCAGCGGCGGCTACGCCCCCGAGCAGTGGTCGCCGGTGGACTCGGTGGCCTGGCTCAAGGCGATGGCCTGGGACCTGCGCGGCAACATGCAGGACGAGATCGACCGCGCGCTGATGGCGAGCAAGCTCTCGCAGGCACAGATCGCCGAGCTCTACCCGCCGTACCCCTTCGACCGGAACAAGCCGGTCGTCGAGGGCGGCAAGGTCGACGGCGGCAAGTACACGCCCCAGGGCCAGAGCGGGAACGCGGGCTCGGCGTCGGGCTCCGGCTCCGGTTCCGGCAGTGGTTCCGGCTCCGGCAGCGGTTCCGGCGGCACCGGAGCGGGCTCCGGCGGCACCGTCGCCAACCGTGCCTCCACCGCCCGGGGCGCCGGTGACACCACCGGCCTCGCCGGCAACGCCACCGCCCAGGGCGCGACCGTGGGGCTGCGCACGCAGCTGAGCGCCCTCGCGGACACCCTGGAGAAGGTCCCGGCCATCCTCGGCCCCAACGGCAGCGGCATCGGCTCGAACTCCTGGGTCATCTCCGGCAAGTACACGACCACCGGCAAGCCGCTGCTCGCCAACGACCCGCACCTGTCGCCGCAGCTTCCCTCGGTCTGGTACCAGATGGGCCTGCACTGCCGCGCCGTCTCGGCCCAGTGCAAGTACGACGTGGCCGGCTTCACCTTCTCCGGCATGCCCGGCGTGGTCATCGGGCACAACGCCGACATCGCCTGGGGCATGACCAACCTCGGCGCCGACGTCACCGACCTCTACCTGGAGCAGATCAGGCCCGAGGGCTACGTCTACGGCAACCGGGTGCTCCCCTTCACCCTCCGCGAGGAGATCATCAAGGTCGCGGGCGGCGCCAGCAAGAAGATCACCGTCCGCACGACCAACAACGGCCCGCTCGTCTCGGACCGCAGCGAGGAGCTCGCCACGGTCGGCACCCGCGCCCCGGTCGACAGCTCCGCCCCGGACCGCGGCGACGGCTACGCCATCGCCCTGCGCTGGACCGCGCTGGACCCGGGCAGGACCATGGACGCGGTCTTCAAGCTCAACCAGGCCAAGACCTTCGACGACTTCCGCAAGGCGGCCGCCGACTTCGACGTCCCCTCGCAGAACCTGATCTACGCCGACAACAAGGGCGCCAACGGCAACATCGGCTACCAGACCCCCGGCCGCATCCCGGTCCGCGGCCAGGGCGACGGCCGGATGCCCGCCCCGGGCTGGGACTCCAAGTTCGCCTGGAAGGGCGGCCGCGACGGCGGCGCCGGCTACATCCCGCAGAACGAGCTGCCCTGGGACCAGAACCCCTCGCGCGGCTACATCGTCACCGCCAACCAGGCCGTCGCCGAGGGCGGGACCGGCGCGGGCAAGTACCCGCACCTGCTGACCACCGACTGGGGCTACGGCGCCCGCAGCCAGCGGATCAACGACCTCATCGAGGCGAAGATCAAGGACGGCGGCAAGATCTCGACCGACGACATGCGCGCCATGCAGATGGACAACAGCAGCGAGATCGCCGCGCTGCTGACCCCGATGCTGTCGAAGATCCAGATCTCGGACCCGGGCGTGCGCGAGGCGCAGAAGCTGCTCGACGGCTGGAACTACACGCAGGAGTCCGACTCCGCGGCCGCGGCCTACTTCAACGCGGTCTGGCGCAACATCCTCAAGCTGGCCTTCGGCGACAAGATGCCCAAGGAGCTGCGGATCGAGGGCAGCTGCATGAACGTCCTCGGCAACGGCACCGGCCCGGCCGACGACCTGTCCAAGACGGTCCGCGAATGCGGCACCCGCGACGCGGACTCGGCGCAGCCCGACGGCGGCGACCGCTGGTTCGAGGTGGTCCGCCGCCTGGTGAAGGACGAGAAGTCGCCGTGGTGGAGCGCGCCCGCCAAGGGCCTGAACAAGCCGGCCACCACCACCCGTGACGAGCTGTTCGCCCGGGCCATGGCGGACGCCCGCTGGGAGCTGACCGCCAAGCTCGGCAAGGACCAGTCCACCTGGAGCTGGGGCCGCCTGCACCAGCTGAACCTGAAGAACCAGACGATCGGCACCGAGGGCCCCGGCTTCATGCAGTGGCTCCTCAACCGCGGCCCGTGGAACGTGGGCGGCGGCGAGGCGACCGTCAACGCCACCGGCTGGAACGCCTCCAGCGGCTACGGGGTCACCTGGGTGCCGTCCATGCGGATGGTCGTCAACCTCAACGACCTCGACAAGTCCCGCTGGATCAACCTCACCGGCGCCTCCGGCCACGCGTACAACGCGCACTACACGGACCAGACGCAGATGTGGGCCAAGGGCGAGCTGCTGGAGTGGCCCTTCGGCAAGGACGCCGTCGCGAAGGCCACGGTCGACACCCTGACCCTCAAGCCGGCCGGCGGCTCATGAGCTGAAGCGGCGCACCCCTGACGGGGTGGCCACCGCCCGCACGGGGTGGTCGTGCGGTTCCTCCGGGACCCGCGCGACCACCTCGTCGTCGTAGAGGAGCACGACCAGCGCCGGATGCGCCCCGGCCCGCTCCAACCGCTGCAGCACCCGGTCGTAACTGCCCCCGCCGCGACCGAGCCGCATACCGCGCCCGTCCACCGCGAGTCCGGGCAGCAGCACCGCGTCGGCCTCCGTCACCGCGTCAGGCCCGAGCGCCGGGCCGGACGGCTCCAGCAGCCGCATCTTCCCCGGGTGGGCGGCCTCGGTGAGGCTGCCGGAGCCCTCGTACGCCGCCCAGTCGAGGTCGTTGTCGGGCAGCAGGAGGGGCAGCAGCACCCGCTTGCCGGCCGTGCGCAGGGCGTCGAGGAGGGCGCGGGTGCCCGGCTCGCCGCCGACGGAGACGTACGCCGCCACCGTGCGCGCACCGGCCAGTTCGGGAAGTTCGAGGGCGGTCACGGCGAGCGCCGCGGCCGCCGCGGCACGGGCGTCGGGGGACAAGGCGCGGCGGGCCGCGAGGAGTTCCCGGCGAAGCTCGGACTTGGCGGACGCGGTCGGCGGGTTCTCTGCCACGAGAATCAAATTTCCTTCGAATCAGGGCATATGTGGACCTACCAACCGCGATCTCGTCGGTTGATCGGCAGGACCCACTATCGTTCTGGCCATGACTATGTTGCACCCCGTGATCAAGAAGGCCGTCATTCCGGCCGCTGGCCTCGGTACCCGCTTCCTTCCGGCGACCAAGGCGACCCCGAAGGAAATGCTCCCGGTTGTGGACAAGCCGGCCATCCAGTACGTGGTCGAGGAGGCCGTCGCGGCCGGACTCGACGACGTCCTCATGATCACTGGGCGTAACAAGCGTGCCCTGGAAGACCACTTCGACCGCAACTACGAGCTGGAGTCCGCCCTCATCGCCAAGGGCGACGACGACCGGCTGAAGAAGGTCCAGGAATCCAGCGACCTCGCGACCATGCACTACGTCCGCCAGGGCGACCCGCGGGGCCTGGGCCACGCCGTGCTGTGCGCCGAGCCGCACGTCGGCCGCGAGCCCTTCGCCGTCCTCCTCGGCGACGACCTCATCGACCCGCGCGACCCGCTGCTGCGTCAGATGGCCGACGTCCACGCCCGCACCGGCGGCACCGTCATCGCCCTCATGGAGGTCGACCCGGCCAACGTCCACCTCTACGGCTGCGCCGCCGTCGAGACCACCGGCGAGAAGGACGTCGTACGCGTCACCGGCCTCGTCGAGAAGCCGGAGCCCCAGGACGCCCCCAGCAACTACGCGGTCATCGGACGTTACGTCCTCAACCCCGCGATCTTCGACATACTGCGGGAGACCGAGCCGGGCCGCGGTGGGGAGATCCAGCTCACCGACGCCCTGCAGAAGCTGGCCGCCGACGAGACCGTGGGCGGTCCGGTGCACGGCGTGGTCTTCCGGGGCCGTCGTTACGACACCGGGGACCGCGGCGACTACCTGCGGGCCATCGTCCGCCTCGCGTGCGAGCGCGAGGACCTGGGCCCCGAGTTCCGCACCTGGCTTCACCGTTACGTCACGGAGGAGATGTAGGACCTTGAGCAGTTCCGCACCGCAGGACGCAGGCCACCGTCTGTGGTCCGTGGACGAGCACCTCGCGGACGTCCTCGGGGCCGTCCGGCCGCTGGAGCCGATCGAGCTCCAGCTGCTGGACGCCCAGGGCTGTGTCCTCGTCGAGGACGTCACCGTGCCCGTCGCCCTCCCGCCCTTCGACAACAGCTCCATGGACGGCTATGCCGTCCGCACGGCCGACGTCCAGGGTGCGAGCGAGGAGTTCCCCGCGGTGCTGACGGTCGTCGGGGACGTCGCGGCGGGCAGCGGTGAGCTGCCCACCGTGGGCCCCGGCGAGGCCGCCCGGATCATGACCGGGGCCCCGCTGCCGCCCGGTGCGGAAGCCGTCGTACCGGTGGAGTGGACCGACGGCGGGACCGGGGGCGGCGCCGCCGCCGGGATGACCCCGGCCAGCGCCGCCCCGGAGCACTCGGGCGGCGAGGTACGCGTGCACCGCGCGGCCGGGGCACGGGCGCACGTCCGCGCCCGCGGCAGCGACGTCCAGGCCGGCGACCTCGCCCTCGCGGCCGGCACGGTCCTCGGCCCGCCGCAGATCGCCCTGCTGGCCGCCATCGGGCGAGGCACCGTACGGGTGCGCCCGCGTCCGCGCGTGGTGGTCCTGTCCACCGGCAGCGAGCTGGTCCAGCCCGGCGAGCCGCTCACCGCCGGCACGATCTACGACTCCAACAGCTTCGCGCTGGCCGCGGCCGCCCGGGACGCGGGCGCCATCGCCTACCGGGTCGGGGCCGTCGCGGACGACGCCGACACGCTGCGCTCCACCATCGAGGACCAGCTGATCCGGGCCGACCTGCTGGTGACCACGGGCGGGGTCAGCGTCGGCGCCTACGACGTGGTCAAGGAGGCGCTCTCCTCCGTCGGCCCCCTCCCGTCGTCCGGTTCCGCCGACTCGGACGAGGACGCCGTGGACGTGGACGCGACCCGGATCGACTTCCGCAAGCTCGCCATGCAGCCCGGCAAGCCGCAGGGCTTCGGCACCATCGGCCCCGACCACACCCCGCTGCTGGCGCTCCCCGGCAACCCGGTCTCCTCGTACGTCTCCTTCGAGCTGTTCGTACGCCCCGCGATCCGCGCCCTCATGGGACTGCCGGAGTCCGAGGTCCGGCGGCCGAGCGTGCGGGCCGTGCTGAAGGCCGACAAGGCACTCGGTTCCCCGGCCGGACGCCGCCAGTTCCTGCGCGGCGCCTACGACGCGGAGAGCGGCACGGTCAGTGCGGTCGGCGGATCGGGCTCCCACCTGATCGCCGCACTGGCGCACGCCGACTCGCTGATGGTCGTCCCGGAGGACGTCACCTCGGTGGAGCCCGGTACCGAGCTGGAAGTGGTCCTGCTCGGCTGAGCCGCGCCGTCCCGGCCGATCCGCGCCGTCCCGGCCGATCCGCGTCCTCCGTTTCCGCGCGCCGGGGCCCGTTCCCCCGGCGCGCCCCTCCGGCGGCCTGTGCGGGTAGCGTGTGTCGCACCACACAGGCCCCCGGGGGCCCAGAGCGGAGCGGCACAGCAATGAGTACCGAGAGCAGGCTCACCCACATCGACGAGGCCGGTGCGGCCCGGATGGTCGACGTCTCCGCGAAGGACGTCACCACCCGGACGGCCCGCGCCAGTGGACGAGTACTCGTCTCCCCCCGGGTGATCGAGCTGCTGCGCGGCGAGGGAGTGCCCAAGGGCGACGCCCTCGCCACCGCGCGCATCGCCGGGATCATGGGGGCGAAGAAGACCCCGGACCTGATCCCGCTGTGCCACCCGCTGGCCGTCTCGGGCGTGAAGGTCGACCTGTCGGTCGCCGACGACGCCGTGGAGATCCTCGCCACCGTGAAGACGACCGACCGCACGGGCGTCGAGATGGAGGCGCTGACGGCCGTCGCGGTCGCCGGCCTCACCGTGATCGACATGGTGAAGGCGGTCGACAAGGGCGCCGTCATCACCGACGTCCGGGTGGAGGAGAAGACGGGCGGCAAGTCCGGCGACTGGGCGCGCTCGTGAACGCCCCGCGCGGCGGGGAGGTGCACAGCCACCACGAGGCGGCGGCGCCGGAGTCCGGTGCGGCCCCGGCCGGGTCCCTCGGCAGGGCGCTCGTCGTCACGGCGTCCAACCGGGCCTCGCAGGGCGTGTACGCGGACAAGGGCGGCCCGCTGCTGGCCGAGGCGCTGGAGAAGCTCGGCTTCACGGTGGACGGCCCCCGGGTGGTCCCGGACGGCGACCCCGTCGAGCAGGCGCTGCGCGAGGGCGTGGCCGCCGCCTACGACGTCGTCCTGACCACCGGCGGTACGGGCATCTCGCCGACCGACCGCACCCCGGACGCCACCGCGCGGGTGCTGGACTACGAGATCCCCGGCATCCCGCAGGCCATCCGCGCCGAGGGCCTCGCCAAGGTGCCGACCGCGGCCCTGTCCCGCGGCCTGGCGGGCGTCGCCGGGCGCACGCTGATCGTCAACCTGCCCGGTTCCACGGGCGGTGTGCGCGACGGCCTCGCGGTCCTGTCCCGCATCCTGCCGCACGCGGTGGACCAGATCCGCGGCGGCGACCACCCCAGACCGGCGGGACCCTCGGGGAGCGCGAGCTGAACGGCCCCACCTGGCCGGTGGTCCTGACCGACGGTGATGTCACGCTCCGGCCGATAAAACTGCGCGACCAGAAGGACTGGCGCGAGGTCAACCGGCGCAACCGCGACTGGCTGCGGCCGTGGGAGGCCACGATCCCGCCGCCCGCGCCGTGGGGGCCGGTGATCCAGCGGCCCACGTACCGCCAGATGGTCCGTCACCTGCGGGCGGAGGCGAACGCGGGCCGGATGCTGCCCTTCGTCATCGAGTACCAGGGCCGTCTGGTGGGCCAGCTGACGGTCGCCGGCATCACCTGGGGCTCGATGTGCGCGGGCCACGTCGGCTACTGGGTGGACCGCGACGTGGCCGGCCGCGGCGTCATGCCGACGGCGGTCGCGATGGCGGTCGACCACTGCTTCCGGAAGGTCGGGCTGCACCGGATCGAGGTGTGCATCCGGCCCGAGAACGGTCCCAGCCGGCGGGTCGTGGAGAAGCTCGGCCTGCGCGAGGAGGGACTGCGTCCCCGCTACCTCCACATCGACGGCGCCTGGCGCGACCACCTCGTCTACGCGATCACGGCGGAGGAGGTGCCGGAGGGGCTGCTGAACCGCTGGCACCGCTCGCGCCACTCGCCGTCCCCGCCGAAATAGGGATTGCCCGGCGGGTCCCGACCCTCGGCAATAAACGAATATACGTTCGAATTGATGCCCGGGGTAACCGATTCGCCCATAACCTGATCCGAAGAATCACAAAAAAAGTCCGTGATATCAGCGAGATCGCGCGACACACCGGCCCAATTGGCCGATCCCCTCGCCCGCGTCCCTCTACGGTGTGAGGTGTGAGCAGCAGCGGCCTCATCTACGCAGTCATTGTCGGGGCCTGGGCCGCCTACTTGGTGCCCATGTGGCTCCGGAGGCAGGACGAGCTGAACGAAGCCCGTCCGACGGAACGCTTCTCCACCGCCATTCGGCTGCTTTCCGGCCGGGCGGGAATGGAGCGCCGTTACGCCAAGGGGCTGCGTGAACGCGGTGACGAGGAGGCGGAGCCCCAGCCCCACGCGGACCCGGACGCCGCGACGGAGACGGTGAATTCCGTCGACGCCGACGCCCGGGCCCTCGGCGTGTCCCCGACCAGGGCGGAGCCGCGCGCGGCGGCCGCCGAGCGCGAGCAGCGAGCGGAGCGGGCCCGGCGCGAGCAACGCCTCCAGGTCCTCGCGCGCCGTCGGCGCACCACCGCACTCCTCTTCCTGGTCTTCACCGCAGGCGCCGTCGTCGCGGCCGTGGGCGGCCTGCACTACCTGTGGGCCCCCGCCGTCCCCGCGGTCCTGCTGAGCACGTACATCGCCCACCTGCGGGTCCAGGAGCGGCGGCGCTACGAGTTCACCATGGACCGGCGGCGGGCCGAGGCGGCCGCGCGCCGACTGCGCGAGGACCGCCCGCGCCGCCGCCACCCCGAGGAGGGCGCACCGGCGGCCGGCGAACCGGACCCTGCTCCACCGGTCTCCCCCCAGGAGGCCGGACGGCGCGCGCTGGTCGAGCAGACCGACCACGCCGAGTGGGTGGACCAGCAGCGCGAACGGGAACGAGGCCCCGCCCGCGGTGACAGCTGGGAGCCGGTCCCGGTCCCGCTGCCGACGTACGTGACGGCCCCGGTCGCCCCCCGGGCCACGGGCCCCGTGACCCCGGACGCCTGGAGCGCGACCCGCTCCAGCACGGCCGAGCCGACGGAACCCCGGCTGCGCGCCCAGCCCGCCGTCCCCGCCCCCGCCCCGGCCCCGGCCGAGGAGGACCCCCGCCCCCGCGGTCAGGGCCGCGGCCGCACCCCGCTGTTCGACCAGTACGAGAACGAGGACCGCCCGCGCGCCGCGAACGAGTGATCGGTGACCTGCGCGGACCGGCGCGGATACGCGTTTTGGAGCACCGGCGCAGGGGTGCTAATGTTTCACACGTCGCAAGGGCCTGTGGCGCAGTCTGGTAGCGCACCTCGTTCGCATCGAGGGGGTCTGGGGTTCAAATCCCCACAGGTCCACAGACGACAGTTCTTGAGTAGCTCTCAAGAATCGTCACGAGATCCCGTCCAGCCGAGAGGCTGGGCGGGATCTCGGCGTTTCCTGGGACTGTTCAAGACGGTGTCCGAACGGGTTCGGTGCCGGGAGCGGTTGCCTGGCGGTCGGCGGCCTGAGGTTTCGGGGTGGTCCGGGTACGTGGAGCGTTCCGGGAAGACCCAGTGGACTCGATCAGGCTCCACATCCGCGGCTCCGGTGGCACGCCTTCCAGCAATTCCGCGATCGAGTGCTCGGCACCTCGCAGTGATACCTCCCGATCGCAGCACCAGCCTTCGGACCAAGCTGCTGAAACCCGCTTGAGCCTTGAAAGTCTGCTCCTGCGCCGCCGGATGGCCACGGCGCGCCCCTGGGCCTGCACCAACTCCCCTTTCCTGTCTGTCGATCGGTCTGCCATAGGGGCATGGTCCAATGGCGTGATGGCATGGGATGAATGGGACAGCGCGAAGGCGGACGTGACCGCCGGGCGGCAGGCCTCGATGCGACTCAACCAACTGCCGGGCGGCCCAGGAGGCGGCGGACAGGACGACCTCGTCGTGAACCAGGACGACCTCGGCGGTGTCGGTCATGAGGCCTTCATGCTGCACGGCCAGTTGCAGAAGGAGGCTGACATCGCCGACGTCGGCGCCAACAAGGAGGGGGCGGGCTCCACGATGCAGGCAGCAGCAGCCCTGACGGGCAGCAACTTCGCCCTCGGGGGTGAGCTGCAGACGACGGTGTCCGTATGGACCTCGCAGGTCAAGAGTGTCCTTCAGGCCTGTGCGCACATATCGAACCACCTGGACTACTCGAAGAAGGCACACGCCGAGAACGACGCCGCGATCGCCGCGTCTCTCCGGAACCGGGACGGCTCGGCCGTGCCCGTTTCCCGCCTGACCGAGTACTTCAAGTAGGGGAGGAGCACTGCATGGACTACTCCGAGCTCATGGAAGTCGACCTCGGCAAACTGGAGACGGCGGTCGCCGACTGGAAGCGCGTGGCCGGGGAGATGCAGCGGCTCGGCGGCGAGGCTCGCGACGGTATGAAGGCGAAGGCTGACAAGGCACGGTGGGAGGGCGTCAACGCCGGTGTGACCCGGGACTTCGTCGGCAAGACGGTGAAGGAGTTCGCGGACCTCCACGCGGAGGCGCAGAGCATCTTCAGTGTCCTCGATGACGCGCACACCGAGCTGAAGCGCATCCAGCAGCAGGCCAGGAGTGTGACTGCCGACGCCAAGGAAGCGGGCTTCAGCGTCACCGGACGCAAGGACGGAAGCGTAGTGATCGCGGACGCCCTCGTCTGCGAGGTGGACGGGCCCGGCCAGAGAAAACGCGACATGATGCAGTGGTACGCCGACACACTGACCGGGATCGTGAGCCACGCCACCGAGGTGGACGCAGCTGCCGTACGGGCGCTGCGCGCGAGCCACGGCGGTGATCCGACCAACGCCGGCCACGCGTCGTACACGTCGCTCGACCAGGACATGCTGCCCCGCGCCCTGAAACTCGCCCATCTGGGAGAAGACGCCAACGACAAGCAGAGGGCGGAGCTGCGGCGGCTGTGGCAGTCCCTGAGTCCCGAGGCCCGGGCACAGCTGTGGACGCAGCACAAGGACGAGCTCTTGGGGGCAGGCCTGTTGGCCCCTTCGGTCAAGCGGGTGGCCGCTGACGACGGGGCCGGACCGTACGACGTCGATTCCCCGGGCTTCGGGGACTACTGGGAGGAGTTCCAGGCCAACGGGATCTCGAACAGTGGTGACTTCATCGGTATGACCGACGCAGCCAGGCACATGGACCACTATCTGCGCGGCACCGGCGCCACCGTCGACCTTGATGTCGACCGGATGCTGACCGATGACGGAGAGCTGCGAGATGTGGTGGCGAAGGCGCGCGCCGCCGAGCAGGATGAGTGGCGCCGCCAGGCGCTGGAAGCCTTTGAGAAGTCGGGCGGCAAGCCCGTCGCCATACCGGTGGAGTCCTTGGGCCAGTCCTATACCCACGAGGACCGCAACTGGTACCTGGCCGTGGGCAGCGCGATGTCGAACACGACGGGTGTAGTGACAGCCGTGCCCGGCCCGGATGGCAAGCCACAGGTAAACATCGACTACCAAGTGAACGTGTGGGACCGGTACAACTGGGACCCGGGCAAGGCCACCCCCATCGGCCCGACCACGGTGACCGACGCCGACATGGCCCGGATGCACACCACGGGGCTTGCGAGGGAGTTCGATATGAGGGGCAGCAGTTCGGTGCAGCAGCATGATCTGGGCTCGGGCGGTAGCTGGCCCGCCCCCCAGGAACCCGGCCGTGACGGGACTCGTACGGACATCGGCCGTAACGGGGACGCCCGGTGAGCTCGACGCAAGTACGGACTCGTCGCCCGCTGACCGTCGCCGGGGTGGTATTGCTCGCTGGTCTGATGGCTGGATGCATGGGGTCGGCGGCCGAACAGGGCGGTCGGAACGTGAGCCCCTCACCGGGGCGGCAGGTGCCGTACTGGATGGACGGGGTCACCGTGGAGTCGGTCGCCAGGACGTTGCAGGTGCAGATGCCCTCGACAGCGACCGAGGCCAAGGCTGCCTACCAGAAGGGCTTCCAGGACGACGGCCTGATTTTGTCCTTCGTACTGCCCACTGACGCGGTGGACGGGTTCCTTACACAGCTGAAGCCGGAGCGGCCTCTGCGTCTACGGGAACAGCCATTCGTGGGGGAGGGGAAGACGACGACGCCATTCTCACACCTGGGTTTGCCGGAGCCGGACTCGCTTGCCGGCGTCCGCGAAGGGGTGGTGTGCGCACCCTGCAAGGGTGACCTGAACGCACTGGAGGTCTCCGTGGCACGGGTCGATGACGACAGCAGCCGCGTGTACCTGAGCGGCGTCGACTGAGGAGCGGCGAATGGTGGGCTGTCGACGCGGAAGCGCCGAGGGGTCTCGGGCTCCGCGCCCGCTGGCAGCTCGCGCTGTTGAGCGGTAGCTGGGAAACAATCACCTCGGCGCTGGGAAGCGATCTTCAAGGCGGCCTGCTTCGGCTGGTCAGGGCTACTCGTGAACACCACACAGACGACAGTTCTTGAGTAGCTCTCAGGAATCTTCACGAGATCCCGTTCCGCCGCAAGGCGGGGCGGGATCTCGGCGTTTGTGGAGCGTGTTCGAGGTGGTGTCCGAACTCGGGCGGAGCCTCGGGCGGCTGTCCGGCATGCGAGATCCCCGTCGGCCGTGGTGCCGTGGTCTGTGCCCAGGTGAAGAGCACTCGACCTCGATGTCGACAGGATGCTGAGCGACGAGGGCGACACGGTCCTGCGTGACGTGTCGGCGGTGACGCGCGCCAAGCAGGAGGACGAATGGCGCCGCCAGGCGCTGGACGCCTTCGCGCAGTCGGGCGGCAAGCCCGTCGCGATCCCCGTGGAGACGGCGGGGCAGGGTTACACCCACGACAAGGGGCCGGACGGCACAGCGAACTGGTACTTGGCCGTGGGCAGCGCCATGACCAACACGACAGGTGTGGTGACGGCGGTGCCGGGCCCGGATGGCAAGCCGCAGGTCGGCATCGACTATCAGGTCAATGTGTGGGACCGGTACAACTGGGACCCCGGGAAGGCCACGCCTATCGGTCCGACCACGGTGACCGACGCCGACATGGCCCGAATGCACACGACGGGACAGGCCAGGGAATTCGATATGAGGGGGAGCAGTTCGGTGCTGCAGTACGACATGAGTTCGGGCGCCGCCTGGCCCGTTCCGAAGGAACCGGGACGGGACGGCACACGTACCGACATTGGCCGTAACGGGGACGCCCGATGAGCTTGGAGCCCCGAAGCAGGTGGCGTCCGGCGCTGGTCGGCGGGGTGGCCATGCTCACGGGGCTGGTGGCCGGCTGCTCGGGGACGACGGGGAACGGGCCCCGGGCGGCAGACCGCTCATCGGGGCAAGTGTCGCACTGGGTGGACGGGGCCACCGTGGAGTCGGTAGCCAAGACGTTGCATGTGCGGTTGCCTGCCGCGGCAACCGAGGCGAAGGCGGCGCACTTGGCGGGGCTGCAGGACGACGGCCTGATCATGGCGTTCGTCCTCCCCACGGACGAGGTGGACGAGTTCGTCGCACAGCTGAAGCCGGAGCAACCGCTCAGCCTGCGCGAACAGCCACTCGCCCGCAACACGAACCGGTCGACGCCGTTCTCGCACCTCGGGTTGCCGGAGCCCGATCTACTGGCGGCGGTCCGCGAAGGTCAGGTATGCGCGCCGTGCGAGGACAACCTCAACTGGCTGAAGGTGGCGGTGGCGCAGGTCGACGACCGCACCAGCCGGGTCTATCTCAGCGGCGTCGACTGAGCACCGAAGGGTGAGCGCCTGTCACGCCCGGCCCCGAGTGAATGAACACGCTGCCGAGCCTGCCCGTCCTGACTCCACTTCGGAGCCGTGGCTGCGGGAGACCGGGTCGGGGTACGGGGCGCTGCGGCACGCCGCCAGTCCCTTCGGGGAGTGGGCCGCCGGGCCGTCCCGGTGGGGGACGGATCGGGCCGTCTGGCTCCCGCGGTAGCGCGGCCGCCGCGCCGTCGCCGGGGGCGCCGCCCCGGGCCCCGCGCCTCAGACGGCGGCGGGGCTGGAGGGGCTGGAGGGGCTCGCGGGCCGGAGGGGTTTGGCCATGCAGCGGCTGGAGTCGTGGAAGCGGTAGAAGCCGAACTTCGGAGTCGGGGCGTAGCCCTCGGAGAGGTAGAGGGCGATCGCCTCCGGCTGCCGGTCGCCCGTTTCGAGGACCATCCGCAGGCGGCCCGCCGCGCGGGCGTCCGTCTCCAGCGTGGCCAGGATGCGGCGGGCCAGGCCCAGGCCGCGGGCCTCCGGGACGACGTACATCCGCTTGAGTTCGGCGTCGCCGTCCGAGTAGCCCTCGTCGTTGCGTTCCTGGCTGCGCCAGCCGCCGGTCGCCACCGGGGCGCCGGAGGTGTCGTACGCCACTATGTACAGCCCCTGCGGCGGCGCGAACATCGCCGGGTCCAGGAAGGTCGCGTCGCCCTCGCCCTGGTACCGCTCCTGGTATTCGAGCTGGACCTGGTCGTTGAGTTTCACCGCGTCCGGGTGGTCGTACGGCACGGTGCGGAGCTCGATCCCATGAGACATCCGGACATCGTACGGAACCCTCCCGCTATGGTGCTGGGATGCTCACTGTGACCTCCGTGAATGTGAATGGGATCCGGGCCGCCGCCAAGAAGGGCTTCGGGGCGTGGCTCGCGGGATCCGACGCCGACGTGGTGTGCCTGCAGGAGGTACGGGCCGAGGAGGGGCAGATCCCGGAGGAGGTGCGCTCTCCCGAGGGCTGGCACACCGTCTTCGCGCCGGCCGCCGTGAAGGGCCGGGCCGGGGTCGCGCTCTACACGCGGCGCGCGCCGGAGCGGGTGCAGGTCGGCTTCGGAAGTGAGGAATTCGACACCTCCGGGCGGTACCTGGAGATCGACCTGCCCGGTGTGACCGTGGCCAGCCTCTACCTGCCCTCCGGCGAGGCGGGTACGGCGAAGCAGGACGAGAAGTACCGGTTCATGCGGGAGTTCCTGGCCTACCTGACCGTACTGAAGGAGAAGGCCGCCGCCGACGGGCGTGAGGTCGTGGTCTGCGGTGACTGGAACATCTGTCACCGGGAGGCCGACCTCAAGAACTGGAAGACCAACCGCAAGAGCGCCGGGTTCCTCCCCGAGGAGCGTGAGTGGCTGGGGAAGGTCTACGCCGAGGCCGGCTACGCCGACGTGGTGCGCGAGCTGCACCCCGACACGGAGGGGCCGTACTCCTGGTGGTCCTACCGCGGCCGTGCCTTCGACAACGACGCCGGCTGGCGGATCGACCTGCAGGTGGCGACCCCGGGGCTGGCCGCGAAGGCCGTGAAGGCCTTCGTCGAGCGGGCCGAGACGCACCCCGAGCGCTGGTCCGACCACGCGCCCGTGACCGTCGTCTACGAGCTCGGCGTCTGACCCTGCGCGGACGCCGACAGGCGGTCCATCGCCATCGTCAGCTCGGCCTCGACGACGCTCTTGGCGAGCGGGCGCAGCCGCGTGAGCGCGTCGGGCGAGATGTGCTGCGAGATCAGCTCGGTGAACAGCAGCGCCATCGCGTCCGCGTGCTCGCGGACGCGGCGGCCCGTCTCCAGGACCTCGGCGAGCGGCACCCCCTCGCGGACCAGCGCGGAGGAGACGTCCAGCAGGCGGCGGCTGACGTGCACGATCGTGTCGCCGTCGACGGCGAGGTAGCCCAGGTCGAGGGAGGCCGCCAGGTTCTCGGGGGTGACCTCGCCCTCGAAGTAGTCGGCCAGTTCCTCCGGGGTGAGCCGGACCGGGGTCTCCTCGGACCAGCCGATGCCGAGCAGCTCACCCAGCTGGCCGACGTCGCGGCCCTTCTCGAAGGCGGCGGTCAGCTCGGCGATGCCGCCGAGGGTGTGGCCGCGTTCGAGCAGGGCGGCGATGGTGCGCAGGCGGGCCAGGTGGTGCTCGTCGTACCAGGCGATGCGGCCCTCGCGGCGGGGCGGCGGGAGCAGTTTGCGCTCCCGGTAGAAGCGCAGGGTGCGCACGGGTATGCCGGCCGCCTCGGCCAGCTCCTCGGTGCGGTACTCGCGTCCCGGCTTCGCCTGTGTCTCTTCCTTCGCCACAGATGCAGCCTAGGGGAGCCCAGGGGGTGTCCTGCCGATCACGCCGGGCTCGCTGGGCCGGGCGTGATCGCCACAGCGGCCCCTGGGGCGTACCGGGAGTAACTTTCCGGGTCCGCCCCCTACCCATGAGTACTGGGCTGCTCTACCCTCCCGATTGTGCCAGTGATTGCTGGCAGTGTTTCGATGGTGTGGTGCGTTGCGGCGTTGCGTGGCTGGAACTGCGGATGAGCGGAAGGCGGCGGGCATGGGCGGCATGGGCGGGCGCGAGGGGCGCGAGCACGTACGAGTGGCGGTGATCGGGTCCGGGTTCGGCGGGCTCGGGGCGGCCGTACGGCTGCGGCGCGAGGGGATCACGGACTTCGTCGTCCTGGAACGGGCCGACTCCGTCGGCGGCACCTGGCGGGACAACAGCTATCCCGGATGCGCGTGCGACGTCCCCTCGCACCTGTACTCCTTCTCCTTCGCACCGAATCCGGACTGGCCCAGGACCTTCTCCGGACAGCCCGCGATCCGGGAGTACCTGGAGCACGTGGCGGACACCTTCGGGCTGCGCCGGCACATCCGGCTCGACTCCGAGGTCCTGATGATGCGCTGGGACGCCGACGAACTGCGCTGGGAGATCGAGACCTCCCGGGGCGAGCTGACCGCCGACGTCGTGGTCTCGGCGACCGGGCCGCTGTCCGAGCCGAAGCTGCCGGAGGTGCCGGGACTCGCCGGGTTCCCCGGCAAGGTCTTCCACTCCGCGCGCTGGGACCACGACTACGACCTCGCCGGCCGGCGCGTCGCCGTGATCGGTACAGGGGCCTCCGCGATCCAGATCGTGCCGGCCATCGCCCCCGACGTGGAGCGCCTGACGCTCTTCCAGCGGACCCCGCCGTGGGTGATGCCGCGCACCGACCGGGCGATCTCGGCGGTGGAGCGCTGGCTGCACCGGCAGCTGCCCTTCACCCGCGCCGCCCGCCGGGGGCTGCTGTGGGGCATCCGCGAACTCCAGGTCAGCGCCTTCACCAAGCGGCCGAACCAGCTCGGACTGATCGAGGCGCTCGCGAAGGCCAACATGGCCCGGTCGATCAAGGACCCGGAGCTGCGCGCCAAGCTGACCCCCTCCTACCGGATCGGCTGCAAGCGGATCCTGCTCTCCAGCGAGTACTACCCGGCGCTGGCACGGCCCAATGTCGACCTGGTCGCCTCCGGACTGAAGGAGATCCGGGGCTCGGTCCTGGTCGCGGCCGACGGAACCGAGACCGAGGTCGACGCGATCGTCTTCGGTACGGGCTTCCACGTCACGGACCTGCCGATCGCCGACCGCGTGGTGGGCGTGGAGGGCAGGACCCTCGCCGACCAGTGGAAGGACGGGATGCAGTCGCTGCGCGGTGCGACCGCGGCCGGCTTCCCCAACTGGATGACGATCATCGGCCCGAACACCGGTCTCGGGAACAGCTCGATGATCCTCATGATCGAGTCGCAGCTGAACTACATGGCCGACTACCTGCGGCAGCTGGGCATGCTGGGCGGGAAGGTCGCGCTCGCCGCGCGCCCCTCCGCCGTGAACCGGTGGAACCGGCAGGTGCAGGCCCGGATGGAGCGGACGGTCTGGAACACCGGCGGCTGCACCAGCTGGTACCTGGACGCGAACGGCCGCAACACGACGGTCTGGCCGGGCACGACCGGTGAGTTCCGCCGCGAGACGCGCAGCGTCGACCTGGGGGAGTACGAGGTCGTACGCGCCCGGGACCGCGAGCGGCTGCCGGCGGTCGTCGCGGCGGCCACCGCCGCGGCGCCGTCGCCCGGGGCACTGCCCCCGGAGCCCCGCGCCGGGGACGCCGGCGGGGCCGGCTCCGCGACCGCCGGGGCCGACGCCGCCGAGGGCGCCGCGTGAGCCGCCCGGCGCACGTGACCTCCGGCCCCTACGCCCCGCCCGCCCCGCGGCGCGAACTCGTCGCCGTCTCCGCCGACGGGTCCCGCCTGCACGTCGAGGTGCACGGGGAGGAGGGGGCGCCGGCCGTGGTGCTGGCCCACGGCTGGACCTGCTCCACGGCGTTCTGGGCCGCGCAGATCCGGGCCCTGTCCGCCGGCCACCGGGTCGTCGCCTACGACCAGCGCGGACACGGGCGCAGCCCCGCCGCCCGGGAGCACAGCACCACCGCACTCGCCGACGACCTCGTGGCGGTGCTCGGCGCCACCCTCGCCCCGGGGGAGCGCGCGGTCGTCGCAGGGCACTCCATGGGCGGCATGACGATCATGGCGGCCGCCGCCCGGCCCGAGTTCACCGAGCACGCCGCCGCCGCGCTGCTGTGCAGCACCGGCAGCTCCGCCCTGGTCGAGCGGGCCACCGTGCTGCCGGGGCGCGCCGGGCGCGCCCGGACCCGGGTCACCGGCGCGGTCCTCGGATCGCGCGCCCCGCTCGGGCCGGTCACGCCCGTCGCCCGGAAGATCCTCAAGTACGCCACCATGGGCCCCGGTTCCGCGCCCGACCGGGTCGAGGCGTGCGCCCGTATCGTGCACGCCTGCCCCACCGGGGTGCGGCACGCCTGGTCCCGGGTGCTGGCCGGGCTGGACCTGGACGCGGACGTGGCGCGGCTGACCGTCCCCACCGCCGTGCTCGGCGGCACCGCCGACCGGCTCACCCCGGTCGTCCACGCCCGCGGGCTCGCCGAGGCGCTGCCGAACTGCGTGGGCCTCACCGAGCTCACCGGCGTGGGGCACATGACCCCTGTCGAGGCTCCCGAAGCCGTCACCCGTGCTGTGGGCGAGCTGATCGCGCGCCATCTCGTCACCACCGAGAAGGAGAAGACACCGTGAGTGCTCGCAGGAGTCTGGAAGGCCGGGTCGCCGTCGTCACCGGGGCCGCCCGCGGGGTCGGCGAGCTGCTCGCCCGCAAGCTGTCGGCCCGCGGCGCGCGGATCGCCCTCGTCGGCCTGGAGCCGGAGGCCCTCAAGGAGGTCTCCGAGCGCCTGCACACCGACAGCGAGCACTGGTATGCCGACGTCACCGACCACGAGGCCATGGCGCGCGTCGCCCAGGAGGTCGCGGAGCGCTTCGGGAAGGTCGACATCGTCGTCGCCAACGCGGGGGTCGCGGCGGGCGGGCCGTTCGCCCACTCCGACCCCGACGCCTGGCGCCGGGTGATCGAGGTGAACCTGATCGGCGGGGCCGTCACCGCCCGGGCCTTCCTGCCCGCGTTGACGGAGAGCCGCGGCTACTTCCTCCAGATCGCCTCGCTCGCCGCCATCACCCCGGCGCCGATGATGACCGCCTACTGCGCCTCCAAGTCCGGCGTCGAGGCCTTCGCCCACTGCCTGCGCGCCGAGGTCGCCCACAAGGGCGTGGGCGTCGGGGTCGGCTACCTCTCGTGGACGGACACGGACATGGTGCGCGGCGCCGACCAGGACGAGGTCATGCGGGAGCTGCGGCAGCGGCTGCCCTGGCCGGCGAACCGTACCTACCCGCTGGGGCCCGCCGTCGACCGGATCGTCGCGGGCATCGAGCGGCGCTCGCCGCACGTGTACGCGCAGTGGTGGCTGCGCGGGATGCAGGGGGTGCGCGGCTACCTGCCCGGGATCATCGCGACCGTCGGGCAGCGCGACGTGAAGCGCTTCGAGCCCCGGCTGGCCGGTGTCTCCCGGGGCCTGGTCGGGGCGGGCGGCGCCGCGGACGAGCAGGAACGCACCCGGAGCCACTGACCGGGGCGCGGGCTGCGTCCGCCACCCATGAGGCCCGCAGGGGGCGCGGCCGTGACCGGCGGCCGCGCCCCCTTCCGGCCGCCGGTCACGGCCTGGGCGGCAGCTTCGGACGGCGCCGGTCCGGTACGTCCGTGTAGCCGGGCGGCATCGCGGCCGGGTCCTGTTCGAGCAGTTCCAGCGCCAGGTGGACGGCGTCGTCCATCCCGGCGTGCCGGCCCTCCGCCCAGTCGAGCGGGGTGCGCAGGATCTCGAAGTCCGGTTCCACGCCGTGGTTCTCCACCGACCAGCCGTACTCCGGGAACCAGGCGGCGTTCATCGGCACCGTGATCACCGTGCCGTCGCCGAGGGTGTGCCGGCCGGTCATGCCGACCACCCCGCCCCAGGTGCGCTGGCCCACCACCGGCCCCAGTCCCAGCAGTTTGAAGGCGGCCGTGATCATGTCGCCGTCCGAGGAGGTCGCCTCGTCGGCCAGCGCCACGATCGGGCCGCGGGGCGCGTTGGAGGCGTAGCTGACGGGCTGGGCGTCGCGCGTCAGGTCCCAGCCGAGGATGGAACGGGTGAGCTTCTCCACCACCAGCTCGCTGATGTGGCCGCCCGCGTTGCCGCGCACGTCCACGATCAGCGCGGGCCGGGACATCTCCAGGCGCAGGTCCCGGTTGAACTGCGCCCAGCCCGAGCCGCCCATGTCGGGGATGTGGAGGTAGCCGCACCGGCCGCCGCTGAGCTCGCGGACCACCTGGCGCCGCTTGGACACCCAGTCCTGGTAGCGCAGTGGCCGTTCGTCGATCAGCGGGACGACGGCGACCCGGCGGGAGCGGGCCGAGCCCTCCTCCGGCCGGAAGGTCAGCTCGACGGTGGTGCCGCCCGCCCCCGCCAGCAGCGGGTAGGGGCCGGCGACCGGGTCCACGGGCCGGCCGTCCACGTGGGTGAGCACCGCGCCCTCCCTGATGCCGGTTCCGGCCAGCGGGGAGCGGGCCTTGGAGTCGGAGGACTCGCCGGGCAGGATCTTGGCCACCACCCATGTCCCGTCCCGGGGGACCAGGTTGGCGCCGAGCAGGCCGATGGCCCGCTGGTAGTGCGGGGGGCCCTCGTTGCGGCGGGCGGGGGAGACGTAGGCGTGCGAGGTGCCGAGCTCGCCGAGCACCTCGCGCAGCAGGTCGGCGAACTCGTCGGGGGAGGCGACCCGTTCGACCAGGGGACGGTACTGGCGCAGTACGCCGTCCCAGTCGATGCCGCACATGTTCGGCTCCCAGAAGTAGGCGCGGATGATCCGCCCGGCCTCCTCGAAGGCCTGGCGCCACTCGGCCGCCGGGTCCACCTCGTGCAGGATGCGCCGCAGGTCCAGGTAGACCGTCGAGTCGCCGTCGCCCGACTCGGTCGCGGGGACCGCGCGCAGGTCACCGTCGTCGTTGACCACGAGCCGGGTGCCGTCGCCGCTGACCGCGAACCAGTCCAGCCCCGAGGCCAGTTCGCTCTTGCGGGCCTTGGTCAGGTCGAAGTGCTCCAGCGTGGGCTTGCCGCTGATGTCGTTGGGGTTGGCGTAGGTCTCGCCGAGCGCGCCCGAGATCGGCCAGCGCAGCCAGACCAGCCCGCCGCCGTGCACCGGGTACAGGGCCGAGTACTTGGATGCGGTCACCGGGAACGGGGTGACCCGGCTCTCCAGACCCTCCACCTCCACGGTCACGGCGCCGCCCTCGCCCGAGTTCTCCGATTCGCCCTCGCCCGGGTCCAGTCCGCCCGCCGCGGGCCTGCCCTCGGCCGAGAGCGCGAAGGGGGAGGGGGTCGCGGAGGACAGCGGCACCAGGTACGGGCGGCAGCCCAGCGGGAAGGAGAGGTCGCCGGTGTGCACGTCGTAGACCGGGTCGAAACCGCGCCAGGACAGGAAGGCCAGGTAGCGCCCGTCCCGGGTGAAGACCGGATTCTCGTCGGCGAAGCGGCCGTTGGTGACGTCGACGACGGTGCGTGCGCCGGGGCCGGAGAGGCGGACCATCTTGATCTGCCGCAGCGAGCGCCCGATGCCCGGGTGGGACCAGGTCAGCCAGTCCCCGTCGGGGGAGAAGGCCAGGTCGGTGACGGGGCCGTTGATGGACCGGATCAGCTCGGTGACCTCGCCGTCGGACTCCTCCGTCGCGTCGACGAGCAGCAGCCGGCCGTCGTTCGAGGCGACGGCCAGGCGCTCCCCTTCGGGGTCCGCGAGCAGTTCGGTCACGCGTCCCAGTGCGCCCGACGCCAGTCGGCGCGGCTCCCGGTCCCCCGAGGCCCGGGGCAGGTAGGCGATCTCGATCGCGTCCTCGCCCTCGGCGTCGGTGACGTAGGCGACCTGTCCGCCGCTGCCGAGCATCTCCGGCAGCCGCACCCGCACGCCCGGGGTGTCGGCGATGGTCCGGGCCGGTCCGTCGCGGTGGGTCAGCCAGTACAGGCTGCCGCGCACCACGACCGCGCTGGCCCGCCCGGTGGCGTCCACCGAGAGGGAGTCGACGTGGCTGGCGGCCGGTACCTGGTAGGTGCGCCGGCCCGCGCGCGGGCCGCCGAGGCGGACCTGGAGCTTGCGCGGGGCGGCGTCGGGGGCCAGGGAGTCGACGAGCCAGAGGTCCCCGGCGCACTGGTAGACGACCCGGGAGCCGTCGCTGGAGGCGTGCCGGGCGTAGAACTCGTCGTGGTCGGTGTGGCGGCGCAGGTCGGTGCCGTCGGGCAGGCAGGAGTAGAGGTTGCCGATGCCCTCGTGGTCGGAGAGGAAGGCGATCCGGCCGCCCACGAACATCGCCGCGTCCAGGTGTCCTTCGAGGCCTTCCAGGAGCTGGCGTCCGTGCAGCCAGAGCCGGCCCATGGCGCCGCCCCGGTAGCGCTTCCAGGCGGCGGGCTCGTGCGGCGGTTTGCCGGTGAGCAGCAGGCTGCGGTGCTCGCCGTCGATGTCGGCGACCTGGATGTCGGAGACGGGGCCCCAGGGCAGGCGCCCGCCGGGGCTGCCGTCGGCGGGCAGTTTGTAGGCCCAGGAGAAGTAGGAGAACGGCTGTTCGTGCGAGGAGACGGCGAGGACGTTGCCGTCGGGGTCCCAGCCGCAGACGCGGGTGTCGGTGGCGCCCCAGTGGGTCAGCTGCCGGGCGGGCCCGCCGTCGACGGGCGCCAGGTGGATCTCGGGGTCGAGGCTGCGCCAGGTGGTGAAGGCGATGTGCCGGCCGTCGGGGGAGAAGCGGGGGTGGCCGACCCGGGTCCGGTCGACGGTGACCCGCCAGGCGCGTCCCGGGGTGTGGCCGTCGGGGACCAGCGGGGCGACCCAGAGGTCGTCCTCGGTGGCGAAGCACAGGAGGTCGTCGTGCAGGTGCGGGAACCGGAGGTACGCGACGTCGTGACTCACCCCCCAATGCTTTCCGCGCGGAGGGGGTGCGGCAACTCGTACTGGTGATCCACGCCACCCCCTCAAGCGAAACGGAACGGTTTCGTTTCGCTGCGAGGAGGGGTATCGTCTTAAGCGTACGGAACAGTTTCGTTCGGATGGAGGCACGGAGATGACCGAGGCGATGGCGGCCCGGCGCAGCCGGATCACCCCCGAACGGCAGGCCGAACTGCACGAGGCGGTCCTCGACCTCCTGCGTGACGTCGGCTACGAGGCGCTGACCATGGACGCGGTCGCCGCCCGTACGAAGTCCAGCAAGGCCACCCTCTACCGCCAGTGGGGGAGCAAGCCGGAGCTGGTCGCCAAGGCCCTGCGGTGCACGCAGCCCGTCTCGCTGCGTGAGATCGACACGGGCAGCCTGCGCGGGGACTTCGCGCTCATGGTGGAGCACTCGGACGACGCGCAGATGGCCAAGGACACCGCGCTGATGCGGGGTCTGGCCCATGCCGTCCACGAGAGCCCGGAGCTCCACAAGGCGCTGCGGGACCTGTTGGTCGACCCGGAGATCACCGGGCTGCAGGTGATGCTGCAGCGCGCGGTGGACCGGGGCGAGATCGCCCCCGGGTGCCCGGCCCTGGGCTTCGTACCGCACATGCTCATCGGGGCGTTCATCGCGCTCCCGCTGATCGAGGACCGGCCGGTGGACCGGGCGTTCCTCGGTGACTTCATCGACGCCGTGGTCTTCCCCGCCCTCGGCGTCTGAACCTCCCCGTCCCCGGTACCCGGCACCCCGTGCCGCCCCGCTGCTCCTGACACGCCGCTCTCGTCGTCGGGCCGGCTTCCCACGCCCTGATCCCTCCGGATCCATCCCACGACCTGAACGGGAGAACCACCGACGTGGCCACCTTCCTCTACCGACTCGGCCGGGGCGCCTTCAGGCGCCGCGGGCTCGTCGCCCTCCTCTGGGTGGCGCTGCTGTTCGCCGCCGGTTTCGGCGCCGCCTCAGCGGCCGCCCCGACCTCCGGATCGTTCTCGATACCCGGCACGGAGGCCCAGAAGGCCTTCGACCTGCTGGACAAGAAGTTCCCGGGCATGGCCGCCGACGGCGCCACCGCGCGCATCGTCGTCAAGGCCCCCGCGGGTGCGAAGGTCACCGACCCCGGCCCCAAGGCCGAGGTCGAGAAGATCGTGGGCGGTCTGCAGACCGGTCCCGGCTCGGAGCAGGTCGCCTCCGTGACCAACCCGTACGAGGTGCAGGCGGTCAGCCAGGACGGCTCCACCACCTACATCAGCGCCAAGTACACCGTCAGCGGCATGGAGCTGAAGGACGCCACCCGTGACGCGCTGAAGGAGTCCGGCGAGGGCGCCAAGGCGGCGGGCCTGAACGTCCAGATCGGCGGTGACGCGCTGATGGTGGCCCCCGAGACCGGTTCCGGCGAGATCATCGGCATCCTCGTCGCCGCGATCGTCCTGGTGATCACCTTCGGCTCGCTGGTCGCGGCGGGTCTGCCGCTGCTGACGGCGATCATCGGCGTCGGCATCGGCGTCTCCTCCATCACCGCGCTCGCCAACGTGCTGGACCTCGGCAACACCACCGCCACCCTCGCCACGATGATCGGCCTCGCCGTCGGCATCGACTACGCCCTGTTCATCGTCTCCCGCTACCGCGCGGAGCTGGCCGACGGCCGCGACCGCGACGAGGCCGCCGGCCGGGCCACCGGTACCGCCGGCTCCGCCGTCGTCTTCGCCGGTCTGACCGTGGTCATCGCCCTCGTGGGCCTGGCCGTCGTCAACATCCCGATGCTGACCAAGATGGGCGTCGCGGCCGCGGGCACCGTGGTCATCGCCGTACTGGTCGCGCTCACCCTGGTCCCGGCCCTCCTCGGCTTCGCGGGCAGGAAGGTCCTGCCCGCGGGCGAGAAGAGCAGGCTGTTCGGCAAGGGCAAGCCGGCATCGGAGAAGAAGGCCAACGGCGGCACCCGCTGGGCCCGCTTCGTCCTGCGCCGCCCCGTCATGGTGCTGCTGGCCGGTGTGATCGGCCTCGGCGTCATCGCCGTCCCGGCGAGCAAGCTGGAGATGGGCCTGCCGGACGACGGCGCCCAGCCGGTCTCCACCACCCAGCGCCAGGCCTACGACCTGCTGTCCGAGGGCTTCGGCCCGGGCTTCAACGGCCCCCTGATGGTGGTCGTCGACGGGAACAAGGCCCTCGCGGACTCCACCGTCGACCGGATCAAGGGCCTGGAGGGCGTCGCCGCGGTCATGCCGCCGACCCCCAACGAGGCCGGTGACACCTCGGTGATCACCGTGATCCCGAAGGACCGTCCGTCCTCCACGCACACCGAGGAACTGGTCCACGAGATCCGCGACGGCAGCGGCGACGACGTCCTCGTCACCGGCGCCACCGCGATGAACATCGACTTCTCGCAGAAGATGAACGACGCGCTGCTGCCCTACCTGGCCCTCGTCGTCGGCCTCGCCTTCCTCCTGCTGATGCTCGTCTTCCGCTCGATCCTGGTCCCGCTCAAGGCGGCCCTCGGCTTCCTGCTGTCGGTCGTCGCGGCCCTCGGCGCGGTCGTCGCGGTCTTCCAGTGGGGCTGGCTCGGCTCGGTCTTCGGGGTGGAGCAGACCGGTCCGATCATGTCGATGATGCCGATCTTCATGGTCGGCGTGGTCTTCGGCCTGGCCATGGACTACGAGGTCTTCCTCGTCACCCGCATGCGGGAGGCGTACGTCCACGGCGAGCGCCCGGGCCAGGCGGTCGTGACCGGCTTCCAGTACAGCGCGCGGGTCGTCGTGGCCGCCGCCGTCATCATGATCGCGGTGTTCGCGGGCTTCATCGGGGCCAGCGAGCAGATGGTCAAGATGATCGGTTTTGGTCTGGCCGTCGCGGTCTTCTTCGACGCCTTCGTGGTCCGCATGGCCATCGTCCCGGCGGTGCTCGCACTGCTCGGTCACAAGGCCTGGTGGCTGCCCAAGTGGCTGGACCGGATGCTGCCGAACGTGGACGTGGAGGGCGAGAGCCTGCGCAAGCACCTCGCCGCCGGGTCCCCGCAGGGCGAGGGCCCGGACAAGGACCGCGAACTGGTCAACGCCTGACCGCCGCGCGCCGCACACGGCCCGGCCCCGTACCCCCGGTCACCCGGGAGTACGGGGCCGGGCCCGTCGCGTACGGCGGCTTGCGCCTATCGGGTGGCGGCGGAGGCCGCGTGGCTGCGCCGGAGGAAGCGGCGCAGCGCGGCGATGTCGAACTGGACCACCGCGACGCCCTCGGGGGAGTGGAACTCGACGACCGCCTGGACGCGGCCGCAGGGCCAGACGCGTACGTCCCCGGTACCGGTCGGCGCCTGGAGACCGGCCTCCAGCAACGCCCGGGGGAAGACCCACTCGTTGTCGGTGCCCTCGGGGGACAGGTCGGCCGGGAAGACGATCCGCACGGCCAGCGGCTCGGCCGGGAGGAAACGCAGGGCAACGGGGATGGCCCGGTAGAGGGGGTCGTCCGTGATCACACGGGCGCGGACCCGCTCCTCGACGGGGGCCACGGCCGTGGCCGTGGTCGTGGTCGCGGTCGCTGGGAGATTCTCGGCGGTGGCTGACATCGACCAGACTCCTCGAATCGGGACATATCCGTCCGCTTGTCCTCCAGCCTCGCACATTCCGACGAAAGTGCGCGCGGCTTTTTGTGACGCGCCCGCTCTTGCCAACCGTTCGCAACAAAGCACTATTCTTGAACGGTTAAAGACCGTATAAGAAGCGGAGCCCACTCCATGCATGTGCCCGACGGATTCATCAACGCACCCGTCTCGGTGGCCGCCGGGGTGGCGGCGGCCGCGGCGGTGGCCGTCAGCCTCCGCGGCGCCCGCCGCGAACTCGACGAGCGGACCGCCCCGCTCGCCGGACTCGTCGCCGCCTTCATCTTCGCCGTGCAGATGCTGAACTTCCCGGTCGCCGCGGGCACCAGCGGCCACCTGCTGGGCGGCGCGCTCGCGGCGATACTCGTCGGCCCCTATACCGGCGTGCTCTGCGTGTCCGTCGTCCTGCTCATGCAGGGCATCCTCTTCGCCGACGGCGGCCTCACCGCCCTCGGCGTGAACATCACCGTCATGGGCGTCGTCACCGTCGTCACCGCGCACCTGCTCTTCCGCGGACTGCTCCGCCTCCTGCCGCCCACCCGCCGCTCCGTGACCACGGCCGGCTTCGTGGCCGCCCTGCTCTCGGTGCCCGCCTCGGCCGCCGCCTTCACCGCCGTCTACGCCGTCGGCGGCACCACCGACGTGTCCCTCGGCAAGGTCCTGACCGCCATGGTCGGCGTCCACGTCCTCATCGGCATCGGCGAGGCCGTCATCACCGCCGCGACCGTCGGCGCCGTGATCGCCGTACGGCCCGACCTGGTCCACGGGGCCCGCGGCCTGGCCACGCCGCTGAAGCTGCGCGTCGACGGCGCGCTCGTCGACGCGCCCGCGACCGCCCCGCAGCCCGCCGCCGCCGGCGGCTCGACGAAGAAGGTGTGGGCGACCGGCCTGGTCACCGCCCTCGTCCTGGCCGGGTTCGTCTCCTTCTACGCCTCCGCCGACCCCGACGGCCTGGAGAAGGTCGCCGCGGACAACGGCATCGACGCGAAGGCCGAGGAGCACGCCGCCGCCGGCTCCCCGCTCGCCGACTACGGCGTCAAGGACGTCGAGGACGCCCGCCTCTCCGGCGGTCTCGCCGGGGTCATCGGCGTCGGCGTCACCGTCGTCGCCGGCACCGGGATCTTCTGGGCCGCCCGCCGCCGCACATCCGACGAGCCGACCGCCACCTCCGCCCAGGTCGTCTGACATGGGTGCCGGCCACGCCCACAGGCTCTACCGCCCGGGCACCTCGCCGGTCCACGCCCTCCCCCCGCACTGCAAGCTCGCCGCGACCTTCGGCTTCGTCCTGGTCGTCGTGTCCACACCGCGGGAGGCGGTGTGGGCCTTCGGCCTGTACGCACTGCTCCTCGCCGGGGTCGCGGCCGTGGCCCGGATCCCGGCCGGCTTCCTGCTGCGCAGGCTGCTGATCGAGGTCCCCTTCGTCGCCTTCGCCGTCCTCATGCCCTTCGTGGCCGAGGGTGAGCGGGTCGAGGTCCTCGGCATGTCGCTCAGCGTCTCGGGGCTCTGGGGCGCCTGGAACGTCCTCGCCAAGGGAACCCTCGGCGTGGCCGCGTCCGTCCTGCTCGCCTCGACGACCGAGCTGCGGGCCCTGCTGCTGGGCCTGCAGCGGCTCAGGCTGCCGCCCCTGCTCGTGCAGATCGCCTCCTTCATGATCCGCTACGGCGACGTGATCGGCGACGAACTGCGGCGGATGTCCGTCGCCCGCCGCTCACGCGGCTTCGAGGCGAGCGGAATCCGGCACTGGGGCGTGCTGGCGAAGACGGCCGGTGCGCTGTTCATCCGCTCCTACGAACGCGGCGAGCGGGTCTACCTGGCGATGGTCAGCCGCGGCTACGCCGGCTCCATGCCGGTCATCGACGAAGCCGTGGCCACGCGCGGCCAGTGGGCGTACGCGGCCGTGCTCCCGGTGACGGCCCTCGCCGTCTGTCTGATGGGATGGACCCTGTGACCAGCACTCCTCCCCCCGCCCCCTCGCTCGAAGTCGCCGGCCTCGCCTACGCCTACCCGGACGGCCACCAGGCGCTGTACGGCGTCGACCTCACCGTCGGACGCGGCGAGCGCGTCGCGCTCCTCGGCCCCAACGGCGCCGGCAAGACCACCCTCGTGCTGCACCTCAACGGGATTCTCGCGGGCGGGGTCGGCTCCGTGGCCGTGGCCGGCCTCCCGGTGGAGAAGCGGAACCTGGCCGAGATCCGGCGCCGGGTCGGGATCGTCTTCCAGGACCCCGACGACCAGCTGTTCATGCCGACCGTGCGCGAGGACGTCGCCTTCGGCCCGGCGGCGGCCGGTATGCGGGGAGCCGAGCTGGAGGAGCGGGTCCGGGCCGCCCTGGACCAGGTCGGCATGGCCGACTTCGCCGACCGCCCGCCGCACCACCTCTCCTTCGGGCAGCGCCGCCGGGTGGCCGTGGCGACCGTACTGGCCATGCGGCCGGAGATCCTGGTCCTGGACGAACCCTCCTCCAACCTGGACCCGGCCTCGCGCCGCGAACTCGCCGACATCCTGCGTTCGCTGGACGTCACCGTGCTGATGGTGACGCACGACCTGCCCTACGCCCTGGAGCTGTGCCCGCGCTCGGTGATCCTCAGCGAGGGCGTCATCGCGGCGGACGGCGGCACGCAGGACCTGCTGTGCGACGAGAGGCTGATGCGGGCCCACCGGCTGGAGCTCCCCTTCGGCTTCGACCCGCGGTCGGTATCGGTGGCATAAGCACCGGTCCCCGTTTGTTGCACCGCACGTGGACATCCAGGGTGTGGTGACGGAGGGCTTCGAGCCCGTCCGGGACGCTTTCGTACGCAACTTCGAGGCGCTCGGGGACCGGGGCGCGGCCGTCGCCGTCTACCGCGACGGCCGCAAGGTCGTCGACCTGTGGGGCGGCACCAGGGACGCCGACGGGACGGCCCCGTGGACCGAGGACACCGCGCAGGTCGTCCGCTCCGCCACCAAGGGCGTGGCCGCCGCCGTCCCGCTGCTCCTGCACCAGCGCGGGCTCCTCGACCTGGACGCGCCGGTCGGCGCGTACTGGCCGGAGTTCAAGGCGGGCGGCAAGGAGAAGGTCCTCGTACGGGACCTGCTCGCGCACCGCGCGGGCGTCCCGGCCCTGGACCGGCCACTGACCGCCGCCGAGGCCGCGGACGGGGTGACCGGGCCCCGCGCGGTCGCCGCGCAGCGCCCGTTCTGGGAGCCGGGGAGCGGGCACGGCTACCACGCCCAGACCTACAGCTGGCTGCTGTCCGAGCTGGTGCTCCGGGTGACCGGACGCACGCTGGGCCGCGTCCTGGCGGAGGAGATCGCCGAGCCGCTCGGCGTGGACTTCTGGATCGGCCTGCCGGACGCCGAGGCCGAGGCCGGCCGGGTGGGCCGGGTGGCCCCGGTCGAGCCGCCGGAGAGCGCCGGGGTGCTGAGGACCAGGCCGCGCAGGAACGTTTCCGAGGCCTACGCCGATCCCGCGTCCCTCACACGCCGCGCCTTCGCCGCCATCGACCCGCTGCCCGACGAGAACGCCCCCGCGTACCGGGCCGCGGAGCTCCCCGCCTCGAACGGCATCGGCACGGCCCGCGCCCTGGCACGCTTCTACGCGGCCACCATCGGCGTGGTCGAGGACGGTGCGCGGGTCTTCACCCCGGCCACCACCGGGCTGGCCGCCCGCGAGCACTCCGCGGGCCCCGACCGGGTCCTGGTCGTCAACACCCGGTTCGGCGCCGGTTACATGCTGCACGGTCCGGCTTCGCCGCTGCTCTCGCCCGCCTCCTTCGGCCACCCCGGCCGCGGCGGCTCCCTGGCCTTCGCGGACCCGGAGGCCGGCATCGGCTTCGGCTACGTCACCAACGCCCTGGCCAAGTCGGTCACCGCCGACCCCCGGGCCCAGGCCCTGGTGCGGGCCCTGAAGTCAGTCCGCTGAGGGACGGGCCGACTGCTCCGGCCGCTCGCGCACGTCGGCCAGGGTGGCCCCCGCGCCCCGGCCCGCCCGGCGCCCTCGCCCCGCCTCGCCCGGGGGCCGCCCCGCCCGGGGCCGTCGGCCGGGCGGGCGCGCCGTCCCGCGGGAGCGCGGCGGGCCGCGGGGAGCGCGGGGAGCGTGAGGGGCGCGGGGGCGGGCGTCAGCCCGCGTTCAGTACCTGGGCGACGATCGGGCCGGCCGCTTCGCCGCCGTGTCCGCCGCCCTCGACCATCGCGGCCGCGGCGACGTCGCCGCTGAAGCCGGTGAACCAGCTGTCCGGGCTGTCCCCGGCACCGCCGACCTCCGCCGAGCCGGTCTTGGCGCCCTTGTCCGAGCCGCGGACCGGGGCCATGGCCTCGCGTGCGGTGCCGCTGGTCGCCGTCAGCCTCATCATGGAGACGAGCTGCTGCTGCACGGAGGGCTTCATCCGGCGCTGGGCCGTGGCGATCGTCCGGCCGTCCAGCTCCGGCGAGACCAGCAGCGGCTGGCGGAACACGCCGGTGCGGGCGGTCGCGGTGATGGAGGCGACGTTCAGCGGGTTCATCGTGATCTGGCCCTGTCCGATGTACGCGGCGGCCGCGGACGCGCCCGTGGCCGGCGGGACCCTGCCGTCGGTGGACCTGATGCCCGTCTTCCAGTCCAGGCCGATGCCGAAGACCTCCGTGGCCTCCTCCGGCAGCGCGGAGTCGTCGTCGACGGGCTTGATCTGCTTGATGAAGGCGGTGTTGCAGGAACGGGCGAAGGAGGTCGAGAAGTTCGTGCCGGCCGGCAGCTCGAAGTTCTTCAGGTTGTGGAAGGTACGGCCGCCCCAGGACACCTCCTTCGGGCACTCCGCGGGCTTGCCGGCCGCCACCAGGCCGCGGTCCAGCAGCATCGCGCCCGTCACGATCTTCATCGTGGAGCCGGGCGCCCGGTTGCCCTGCATGGCCGCGTTGAAGCCGTCCTTGCGGTGGTTGGCGACGGCCAGGATGTGTCCGTTGCTCGGCTTGACGGCGACCACCGACGCCTCCGGGAACCGGGCGACCGCCTGCTCGGCAGCCGCCTGCACCTTCGCGTCCAGGTAGGTCTTGAGGGTGCTCGGCTCGCCCTCGACGAGGGTCAGCAGGGTCCGCCTGGGTGCCTCCTTCACGGCCGGCTCGATCCACAGCTCGGCCCCGGCCTTCCCGCCCGCCTTGCTGCCGTAGTTCTGGCGCAGCTCGTCGAGGATCTGCCGCAGCGAGGGGAACTTCTCGGCCGTCAGCTCCTCGCCGTTGCGGTCCACGGCCTTCACCGGCGGGTTCGCGGGGGCACCGGCGCGCAGCTTCTCGTCCTTCTGGAGCTGCGGGTGGATCACCGAGGGCTGCCAGTCGACGAGGGGCTTGCCGGTGGTCAGACCACGGACCACCGTGAGCTGGGAGTCGTAGACGAGGGGCTTGGTCGTGCCCTCGTAGGTGATCTCCGCCGCCACATTGAAGGGAACGGTGGTGCCGTTCGCCTCGCCGGGGGTGATCACGGCCCTGGACACGTAGGCCCTGGTCCTGAACTCCCCGACCGCGGCCTGTGCGGCCGCAGCGTTGTTGGTCAGGTCGGCCGCCTCCCGCTCGTCCCCGGACGCCCAGGCCGCCAGGAACGCCTTGGCCGCCAGGGCCGCCTCCTTCTCGCTGACCGGCCCGCTGCCCCTGGCGGACTGGACGGAGGTGTCCGACTCCCGTCCGGCGCCGCTGTCGCCGACCAGCCAGTACACCCCGTACCCGGCGCCGCCGGCCATCGCCAGGAACACGCCGCCTATGACGGCGCCCTTCGCTGCCCCGTTCAATTCTCCGGTCCTCCCCCGTGACACAGCCCCTGAACGCGTTCAAAGGGCTCTTGGCTTCGACCTTACTCTGCGGAGTCGACCGGTGTGCGGTGGTTACCGGACGAATATCCGGCAGACCTCCCGCCGGTCCGGGTCCCAGGGTGCGCCCGTGGAGCTCACGTACCGGCGGTTCGACGCCGACCAGGTACGGCGCCTGCCGGCGGACGGCCGCTTCGACGGCGACGACACCAGGCCCTTCCGGATCACCGACGGAGCCGAGGTCCTCGGACTCGTCCGCCTCATGGACCTCGGCAACAGCACCCCCGTTTGAGCCGGGCCGGTCGGCCGGCCGAAGTGCAGGCGCCGGGGCGGTGTTCTAGCGTCGGAAGGGCGAGGGCGACCGATGCGTCGAGCCGGTCGCCCGCCCCGGAGTCCCCGCACCGCGCCGCCGCCCCCGCCCGTGGTCCGGCGCACCCGCGGATCGCGTGACCGACCAAGAGAGCAGGTGCATCCGCATGCGTCCGTCGGCTCGTATCCCCACCGTCCTCGCCGGCCTGGCCCTCGCCCTCGGCGGCGCGGTCGTCGCCGCCCCGTCCGCCCAGGCGGACGTGAAGGCCTGCGAGCAGTACGTCGCCCAGCACGCCCCGAAGGCCGTGGACGACGCCGCGGAGGCCTGCTACGAAGGCGCGATCGGCAACCAGACCAGCTGCGTCTCCAGCCTCACCGAGGTCGGCGCGAGCAAGGACGCGGCGGACTCGGCCTGCGAAGCCTCCCGCTGACGCCGCACCCGTAACGCACGAGGACCCCGCCACCATCCGGTGCCGGGGTCCTCGTTCGCGCCGCTAGACCCAGGTGTCCAGCCACATGCGGCCGCGCCAGGAGTCCATGGGGAGGGTCTGGCCCGTGTAGATCGGCCAGAAGTAGATGAAGTTCCACACGATCAGCAGGACCAGCACGCCCGCGCCGATCGCGCCCAGGGCGCGGCGGCGTTCCGTCGAGCCCGCGGGCCCCAGCAGCGCGCCGATCATCATCGCCACCGCCAGGCACAGGTACGGGACGAAGACCACCGCGTAGAAGTAGAAGATCGTCCGCTCCTGGTAGTTGAACCAGGGCAGCAGACCCGCGCCCAGCGCGCACGCGATCGCGCCCGCCCGCCAGTCACGGCGGAAGAACCACCGCCACAGCACGTACAGCAGCGCGAAGCAGCCCGCCCACCACAGCAGCGGCGTGCCCAGCGCCAGGACCTCCCGGGCGCACTTGCCGGCCGCCGTCGCCGGGCAGCCGTCGGTGCCGGGCTCCGGGGACTCGTAGAAGTACGAGACGGGCCGGCCCAGCACCAGCCAGCTCCACGGGTTGGACTCGTAGGTGTGCCCCGAGGTCAGGCCGACGTGGAAGCTGTAGACCTCGGTCTCGTAGTGCCACAGGCTGCGCACCCATTCCGGCAGGAACGACAGCGAGCTGCCCTGGTCGTGCTTGGCGGCCCAGTCGCGCAGATAGCCGCCCTTGCCGTTGTCCGGGCTGAAGATCCACCCCGACCAGGAGGCCACGTACGTGACGATCGCCACCGGCACCGTGGAGACGAAGGCGGGCAGCGCGTCCCGGCGCAGCATCGCCGCGTACGGGGCACCCGCGCCGGCGGTGCGGCGGGCGGCCGCGTCCCACAGCACGGTGAGGACGCCGAAGAAGGCCAGGATCACGAAGCCGTTCCACTTCGTGCCGGCCGCCAGCCCCAGGCACACACCGGCCAGGATCCGGTACGGGCGCCAGCCCAGCCGCAGCGTCTCCGCGATCTTCGCGTCGGGCCGGGTCCGGCCCTCCTCGTCCACCGGCAGCGCGTCCGCGAGCCGGGCCCTGGCCCGGTCCCGGTCGATGAGCAGCGCCCCGAACGCGGCGAGCACGAAGAACATCAGCACCAGGTCGAGCAGCGCCGTGCGGCTCATCACCAGGTGCAGGCCGTCCACCGCCAGCAGTGCGCCCGCCAGGCAGCCCAGGAACGTCGAGCGGAACAGGCGCCGCCCGATCCGGCACAGCATCAGCACCGACAGCGTGCCGAGCACGGCGGTCATGAACCGCCAGCCGAAGGGGGTGAGGCCGAACATCCACTCGCCGAGCCCGATCACCCACTTGCCGACCGGCGGGTGCACGACGTAGCCCGGGTCGACCGGCAGGCCGACCCCGTCCGGGTTGGCGAGGATCGACTTGTCGATGTCCTTGGGCCAGTTCGCCTCGTAGCCCTGCCTGATCGTGGCCCAGGCGTCCTTGGCGTAGTACGTCTCGTCGAATATCACCGCCTTCGGGCTGCCCAGGTGCACGAACCGCAGCACGCCCGCGACCAGCGCCACCAGCAGCGGACCGACCCACGACAGGATGCGCTGCCAGGTCCCCCACACCTGCGGTGGCAGCCCGAAGGTCATCCACAGCTGCCGGGACGGCTTCGTGTACGGGGGCACCAGACGGGTGCGGACGTCCACGCGGGGCGACGCGCCGGCGGCCGGCGCGTAGCCGAAGCCGCGCAGGCGGCGCAGCCAGGTGGTCGGCTCTTCTGCGCCGCCCGCGGCCTCGGAGGGCAGGGCCCCCGCGGGGCTGGGCGGCGGCGTCGCGGTACTGGTCACCGGCACATCGTAGGGAAGAGATCCGTGTGCGCCCCAGTGGCGTGGGGTGACGAGCCGTGGGACTGAGAGGATGGGCGGGTGACAACTGACCAGCCCCGCGGTACCGAGCCCACCTCCCCGGCAGGCGTCCTCGTCCTTGCCGGCACCCCCATCGGCGACCTCGCCGACGCCCCGCCGCGTCTGGCGGCGGAACTGGAGCGGGCCGACGTCGTCGCCGCCGAGGACACCCGGCGACTGCGCCGGCTGACCCAGGGGCTCGGCGTGCACACCACCGGGCGCGTCCTGTCCTACTTCGAGGGCAACGAGTCGGCCCGCACCCCGGAACTGGTCGAGGCGCTGGTCGGCGGGGCGCGCGTGCTGCTGGTGACCGACGCGGGCATGCCGTCCGTCTCCGACCCCGGCTACCGGCTGGTCGCCGCCGCCGTCGAGAAGGACATCAAGGTCACCGCGGTCCCCGGCCCGTCCGCCGTGCTCACCGCGCTCGCGCTGTCCGGGCTGCCCGTGGACCGGTTCTGCTTCGAGGGCTTCCTGCCGCGCAAGGCCGGCGAGCGCCTCGGACGGCTGCGCGAGGTCGAGGGCGAGCGGCGCACGCTCGTCTACTTCGAGGCCCCGCACCGACTCGACGACACCCTCGCCGCGATGGCCGAGGCCTTCGGCACGGAGCGGCGGGCCGCGGTCTGCCGCGAGCTGACGAAGACCTACGAGGAGGTCAGGCGCGGCGGGCTCGGCGAACTCGCCGCCTGGGCCGCGGAGGGCGTGCGCGGGGAGATCACCATCGTGGTGGAGGGCGCCCCGGCGGCCGGTCCCGGTGACGTGGACGACGAGGAACTGGTGCGCCGGGTCCGGGTGCGCGAGGAAGCGGGGGAGCGCCGCAAGGAGGCCATCGCGGCGGTCGCGGCCGAGGCCGGCGTACCCAAGCGCGACGTCTTCGACGCCGTCGTGGCGGCAAAGAATGCGGCACAAAAGGCGCCATAACTCGGTAAAGAGCTAACCTGAAAGGCAAAGCTCAGACCGTGCGCCGGGCGCTTTGGGCATGAGTCGCCCAAAGGTCGTCCAACACTGGACAGGACCTGATGCGCTCCCGCCCGAAGAGGCGTCCACTGGCCATGGCACCAGTGGAACAAGAGGAGCTGGCATGAGTGAGATCGCAGACACCCCGGTACCGGTCCAGCCCGCGGCCCCCGCGCGTTTCTCCAGCCCCGACGTGCAGACCGTGCACGAGGCGTACTCCTTCGCGTGCATGCGCTGCGGGTACGCCTGGGAGCAGGGCTACCGGATCGAGCACCACGTCGACGGCCGCGGCGAGCCGTTCATCATGTACACGGTCGACGGAGAGCGGGTGCCCTCCCCGCTGTCCAACCCGACCTGCCTGAACTGCGGCGGGCACGTCGTACGGATCATGCGGGCCGGCCAGGTCTCCTCGGTGCTCGGGATGATCGACCACCTCTACCACCACCGCATCGCCCCCGGCATCGCCGGACCGGTACCGGCCGGAGCGAACGTCCCCCGCCCCCCGAAGCCCCGCAGGGCCGCCGAACCCCACGACGGCCCCGGACCCGTCGCCATCAGCGAGGCCGAGAAGCGCGGGGGCCCGCTCTCCCGGCTGATGGGGTTCTTCCGCCGGTCATAAGATCGGCCCCATGAGCCCTTCCTCCGCCTCCAAGGACGCACCGCCGCCGCTGCCCGAACCCCTCCGGGTGGCGGTGGCGGACTCGCACACCCACCTGGACATGCAGTCGGGGACCGTCGAGGAGGGCCTCGCCAAGGCCGCCTCGGTCGGCGTGACCACCGTGGTCCAGGTCGGCTGCGACGTGAAGGGCTCCCGGTGGGCCGCCGCGACCGCGGCCCGGTACGACAACGTCCACGCCGCCGTCGCCCTGCACCCCAACGAAGCCCCGCGCATCGTGCACGGCGACCCAGGGGGCACCTCCCAGCCCCCTGGGGCTGGGGGAGGCTGGTCCCGCCAGGGCGCGCGGACCGGCGGCGGTGACGCCGCCCTCGACGAGGCCCTCGCGGAGATCGAGGCGCTCGCCGCCCTCGGCCACGTCAAGGCGGTCGGCGAGACCGGCCTGGACTACTTCCGCACCGGCCCGGAGGGCATGGCCGCGCAGGAGCGGTCCTTCCGCGCCCACATCGAGATCGCCAAGCGGCAGGGCAAGGCCCTCGTCATCCACGACCGCGACGCCCACGCCGACGTGCTGCGCGTCCTGCGCGAGGAGGGCGCCCCCGAGCGGACCGTCTTCCACTGCTACTCCGGGGACGCCGACATGGCCCGCGAGTGCGCCGCCGCCGGCTACTACATGTCCTTCGCCGGCACCGTCACCTTCAAGAACGCCGCGCCGCTGCGCGAGGCGCTGGCCGTGGCCCCGCTGGAACTGGTCCTCGTCGAGACCGACGCGCCCTACCTGACCCCCGCGCCGTACCGCGGACGGCCCAACGCGCCGTACCTCATTCCGCTGACGGTCCGCGCGATGGCCGCGGTCCGCGGGATCGACGAGGACGCGATGGCCACCGCCCTGGCGGCCAACACCGCCCGCGCCTTCGACTACTGACCGCCCCCACCCCGACGGCACGCAGGGTAGTCGTACGACTTTGTTCCGTGACGTCTCCTCCGCTAGGGTGCCGTGCCCCAACCAGCGGGTGCCGGACCACCAGGGGAGCGAGCGTCGTGAGCGATACGCAGGGCAGCCACCGCCGGGGCGCTCCCGTCCCCGGGGCGTACGGGGGCGCCCCCCCGGCCCGGCCGGCCCGGCCCGCCGACCCAGGGCCCTCGTCCTGGGACACGGAGCCCGCCCTGCCCGTCCCCCCGCCCGCCCCCGTGCCCGCTCCGCGCGCCGAGGACCGGCGGGCCGGACGCCGCCGGCGCGCCGCGGACGCCGACGGCCGGGACGGGGCACGATCCGAGCCGGCCGCCGCCCCGGGGACGGGCCGCCGCCGCGCCCCCGCCGCGACCCGGACCCCCACCCTCGCCGACCCCGCCCCGGGCCGCCGCGCCCGCGGCCGTACCGCCGTCGAGGAGCCCCCCGCCGGCACCGGCCGACGCCGCGGCCCCGTCGAACCGGCCCTCACCGCGCCCGCCGGGACGGGGCACGGCCGCCGCCGGGCCGCGGTGCCCGTGCTCATCGGCCCCGCCGCCCCCACCGGGAACTGGCGGCGGATCGTTCCGCAGGCCCTGGTCGTGGCCTTCCTCGCCGGCGGCACGACCGCGTTCGTCGCCACCGACAAATCGGTACGCCTGACCGTCGACGGAGTCCCCAGAGAGCTGCACACCTTCGCCGGCGACGTCGAGGAACTCCTCGCCGCGGAAGGCCTCGACGTCGGCCCCCACGACCTCGTCGCCCCCGCCCCCGGCGAACCCCTCGACGACGGCGAGGAGATCGTCGTCCGCTACGGCCGCCCCCTGCGCCTGACCCTCGACGGGCAGCAGCGCCAGGTGTGGACCACCGCCCGCACCGTCGACGGCGCCCTGCGCCAGTTCGGCATCCGCGCCGAGGGCGCCTACCTCTCCGCCCCGCGCACCGCCCCCGTACCGCGCGCGGGCATGGCCCTCAGCGTCCGTACCGAGCGCAGCGTCACCTTCATGGCGGACGGCCGCGAGCGGACCATCCGCACCAACGCCGCCACCGTCCAGGAGGCACTCGACCAGGCGGGCATCACCCTCCGGGGCCAGGACACCACCTCCGTACCGCCCACCGCCTTCCCGCGCGACGGGCAGACCGTCACCGTGCTGCGGATCACCGGCACCCGCGAGGTTCGCGAGGAGCGCATCCCCTTCAAGACCGAGAAGGTCCGCGACGCCGAGCTGTTCGCCGGAACCGAGGTCGTCGAACGCGCCGGCCGGCCCGGGGCACGCAGGGTCACCTACAGCCTGCGCACCGTCAACGGGGTCCGGCAGAAGCCCCGCGCCATCGCCGACGAGGTGGTGCGCGAGCCCGTCACCCAGCTGGTCAGGGTCGGCACCAGGCCGCTGCCGAGCTCCGTCTCCGGCGCGGACGGCCTCAACTGGGCGGCCCTCGCCCAGTGCGAGTCCGGGGGCCGCCCCTCCGCCACCGACGCCTCCGGCACGTACGGCGGCCTGTACCAGTTCGACGTCCGCACCTGGCAGGGGCTCGGCGGGAGCGGCCGCCCGCAGGACGCCCCGGCCGCGGAACAGACCTACCGGGCGAAGAAGCTGTACGTGCAGCGGGGCGCGAGTCCGTGGCCCCACTGCGGCCGCAGGCTCACGTCGTAGGCCGGGGCTCACGTCGTAGGCCGGGGTCCACGTCGTAGGCCGGGGCTCACGTCGTAGGCCGGGGCCCACGTCGTAGGCCCGGGGTCCACGTCCGGCGCCGGAGGTCCACGTCGTCGTCGGGACCGCTCCGCCGATCTGAGACGCTTTACCGGTGAGCACCGCAGAGCAGCAGCCCGATAACCCCGAGCCCAGCGCCCCCGACGCCCTCCTGGGCCCCGCCGACGTCAGGGAGCTGGCCGCCGCCCTCGGCGTACGCCCGACGAAGCAGAAGGGCCAGAACTTCGTCATCGACGCCAACACGGTGCGCCGGATCGTGCGCACCGCCGAGGTCCGCCCGGAGGACGTGGTCGTCGAGGTCGGCCCCGGCCTGGGCTCGCTGACGCTCGCACTGCTGGAGGCCGCCGACCGGGTCGTCGCCGTCGAGATCGACGACCTCCTGGCGGCCGCGCTGCCCGCCACCATCGAGGCCCGCATGCCCGCGAAGAAGGACCGCTTCGCGCTGGTCCACTCCGACGCGATGCTCGTGACCGAACTGCCCGGCCCGGCGCCGACGGCGCTCGTCGCGAACCTGCCGTACAACGTGGCCGTGCCCGTCCTGCTCACCATGCTCGACCGTTTCCCGAGCATCGAGCGGACCCTCGTCATGGTCCAGGCGGAGGTCGCCGACCGGCTGGCCGCCGAACCGGGCAACAAGGTCTACGGGGTGCCCTCCGTCAAGGCCAACTGGTACGCGCACGTCAAGCGCGCCGGAGCCATCGGCCGCAAGGTCTTCTGGCCCGCGCCGAACGTCGACTCCGGTCTCGTCTCCCTCGTGCGGCGCACCGAGCCGATCCGGACCAGCGCCTCCAAGGAAGAGGTCTTCGCGGTCGTCGACGCGGCGTTCGCGCAGCGCCGCAAGACCCTGCGCGCCGCCCTGGCCGGCTGGGCCGGCTCGGCGGCCGGCGCGGAGGCCGCGCTGGTCGCCGCGGGAGTCTCCCCGCAGGCCCGCGGGGAGTCCCTGACGGTGGAGGAGTTCGCCGCGATCGCCGAGCACAAGCCCGCCCCGGAGAGGCCCGCCCTGTGAGCACGCGCCCGAGCACGAGCCCGAGCCCGCGTACGACGCCCGTCACCGTACGGGTCCCCGCGAAGGTCAACGTCCGGCTGGCGGTCGGCGCGGCCCGCCCCGACGGCTTCCACGACCTGGCCAACGTCTTCCTCGCCGTCTCCCTCTTCGACGAGGTGACCGCGACCCCGGCCGACGCGCTGACGGTGACCTGCGAGGGCCCGGACGCCGACAAGGTCCCGCTGGACCGCACCAACCTCGCGGCGCGGGCGGCCGAGATCCTCGCCGCCCGCAACGGCCTCGCCCCCCTGGTGCACCTGCACATCGCCAAGAACATCCCCGTCGCCGGCGGCATGGCGGGCGGCAGCGCCGACGGCGCGGCGGCCCTGCTGGCCTGCGACGCCCTGTGGGGCCTGGACACCCCGCGCGAGGAACTCCTCGACATCTGCGCGGAGCTCGGCAGCGACGTCCCCTTCAGCCTCGTCGGCGGCGCAGCACTCGGCACCGGCCGCGGCGAGGTCCTCACCCCGGTCCCCGCCGGCTGCTTCCACTGGGTGTTCGCGGTGGCCGACGGAGGTCTGTCCACCCCGGCCGTCTTCCGCGAGTTCGACCGCCTCGCCGAGGGCACGCGGATCCCGGAGCCCCAGGCCTCCCCGGCCCTCCTCGCCGCCCTCGCCTCCGGCGACCCGGACGCGCTGGCCGCCACCCTGGCCAACGACCTCCAGCCCGCGGCCCTCTCGCTGCGGCCGTCGCTGGCGGCCACGCTGGACGCCGGCCTCGGAGCCGGCGCCCTGGCCGCCCTGGTATCCGGCTCGGGCCCGACGACGGCCTTCCTGGTCGCCGACGAGGAGGCCGCCGCCAAGGCCGCCGCCGCCCTCGAAGCCTCCGGCACCTGCCGCGCCACCCGCATCGCCTCGTCCCCCGCCCCGGGAGCCACGCTCCTGCCGCACTGAAGCCCGCCGACCGCCCTTCCAGTGACCAGGCTCTGAGGCACCGACGAGAGTTGTCCAGGAGGCAGTCCGATGTCCGAGCCGATGGTGGCCGGAACGCCACTGATCCCGATGCCGGCGCTCACTCCCGCGGCGCTGCGCGTCGCGGTGGCGCAGATCGCTCCGGCCCACCTGCCCGCCTTCGTCGATCACCTGGACCGGGCGGCGGAGCAGAGCGCCCAGCAGAGCACCATCGCACCGCTGCGGGCGTTCCTGCAGTGGTGGGGCGAATTCGTGGCCGTCCAGCGCCACCCCGCCCGCGCGGCGCGGCTGCGGGAGCTGGAGGCCGTCGCGGCGGCGGCGGACGACCGTGAGGTCCTCGACGCGGCGGTGGCCGAGATCCAGGTCATCCTCGCCGAGGCGCGCCGCGAGGCCGCCGCGTGAGCGACGCCTGGTCGTGGCACTGTTCCTCGCTCCGGAGCGGCTGAGGGAGATCCCGGTCGTCCGGCTGGTCTGGCTCGGCTGACACGTACTCAGGCCGGAGTTGAGTACCCGCGCCCTGTCGGGGGGTGGGGGGCGGGGGAGAGCGTGGGGGCATGACAGCCACCGCGCGCGCCATGGCCGCCGCCACCCCCGCAGACCGCGACCGGTACGTCGACCTGCTGCGCGTCGCCTCGCTCGGCACGGTTGTCGCCGGGCACTGGCTGATGGCCGCGGTCAGCGGCGACGGCATAGGCAACCTGCTCGCCCTCGTGCCCGCACTCCAGGTGCTCACCTGGGGGCTCCAGGTCATGCCGGTCTTCTTCTTCGTCGGCGGTTTCTCGCACGCCCTCTCCTACCGCTCCCTGGCCCGCCGCCACGAAGGCCCCGTCTACGCCGCCTTCCTGCGGGCCCGGCTGCGGCGGCTGCTGCGGCCCACCCTCGCCTTCCTCCTGGTGTGGGCCGCTGTCGCGTTCGCCGTGCAGCTCGCCGGCCGCGGCGGCGGCCCGCTGACCGGCGCCGCGCTGCGGCTGGTCACCCAGCCGCTGTGGTTCATCGGGATCTACCTGGCCATGGTCGCCTTCACCCCGCCGCTGCTGAAGCTGCACGAGCGGTACGGCTGGGCCGTCTTCGCCGCGCTGGCCGGCGCCGCCGCACTGGTCGACGTACTGCGCTTCGCGCTCGGCGTCCCCTACGTGGAGTTCCTGAACTTCGCCCTCGTCTGGCTCGCCGTCCACCAGCTCGGCTTCCTCCGCGCCGACGGCCGCATCCGCCGGCCCGCCGTCCTGGCCGCCGCCGGCCTCGCCGGGGCCGCGCTGCTGGTGGCGTGGGGCCCGTACCCGCTGTCCATGGTCGGGATGCCCGGCGAGAAGGTGTCCAACATGGCCCCGCCCACCCTCGCCCTGCTCTGCCACGGCCTCTGGCTCGTCGGCGCCGTCCAGCTCGCCGCCCGGCCCGCCGCCGCCTGGCTGCAGCGCCCCCGCGTGTGGCGCACGGTCGTCGCCGCCAACGGCGTCGCCATGACCGCTTTCCTCTGGCACCTCACCGCGATGCTCGCCGTGTACGGGGCCCAGCTCGCCCTCGGCATGGACCTGCCGGCCCCCGCCACCGCCGCCTGGTGGGCGCAGGTCCCCGTACGGATCCTCTTCGCGGCGGCGCTGACCGGCCTGTTCGTCGTGCTGTTCCGCCGCTTCGAGGCCCCCGCGCCCGCCCGTCCGGCCGGCCCCCGGGGAACCGCCGCCGGCCCCGTCGCCGCCCTCGGGATCACCCTGTGCCTCCTCGGTGTCCTGGGGGTCTCCCTGACCGGACTCGGCGGCCTGCTCGACGGCCACAGCGCCACCCTGATCGCCTTCCCCGTCACCGCACCGGCGGCCATCGGCATGGCCGTGGCGGGCGCCTGGCTGGTGGAACGGTCCGCCCCGGTCCGGAGGGTTAGGCTGAGGGGCTGATCCACACCCCTTCCCTGGAGCGCGTCTGATGGCCGTCAATCTGGTCAATGTCGAGGCAGTCAGCAAGGTGTACGGCACACGTACCCTGCTGGACGGTATCTCCCTCGGCGTGTCCGAGGGGGACCGGATCGGTGTCGTCGGCCGCAACGGCGACGGCAAGACCACCCTCATCCGGATGCTCGCCAAGCTGGAGGAGCCCGACGGCGGCCGGGTCACCCAGTCCGGCGGCCTGCGCATGGGTGTCCTCACCCAGCACGACTCCCTCGACCCCGCCGCGACCATCCGCCACGAGATCATCGGTGACATGGCCGACCACGAGTGGGCCGGCAACGCCAAGATCCGCGACGTCCTCACCGGACTCTTCGGCGGCCTCGACCTGCCCGGCTTCAACCAGGGCCTCGACACCGTCATCGGACCGCTCTCCGGCGGCGAGCGCCGCCGCATCGCCCTCGCCAGGCTCCTCATCGCCGACCAGGACCTCCTGATCCTCGACGAGCCCACCAACCACCTCGACGTCGAGGGCATCTCCTGGCTGGCCGGCCACCTCCAGACGCGCCGCTCCGCACTCGTCTGCGTCACCCACGACCGCTGGTTCCTCGACCAGGTCTGCACCCGCATGTGGGACGTCCAGCGCGGCGAGGTCTTCGAATACGAGGGCGGCTACAGCGACTACGTCTTCGCCCGCGCCGAACGCGAGCGCATCGCCGCCACCGAAGAGGCCAAGCGGCAGAACCTGATGCGCAAGGAGCTCGCCTGGCTGCGCCGCGGCGCCCCCGCACGCACCTCCAAGCCCCGCTACCGCATCGAGGCCGCCAACGAGCTCATCGCCGACGTGCCGCCGCCGCGCGACAAGTCCGAGCTGATGCGCTTCGCCAACGCCCGCCTCGGCAAGACCGTCTTCGACCTGGAAGACGTCACCGTCCAGGCCGGCCCCAAGACCCTCCTCAAGCACCTCACCTGGCACCTCGGCCCCGGCGACCGCGTCGGCCTCGTCGGCGTCAACGGCGCCGGCAAGACCTCCCTGCTGCGCGCCCTCGCCGAGGCCGCCCGCACCCAGGGCGAGACGCAGCCCGCCTCCGGCCGGGTCATCGTCGGAAAGACCGTCAAGCTGGCCTACCTCTCCCAGGAGGTCGGCGAACTCGACCCGTCCCTGCGGGTCCTGGAGGCGGTCCAGCGCGTCCGCGACCGCGTCGACCTCGGCAAGGGCCGTGAGATGACCGCCGGCCAGCTGTGCGAGCAGTTCGGCTTCACCAAGGAGAAGCAGTGGACGCCGGTCGGCGACCTCTCCGGCGGCGAGCGCCGCCGGCTGCAGATCCTGCGCCTGCTGATGGACGAGCCCAACGTCCTCTTCCTCGACGAGCCCACCAACGACCTCGACATCGAGACCCTGACCCAGCTGGAGGACCTCCTCGACGGCTGGCCCGGCTCGATGATCGTGATCTCCCACGACCGGTTCTTCATCGAGCGCACCACCGACACCGTCATGGCCCTGCTCGGCGACGCCAGCCTGCGGATGCTGCCGCGCGGCCTGGACGAGTACCTGGAGCGCCGCCAGAAGATGATCGAGGCGGCCACCCCGGCGCCCGCGCCGGCCGCCGCCGCCGCGAAGTCCACCTCCTCCGGGGACTCGCGCGCCGCGAAGAAGGAACTCCAGAAGATCGAGCGGCAGCTCAACAAGCTCGCCGACCGCGAGGGGAACCTGCACGCCCAGATCGCCGAGCACTCCACCGACTACGACAAGGTGGCCAAGCTCGACGCGGAGCTGCGCGAACTCCTCGCCGACCGCGACGCATTGGAGATGCGCTGGCTGGAGCTCGCCGAGGAGGCCTAGATTCCGCGGGCCCTCGGGGCCAACTGGCCGGATAACGACGGCGTCACGGGCCGGTCCTCCCTTGGGAACAGGGGACGGACCGGTCCGTTGTATGCATGGCGTCAGTGATACAAAGGTCATTCTCCCCGCCCCCCCCCGAAGCCGAAAGTGCGCTGATGACCGAGCCGCCCCAGCCGCCGAACCAGCCGCCGACACCTTCCGGTTACGGACACCTGCCCGGCCCGCCGCAGCAGGCCTACGGGTATCCCCAGCAGGGCGAGAACCCCTACGCGCAGCAGCCCGCACACCCCTCGCAGCCCGGCCACGTGCCGCAGCCGCCCACGGTCCCGGCGTACCCGGCCCACGGCCTGCAGCCGCCCCCGCCCGGCGCGCCCGGCACGCCGCCGAAGAAGAAGCTGCCGCTGATCGCCGCCGCCTCCGTCGCGGGCGTCCTCGTCCTCGGCGGCGTCGGCTACGTCGCCTTCGGTACCGGCGACAAGGACCCCGCACAGCCCGTCGCCCAGGAGTCCGGTGACGCGAAGCCCTCCGCCTCCCCGTCCGTGGACATGGGCGACGGGAGCGGGCCCGGCGGCAACCAGCAGACCGACCTCAACGCCGGCCGCAAGCAGGGCGAGGACAAGGCCCTCTGGCTCAAGACCGCCAGGATCGACGGCCCGGGCGCCGGCGTGGCCACCCACGGCCAGTGGGTCGTGGGCGACACCGTGGCCAAGACCGTCGGCAAGACGATCAAGGGCTACGCCGTCGCCGACGGCAAGGAGAAGTGGACGATCACCTTCCCTGCCGACATCTGCGGCGTGACCAGGAAGACCACCGACGACGGCAAGACCGTCGTGCTGTACGAGAACGGCCCGTCGGAGACGGCCGACTGCAACCAGATGCGCATGGTCGACCTCAAGGCGGGCAAAGAGGGCTGGTCGAAGGAGGTGTCCAAGGAGAGCGCCTTCGACATGTTCCTCGACCCCAGCCTGGCCATGACCGGGGACACCGTCACCGTCAACCGGCTCACCCGGGCCACCGCCTTCCGGATCAGCACCGGTGAGAAGCTCTTCGGCAGCCCTGCCGAGGGCTGCGTGCCGGGCGCCTACGCCGCCGGAAGCGGCAAGTTGATCGGCGTCGCCACCTGCTACGACAAGGACAGCACCGTCGAGGTCCAGGACGCCGACCCGGTCACCGGCAAGAAGACGTGGACCTACCGGCTCCCCAAGGGCTGGAAGGTGGCCCGCGTCTACGGGGTCGACCCGATCGTCCTCCACCTCACGAACGCCACCACCAAGGAGAGTTCCGTCGTGGTCCTCGGCCCCGACGGCAAGCAGCGCACCACGCTCTCCGGCGAGGGCAGCTTCTCGACCGAGTGCGGCGTGAGCCGCGACGACTCCTTGCAGGGCTGTGCCACCGCCGTCGTCGACGCGGGCACCCTCTACCTGCCCACCAGGACCGCCCCCGGCAAGGCCAACGAGATCGTCGCCTTCGACCTCAACACCGGCAAGGCCAAATGGCGCGTCCCGGCGGGCGAGGGACGCACCCTGGAGCCCCTCAAGGCCGCGAACGGGCAGCTGATCGCCTACCGCAAGGCCGAACCAGACCAGGGCGGCGAGGTCGTCTCGATCCCCGCCGACGGCAGCACCCCCACCGCGCTCCTGCGCCACCCGTCGGGCCCCTCCGCCCCGATCGAGAGCTCCTTCTACTCCCCGGACGTCGACTACGCCGACGGACGCTTCTTCATCTCCACGACCCGCCTGCTCGCCCAGGACAAGGACGAGAAGCTCCTGATGGTCTTCGGCAAGTGACCCCCCACCCCACGAGCCACCCCACGAGCCGCCCCACGCGCCGTCCGACGAGCCGTCCACCGAGAGGCAACAGCAACCGATGAGCACCCCGCCGCCCCCCAGCCAGCCGCCGTCCGGCGGCTTCGGAGCGCCGCAGGATCCCCCGCCGGGCGGGTTCGGAGCGCCCAAGCCGCCCGCAGGACCGCCCGCCGCGCCCGCCGGGCAGCCCGCCCCGCCCGCCGGCCCGCCCGCCCCGCCGGGACCGCCCGCCGCCTCCCCGCAGCCGCCGGTCGGGCAGCCCGCGTACGGCTACCCGCAGGCCGACCCCGGCTACGGCTACCCGCAGCAGCCCCCCGCGCCCGCGCAGTACGGCGCACCGGTGCCCCCCGCCCAGCCCCCGGCCGGCGGCGGAGGCGGAGACAAGCGCACCCAGCTGATGATCGTCGGCGCGGCCCTCCTGGCCATCGTCCTCATCGTCGGCAGCGGCCTCTGGTACACCTCCGGCGACGGCGGCAAGGAGGACGTCGCACAGAGCGACCCCAGCACCTCCCCGGGCGGCGACAAGAACCAGGCCCACACGCCCGGCACCGAGAAGGTCCCCGGCAACACCAGGTCGAAGACCCTCTACAACCAGCCCGTCCCGACCGTCACCGACCTCGTGTCCGTCAACGGCTCCTGGCTGACCGACAGCACCTACGTCAAGTCCGACGTGTCGAAGATCGTCGGCTACAACCTCGTCGACGGCGGCAAGAAGTGGGAGATCCCCCTCACGGGCGAGGTCTGCGGAGCCACCCCGCACGTCAGCGAGAAGAAGACGGCCGTCCTCTTCAGGCCCGCCCAGCCCAGCGCCGAGAACAAGTACCCGCCGTGCACCGAGGTCGGCGTCATCGACCTGGAAGCCGGCAAGCTCGTCTGGTCCGGCAACATCAAGAGCGCCAACGGCGGCGACAAGCCCGTCCAGTTCTCCGAGATCACCCTCAGCGGCAAGACCGTCGCCGCGGCCGGCGTCTCCGGCGGCGGCGCCGCCTGGAACCTCGCCGACGGCAAGAACCTGTGGCAGCCCAAGGTCGACGGCCAGAGGTGCCGCGACACCGGCTACGCGGGCGGCGAGGCCCTCGCCGCCATCCGCAAGTGCGGACAGCACCCCAACTACACCCTGCACGCACAGCTCCTCGACCCGGCCACCGGCGCCCCCACCGGCTCATACAAGCTCTCCGAGGGCATCGAGTACGCGCACATCGTCTCCACCAAGCCGTTCGTCGTCGCGGCCGACGTCGGCGACAACGCCAAGGGCGGCAAGGGCGTCAGCGACCTGTTCGTCGTCGACCCCAAGGGCGAGCTGAAGGCGCGCATCCCGCTCGCCGCCGGCACCTTCGCCGCCAAGTGCGGCTCCACCGACGTCGAGAAGTGCTCCAACATGGTCGTCGGCAACGGCAAGATCTACGTGCCCTCCGCCGAGCACCAGGGCCAGTCGCCCACCGGCCGCACCAACGAACTGCTCTCCTTCGACCTGGAGACCGGCAAGCAGACCACGGACCGCGCCGACGCGGGCGAGCGGTACACCATGTACCCGCTGCGCATGGACGGGTCGAACATCATCGCCTACAAGGTCCCCCCGTACGACAAGGGCGGCCAGATCGTCAGCATCGACAGCAGGACGATGAAGGAGACCCTTCTCATGGAAAACCCTGCCGACAAGGACATCAAGAGCGGTGAGTCGTCCTTCTCGCCCGAGTTCTCCTCCGAGTTCCGCTACCACAACGGCAAGCTCTTCATGTCCCGCCAGAACGTCAGCAAGCCCTACTCGGACCGACCGGAGAAGGACTTCCTGTTCATCTCGTTCACCGCGAGCTGATCCGCACAGCACCGCACGAAGCCCCCGAACGGTCCGTACCGATCGGGGGCTTCTGCGCGGTATCCCCCTCGCGCCGTCGAACAAGCGTGTACCTTGCCGGGTCAGAAGGATGGGGGGTGGGTTCCTCAATGGGCGTACGCGTCGTGGTGGTCGACGACCACCGGCTGCTGGCCGAGGCACTGGCCTCTGCCCTGAAACTGCGCGGCCACCGGGTCCTGGCCGCCGCGGCCCCGGCGGCGGGCGCCGCCGAGCTCGTCATCGGCCGTGCCCCGGAGGTCTGCCTCCTCGGCACCGCCAACCCCGCCGAGCCCGGAGTCTTCGAACCGGTCGTCCGCATCAAACGGGAGCGCCCGCAGATCGCCGTGGTCGTCCTCGGCCCCGTCCCCAGCCCGCGCGGGATCGCCGCCGCCTTCGCCGCCGGCGCCTCCGGGTACGTACGCCAGGACGAGCGCATCGAGGGGGTGGAGCGGGCGCTGGCCAAGGCACGGGCCGGAGAGGCGGCGATCGCCCCGCAACTGCTCCAGGGAGCCTTCTCGGAGCTCCTCAACCCGGCCGTCCAGCCCGACGACGAAGGCAGCCGGCTGCTGCGGCTGCTGACCCCGCGCGAGGTGGAGGTGCTCGTACGGGTCGCCGAGGGCGAGGACACCCGCCTGATCGCCGCGGGCATGGCGATCGCGCCCAGCACCGCCCGCACCCACGTACAGCGGGTCCTGATGAAGCTGGGCGTCGGCTCGCGGCTGGAAGCGGCCGCGCTGGCCGCCCGTACCGGCCTGCTGGACCGCGCCCTGCCTGGACCCGCGTCCCCCGGGCCGCAGGGCTGACGGGAGGCGGGCGGCCGGGGGCCGCCGATTTCCCCCGCGGCGCCGCATCGGGTAAGCCAGTGCCCAAACACGCGCACCCGCACGCGCGTGATCCCCCGCGAGAGGCAGTAGGCGAGTGAGCAAGTACCTGGTAACCGGTGGCGCCGGATACGTCGGCAGCGTGGTCGCGGCCCACCTCCTGGAGGCCGGCCACGAGGTCACCGTCCTCGACGACCTCAGCACCGGCTTCCGCGTCGGCGTCCCCGAAGGCGCCACCTTCGTCGAGGGCCGCATCCAGGACGCCGCCCGCCACATCGACTCCTCCTACGACGCCGTGCTGCACTTCGCCGCCTCCTCGCAGGTCGGCGAGTCCGTGGTGAACCCCGGCAAGTACTGGGAGAACAACGTCGGCGGCACCCTCGCGCTGCTCGCCGCGATGCGCGAGGCCGGCGTGCGCAGGCTCGTCTTCTCCTCCACCGCCGCCACCTACGGCGAGCCGACCGAGGGCCTGCTCACCGAAGCCTCGGTGACCGCGCCGACCAACCCCTACGGCGCCTCGAAGCTGGCCGTCGACCACATGATCGCGGGGGAGTGCGTCGCGCACGGCCTGGCCGCGGTGTCCCTGCGCTACTTCAACGTGGCCGGCGCCTACGGAGCCTTCGGCGAGCGCCACAGCCCCGAGACGCACCTGATCCCGCTGGTCCTCCAGGTCGCCCTCGGCGAGCGCGAGTCGATCTCCGTGTTCGGCGAGGACTACCCCACCCCGGACGGCACCTGCGTACGCGACTACATCCACGTCGCCGACCTCGCCGAGGCCCACCTGGCCGCCCTGCGGGCCGCCACCGCCGGGGAACACCTGATCTGCAACCTGGGCAACGGCAGCGGGTTCTCCGTGCGCGAGGTCATCGAGACCGTCCGCAAGGTCACCGGCCGGGAGATCCCCGAGGTCGTCGCCCCGCGCCGGGCCGGCGACCCGGCGATGCTCGTCGCCTCCGCCCGCACGGCCCACGAGCGCCTCGGCTGGACCCCGAACCGCCCGGACCTCACCGGCATCATCCAGGACGCCTGGAACTTCGCCCGCGCCGCTTCGTAGGGCTCCTTCGCCTCCGGGGCGCCTGTTGCCGGCTCGTGGGGGCGTACGTGCTCGGAAAGCCTCGTTCCTCGCCTTTCCTGCGCGCGTTCGCCCCCACTCCCCGTCGCGCCCCTTCGGCTCACTCGCCCGTGCAGCGGTTCCGGCGGGGGCGCGGGCGTGTGGGCCATGCGCCGCGGCCGGGCGCTGCGCGCGGGCGCCCGGCGTGCGTACGCCGGGTGAAATGCCCCCCGTGCAACTGCCGATGGCACGCGCCCGCGCGCAAGACGTCCCACAGGGCCCCGATTCAGGCGACTTCAAGCCACACCCGAGCCCCTTCGGAACGCACACTCCCGAAATCCCCAGGGAAAACTTCTGCTATTCGGCCAACTGCGAGCCGCCCCCCGCCCTACGCTGATGCGTGACACCGGTGGGGGCCGGTGTTGATTCAGGGGTCGAGACACGTCGGGTACGGCGTCCGGTCCGGGGTAGTGCAGATATGTCTCGGCGGCGGCCGGGGGCTGCGGATCGCCCGGTCCTGGCGCCGTACCCGCCGTCGTCCGTTCCCCTACCCTTGGGGGTTTTGTGGTTCGTATCCGGGTTCTCGTCGTCGACGATCACCGCATCTTCGCCGAATCGCTCGCAGCCGCGCTCGCGGCCGAGCCGGACGTGGACGTGTCCGCGGCCGGCAGCGGCCCCGCCGCGCTGCGCTGCCTCGAACGCGCGGCGGCCGAGGGCCGCCGCTTCGACGTCCTGCTGGTCGACGCCGACCTCGGCGCGGTCACCGGGGCCGTGCCCGCCCAGCGGGAGCCGGGGGCGGGGCCGCCACCGCCCGGCTCGGACGGGATCGCGCTGGTGGCCGGGGTGCGGGCGGCCCAGCCAGGGGTCCGTACGGTCGTCCTCGCCGAGCGCGACGACCCGCGCCGGGCCGCCCTCGCCCTGCAGGCGGGGGCCTCGGGCTGGGTGGCCAAGGACTGCTCGCTCTCGCGGCTGCTCGCCGTCGTCCGCGGGGTCCTGCGGGAGGAGACCCACCTCCCGCCCGCGCTGCTCACCGGAGTGCTCCGGGAGCTGACCGCGGCGCGCAAGCACCGTACGGACAGTGAGCGGCTCGTGGAGTCGCTCACCCCGCGCGAGCACGAGGTGCTGCGCTGCATGGTGGCGGGGCTGGGCCGCAAGGACGTGGCGGCGCGGCTGTTCCTGTCCCCGCACACGGTCCGCACCCACATGCAGAACGTGCTGGGCAAGCTCGGCGTGCACTCCACGCTGGCCGCGGTGGCGCTGGCCCGGCGGGCCGGCGTACGACCCGCCGACCTAGCCGGGGATGTTGTCGAACGGAGCGGTCAACTGGCGTAGCAGCCCGGCGAGATCACCGCGCTGGCTCTGCGAGAGCTGGGCCAGGATCGCCCGTTCCTGGGCGAGCAGCCCGGCGAGGGCCTGGTCGGCGCGGTCCCGGCCCTCGGGGGTGAGCCGCACCAGGACCCCGCGGCGGTCGTTGGGGTCCGGGAGCCGTTCGACGAGGCCCTTCTTGGCGAGCCGGTCGATGCGGTTGGTCATGGTGCCGGAGGTGACCAGGGTCTGGGTCAGCAACTGGCCGGGGGAGAGCTGGTAGGGGGCGCCGGCGCGACGCAGCGACGTCAGGACGTCGAACTCCCAGGGCTCCAGGCCGTGCTCGGAGAAGGCCAGCCTGCGGGCGCGGTCGAGATGGCGCGCGAGCCTGCTGACGCGGCTCAGTACCTCGAGCGGTTCCACGTCGAGGTCAGGGCGCTCCCGCCGCCATGCCGCCACCAGTCGGTCGACCTCGTCCTCCATGCCGATCAGTGTAAGGGGTCTGTCGATGTGAAGTCTCTTCATCCCGAGTATCTTGATTACGAGTATCTTGACATCGAGATATAAATGGAGGGAGCATGGGGCATGGAGGGGGCCGGAACGGATTCCGCTTCCGATCGCCCCGCCAGCAGGGAGGCTCGAACATGTATTCCGATACCGCGCGTGCAGGGACCCCCACGTCCACCGCGCCCTCCGCACCCACCTGGGATCCCCAGCAGTACCTCCGGCATGCGGGCCATCGCACACGGCCCTTCCTCGACCTGCTCACCCGCATACCCGAACTCCCCACCAGCCCCGCCCGCATCGCCGACCTCGGCTGTGGCCCCGGCAACGTCACCGAGCTCCTCACCACCCGCTGGTCCGAGGCCGCCATCACCGGCTTCGACCTCTCTCCCGAGATGCTCCAGCGCGCCACCGAGCAGTACGCCGGCCCCACCGCCGGCGGAGGCAGCCTCGACTTCCGCCACGGAGACATCGCCGGCTGGCTCCCCGAGGAGCCCTACGACCTGATCGTCTCCAACGCCGCCCTGCAGTGGGTCCCCAGCCACCCCGGCTCCTTCGGCGCCTGGATCAACGGCCTGCGCCCCGGCGGCACCCTCGCCTTCCAGATCCCGGGCAACTTCACCGCCCCCAGCCACGCCCTCCTCGCGCAGCTCTGCGACGCCCCGCGCTGGCGCTCCCGCCTCGTCGGCCACGGCGCCCGCTACATCCACCTCCTCGAACCCGCCGAATACCTCGCCCGGTTCACCGAACTCGGCTGCACCGCGGACGTCTGGGAGACCACCTACCACCAGCTCCTCCAGGGCCCCGACCCCGTGCTCGACTGGGTCAAGGGCACCGCGCTGCGGCCCGTCCTCACCGCCCTCGGCGACGACCGGGAAGCCGTCGACGCCTTCCTCACCGAATACCGCGACCTGCTGCGCGCGGCCTACCCGAGCGGGCCGCGCGGAACCGTCTTCCCCTTCCGAAGGATCTTCGCCGTAGCCCGCAAGGAGGCCTGACCGTGCTCACCGCAGTCGACCACGTCCAACTCGCCGCACCGCCCGACTCCGAGGACCGCCTCCGCGCCTACTACACCGGCGTCCTGGGCATGACCGAGATCCCCAAACCGCCCGTCCTCGCCGCCCGCGGAGGATGCTGGTTCGCCGCCGGATCCGTACAACTGCACCTCGGCGTCGAGGACGACTTCCGGCCCGCCCGCAAGGCCCACCCCGGACTACGGGTGACCGGCATCGCGGCATACGCGCAAAGACTGAAGGAGAAGGGCGCCGAGGTCGTCTGGGACGAGAACCTCCCCGGCCACCACCGCTTCTACTCCGAGGACCCCGTCGGCAACCGGCTCGAATTCCTGGAGCCGCACGAGGCGGAGCCTGCCCGCTAGCCCCCGCGACATGACGGCGCCCCGCCACCGGAACAGGTGGGAGGCGGGGCGTTCGTGTGCCGTGTGGGGTAAACCGCGGGGCTCTGCAGGGCAGGGAGCGCTACCGTACGGGACAAACATGGACTTCGGGGAGCAGCGAATGACCGTAACGTCAGTCCGGCCCGAGTGGGGTTCACTTCATAGCGACGTGCGGTCGTACGTGGAGCGCCGGCTCGCTGCGCGTGTCGTCGAGGCGATTCCGTGCGGGGGCGGCTTCACACCGGGTGTCGCGTCCCGGCTGCGGCTGAATGACGGCCGTCGGGTCTTCCTCAAGGGAATGGATGCCGAGCACCCCTTCGCCTCGCAGTACGGGGATGAGGTGGCCGTGACCTCCGTTCTCCCTGAGGGTGTCGGGCCGCGTGTGGTGTGGTCGGCCGATCCCGATGAGTCCGGTGGCTGGTGGTGGCTGTGCCTTGAGGACATCCCTGGGACAGTGCCCGTGCTGGCCCCGGGCTCCGCGGATACGGACATGGCGCTGGCGGCCGTCGAGCAGGCCGGGAAGCTGCTGACTCCCTCGCCGCTGGACGGCGCGAAGCCCATCGCGGACCTGGTCGGACGGTGGCTTACCGGATGGTCGACTCTGTCCTCGCAAACCCTGGAAGACCTCGACCCGTGGGCAGCGCGGCACCTGGAGGCCCTGGCGGCGATCGAGCAGGACTGGCAGCAGGGGGCCGCAGGAAGCACGCTGCTGCACTGGGATCTGCGGCCGGACAACATGCTGCGCCGTGAGGAGGGGACGGTCGTCATCATCGACTGGTCGTATCAGAATCAGGGTGCGGCCTGGATCGACCCTGCCGTGCTGGTGCCGTACTTGATTCTCGACGGGCACACCGCAGCTGAGGCCGAGGCCGCAGTGGCCCATCTTCCTCAGCCGGAGAATCCCCAGACGCTGACCGCGTTCGCCGCCGGCCTTGGCGGGTACTGGGAGAAGTCCTCTCGCCTGCCCGCTCCTCCCGGGGTCCCCTTCCTCCGAGCCCACCAGGTCCGGGCCGCTGAAGCTGCGCGTACGTGGCTGCGGCACCGGACCGGGTGGGAGTGACGGGCCTTACCCGTAAGGGCCTTTGTCGTGCCGGCCGAGGAAGCGGGCGAGGCGGACGGAGGCCCCTTCAAGGACACCGTCCGGAAGCCGGTAGCCGATGAAGGGGTAGAAGCGCTGGCTGATGAACCGGCGGCCGTACGCGGTGGTGAGCACGTACCGGGTGCGGTCGGACCGGTTCGGTGCGCCGCGGTGCCACGTCTGGCTGTTGGTTGACGATGCCCTTTCCCGGCGGGATGCGGAGTGCGTTCTGGGAGATCACGTGGCAGTCCGGCCCCAGGATCGTTTCAACCAAGGACACCAGCGGCTCCGCTGTGATCACGTCGCGGAACGCCTGGTCGTGCTCGAACATGGGCATCAGGCTGACGTCCCCGCGTACGAGGTCACGTTCCGGATCAGCGGCGTGGACCTGCGGGTCCTGGTAGTGGTGCTCGACCAGCACCCGCAGATGTTCGGCCGCATCCGCGGGCACGGCGGACGGCAGGATCACGAATCCGTCCAGGTGGAACGCCTTGGCGGCTCCCGCGAGATCGTGCGGCCTGTCCACCGCTACCGGCCGGTGGGCACGGGGATGTCGGCGTAGTCCTCTTCCGGGACCTCGGGCGCCATGTGCTCGGCGCCCAACCAGATGCGCCTGCCGAACTCCTGGTACGGCTGGGTGTTGAGGATGAACGAGTGCCAGACCATGTCGACCGGGCCCGAGGGGGCGTTGTGCTCCTTCGGGTAGAGCATCGTCAGCGCCACGTACTGACGGAACTCCTCGATCAGCGGGATCGCGTACTTGTGGAAGAAGTAGTTCCGGAACGCGACGGCCTTATCGTCGGCGACGCCCTCGAAGGTGCCTTCCGAGCGGTTGAACACGAGCCACTGCTTCATGACCTCGGCGGCCCAGTGACGACAGTGGCTGTCCCACTGGCCGAACCACAGCAGGAGCGGCAGTACCTGCTCGTTGTCGAACAGGCGGCCGTCCCGCAGGAGCCTGCGCGGGCTCATGCCCAGCAGCAGGAACCCCATGTCGTACTCCTCCAGCATGCGCAGGCGCTCGCGCAGGCCATCGTCCATGTCGGGCATGGCCGCGAGGCACTTGTCGAGAATCGCTCCCGGTTCGGCCACCAGCTTGATCTTGTCCACGTGCACTCTCCGTCTTCTGTGGGAGGCCGGGTACCGCGTACAGCACCCGGCCTCGGTTCACTGGGTGTGCGGGGCCGTCTTACACGGTGGCGCTGATCGCCGGCGTGACGCTGTAGCAGTCGGAGCACGTCTCCTCGCCGGACGGCCAGTGCCGGTCGTCGCGGACACCGAACACGTCGGCCATGCGCTGCTTGGTCTGGTGGTAGATCGGCGCGTATCCCTCGGCGGTGATTTCGTTCGACGGAACGTGACCTCGCATTGTGTGCGTCCTCTCGGTCGTCGCTCGGTGGGCCGCCGGGAAAGGGCTCCCCGGCGTCTTTCTCCACCCGGCCCCGTGATGTGGGTGGGGCGGGCGGAAGTCTCGTGGTGGATCAGCAGGTCACCGCGGCGTCGCCACGCAGTGCTGCGAGCACCCGGGTCAGCAGCGCCACGCCCGGTTCCCGGGCTTCGACAGCCGCCCGTCCTTCTTCGTGCCACTGGTTCAGGGCGCGGCGCCATGCCTGCTCGGCGCGCACGGCTTCGGCTCTGATCTCGGCCATGACCCGCTCGGCGTCGAGGGCGAGGTGGACGAGATCAACCGGTGTCAGCCGCACCGCCAGGCGGTCATCCTCGACGCGGACGCCGTCGAGCGTCATTTCCACGCTGCGACTCGGGTCGCCAGCCAGTTCGGTCTCGTCCAGCAGGCGCAGCCTCACGGCGGTCCCGCTTCCCGTACGGCCCCGGGAAGGACGGTCCACTCCACCCCGCCGCCCTCGGGCCGCAGAAACACCGCGTTGTGGATGTGTCGACGGGTGGAAGGCTCCTCGAAGTCGCCGATGAACTGCACGACGCCCTCGGTGTCGCGGCCGGGGTCGTAGACCTTGGCGCCCTCGTGGAGCCACTCCGGCAGGTTCTGGTGGGACGCGGGGCGGGGCACGGCGATCACTCCTCGCCCGCCGAGGCGGTGTGGGTGTGCAAGGCGCCGATCCTGCTCTCGCTGCCCTTGGCCCGCTCGATCAGGGCCGGGGAAGGCTGTCCGTACGGCGCGGAAATGTTGGAGCCGACGGCGAAGGCGTCCCACGGGATCCGCTCGTCCGGCTGGTCTTCGAGCTGACGGGCCAGCGGGCGGCGCGGCAGGCGTTCGGTCACGGCGTTCTCCTCGGTCTGGAGGGGCGCCCCGGAGAGTCGGCGCTTCGGGGCGCAGTGACAAGTCAACGGCCGTGCGGACCCGTTGGGGAATGAAGTCTTGCTGAAGTTACGCGGATCGGATTGGCCTCTCTCGGCTGCCCGGTCGGCCCCAACTGCCAGACTGGCCAGCATGATGGAACTCAATGGCGCCCCCGCCGATCTTGAGGCCGTGAAGGCCCTGGCGCTGGTCAACTACGGGCACTTCACCTCGATGCGTGTCGATGACCAGCGGGTGCGGGGCCTGTCCCTGCACATGGAGCGGCTGCAACGCGACTGCCGCGCCGTCTTCGCCACCGAACTCGACATGGACCGCGTCCGTGAATGCGTACGCCGGGCGGTCGCCGGCCACGACGGTTCGTTCGTTGTTCGCGTCAGCATCTTCGACCCGGCCCTGGACATGGGTCACCCCTCGTCGGCTGCCACCCCGCATGTCCTGGTGACCAGCCGGCCGACGGGTCAGCTTCCGATGCCGCCCATGAGGGTCCAGGCGGTTCCGTACGTGCGCGACGTCCCGGCGGTGAAGCACATCGGTCTCTTCGGCGCCCTCCATGCCCGCCGGGCGGCGCAGCTCGACGGTTTCGACGACGCGCTGTTCTACGGGCCGGATGACCTGATCTCCGAGGGCGGCACCTGGAACGTCGGCTTCATTGACAGAGAGGGATCCGTGATCTGGCCGAAGGCGGAAGTCCTGCCCGGGGTCACGATGGCGCTCCTCCAGCAGCAGCACGAGCACACGGTCACACACGTCACGCGCGAGGCCGCCCACGGGATGCAGGCCGCGTTCGCCACCAATACGAGCATCGGGGTGCGGGCCATCAGTACCATCGACTCCACACCGTTTCCCACCGAGCATCCGGTGCTGGCCGCCCTCCGCGAGGGGTACCAGGCCGCTCCCGGCGATCTCGTCTAACCGGGGCCGGGCATGGCGGTGGTGCGATGGACGGGGAGAGAAACGAGGGCCTTACGCACGGCCATGCGGATGACCGTCCGCCAGTTCGCTGTCCACATCGGGGTCAGCGACCGCATGGTGTCGAACTGGGAGGCTGGCGGTGTCGGCATTGCCCCGCGCCCCTCCAATCAGGCCGCGCTCGACACCGCGTTGTCCTGCGCGGGCACGGAAGCGCATGAGCGTTTCGCCTTCCTGATCACGGAGCAGGCCGCTGCGGCTGAAGACCAGCGTACGGAGATACTGCTGGCTGCCGATCCGCTCCAGTTCGTCCGGCATCCGGTCGACGGGAAGCTGATGGTGGAGGTTCCAGAGGGGATCTTCCTGGGGGGCGATGCCGGCTCGACGACGTGGCTCCCCGGGTTCCACCTGGATGTGTTCCCCACCACGAACGCCGACTACTTCCGCTTCGTGTCCGCCACCGGCTACCCGCCCCCGCAGCACTGGGAAGGGTCGCGGTACCCGGAGAGCATCTTCGACCACCCGGTGGTCTGGGTGACGTGGCGCGACGCTGCGGCCTACGCCGCGTGGGCAGGGAAGGCGCTTCCCAGCAGCACCCAGTGGGAGAAAGCTGCCCGAGGAACGAAGGGGAACATCTACCCCTGGGGCAACAACCCCACCGCGGCGAAGTGCAACGTCTCCGACTCCGGCATCGGGCACACCACCCCTGTCAGCCGCTACCAGAGCGGTGCAAGCCCGTTCGGGGCCTACGACCTGTGCGGCAATGTGTGGGAATGGTGCGCCACCGAGTCCTCCCAGGGGCGCCGGGAGTTGAAGGGGAGCGCATTCACCAGCCCCTTTGTGCGCGCCACGCCCGCAGCCTTCAACGATGCCTCCACCGGCATGTGCGACGAGGACACCGGCTTCCGCTGTGTCGCCGGGCATCTCTAATCCGAAGACGCGAAAGACCCCGTCACCGGATCACCGGTGACGGGGCGCCGTCGTACCGCCCGCGAACGGCGCCTAGCTCTTGCGGCGGCCCACCAGCTGCGGCTTCGACTCCAGCCCGTCCAGCCCGTGCCACGCCAGGTTCACCAGATGCGCCGCCACCTCGGCCTTCTTCGGCTTGCGCACGTCCAGCCACCACTGCCCCGTCAGCGCCACCATCCCGACCAGCGCCTGCGCGTACAGCGGGGCCAGCTTCGGATCGAAGCCCCGGGCCTTGAACTCCAGCCCCAGGATGTCCTCCACCTGCGTGGCGATGTCGCTGATCAGCGACGCGAACGTACCCGTCGACTGCGCGACCGGGGAATCCCGCACCAGGATCCGGAAACCGTCCGTGTACGACTCGATGTAGTCCAGCAGCGCGAACGCCGCCTGCTCCAGCAGCTCCCGAGGATGCCCGGCCGTCAACGCACCCGTCACCCCGTCCAGCAACTGACGCATCTCCCGGTCCACGACGACCGCGTACAGGCCCTCCTTGCCGCCGAAGTGCTCGTACACCACCGGCTTGGACACCCCGGCCTTCGCCGCGATCTCCTCCACCGACGTGCCCTCGAAACCCTTCTCCGCGAACAGGGTCCGGCCGATGTCCAGCAACTGCTGACGCCGCTCCGCGCCCGTCATCCGAACCCGGCGGCCACGCCTGGGCTTGTCGCTGCTGGTACCGCCGTCGATCGCCACGCCCCCCATCATGCCGCGTTCGGCCCGTTTTCCCTGCGCCGGGCGTCGATCCGGGCCGCCGACGGCCACCGCACGTCCGTCGCCCATCCCAGCCGCTCGAACCAGCGGATCAGCCGCGCACTGGAATCCACCTGCCCCCGCAGCACACCGTGCCGGGCCGACGTCGGATCCGCGTGGTGCAGGTTGTGCCACGACTCACCGCACGACAGCACCGCCAGCCACCACACGTTGCCCGACCGGTCCCGGGACTTGAACGGCCGCTTGCCCACCGCGTGACAGATCGAGTTGATCGACCACGTCACGTGGTGCAGCAGCGCCACCCGTACCAGGGAACCCCAGAAGAACGCCGTGAACGCCCCCCACCACGACATCGTCACCAGACCGCCCACCAGCGGCGGAACCGCCAGCGAGAAGATCGTCCACCAGATGAAGTCCCGCGAGATGCGCCGGATCGCCGGGTCCTTGATCAGATCCGGGGCGTACTTCTGCTGATCGGTCTGCTCCTCGTCGAACAGCCATCCGATGTGCGCCCACCACAGGCCCTTCATCAACGCCGGCACCGTCTCACCGAACCGCCACGGCGAATGCGGGTCGCCCTCGTGGTCCGAGAACTTGTGGTGCTTGCGGTGGTCCGCCACCCACCGCACCAGCGGACCCTCCACCGCCATCGAACCCATCACCGCGAGCACGATCCGCAGCGGCCGCTTCGCCTTGAAGGAACCATGCGTGAAGTAACGGTGGAAACCGATCGTGATCCCGTGGCAGGCCAGGAAGTACATGAACACCATCAGGCCCAGATCCAGCCAGCTCACCCCCCAGCCCCAGGCCAGCGGCACCGCCGCCAGCAGCGCCACGAAGGGAACGGTGATGAACAGCAGCAGGGCGACCTGCTCGATCGACCGCTTGTTCTCGCCGCCCAGCGTCGCGGACGGCACAGGAGTCTCGGAGGGCGCCGAGGCACCCTCGATCAGATCGGGGCTGGTGGTCATGGGTGTCCCCTGGGGGGTGAGGGAGGCAGGAGGGTTCGCCGGATCACCAGACCCTACGGGTCCGTAACCTACGGCAACGTAAGTATGGCAAAGCCCGGCCCCGGGACAAGAGGAGCACGACCACCACAACCGGAGTGCGCCCCCGCCCACCACCCGCCACCCCGGCCCCCGGCGACTCGGCCTGTGAGACGTTTGCCCAGGCACGGGCATCGGACACCTATCCTGTTCCCCGTCGGACAGCGCGGTCCGCACGGGCAGCCCGAGCCACACCTCAGGAGCGGCGGTCCCCCGGACGCCAGTCCGGCGGGTCCACGCCGCGCACGGCCGGGAGCCCACCGCCCAGTAGCGCTCGAACACTGCAAGGAGCCGCACCTGTGAGCAGTGCTGACAAGGCCCCCCTGGCCACCCAGCAGGCCCCCGTCACCCCGGCCGCCACCGCCAACGCGGAACTGCGCGCGGACATCCGCCGCCTCGGCGACCTCCTCGGGGAGACCCTCGTACGCCAGGAAGGCCAGGACCTGCTCGACCTCGTCGAACGCGTCCGCGCCCTCACCCGCACCGACGGAGAAGCCGCCGCCACCCTCCTCGGCGACACCGACCTGGAGACCGCCGCCAAGCTCGTGCGCGCCTTCTCCACCTACTTCCACCTCGCCAACATCACCGAGCAGGTCCACCGCGGCAAGGAACTGCGCGCCCACCGCGCCGCCGAGGGCGGGCTCCTCGCCCGCACCGCCGACATGCTCAAGGACGCCGACCCCGAGCACCTGCGCGAAACGGTCAAGAACCTCAACGTCCGCCCCGTCTTCACCGCACACCCCACCGAAGCCGCCCGCCGCAGCGTCCTCAACAAGCTGCGCCGCATCGCGGCCCTCCTGGAGGAGCCCGTCACCGGCGCCGGCGACCGCCGCCGCCACGACCTCCGCCTCGCCGAGAACATCGACCTCGTCTGGCAGACCGACGAACTGCGCGTCGTCCGCCCCGAGCCCGCCGACGAGGCCCGCAACGCCATCTACTACCTCGACGAACTCCACGCCGGCGCCGTCGGCGACGTCCTGGAGGACCTCGCCGCCGAACTGCGCCGCGTCGGCATCGAACTGCCCGCCGGCACCCGCCCCCTCACCTTCGGCACCTGGATCGGCGGCGACCGCGACGGCAACCCCAACGTCACCCCCGACGTCACCCGCGACGTGCTGATCCTCCAGCACGAACACGGCATCACCGACGCCCTCGAACTCGTCGACTTCCTGCGCGGCCTGCTGTCCAACTCCATCCGCTACACCGGAGCCACCGAGGAACTCCTCGCCTCCCTCCAGGCCGACCTCGAACGCCTCCCCGAGATCAGCCCCCGCTACAAGCGCCTCAACGCCGAGGAGCCCTACCGGCTCAAGGCCACCTGCATCCGCCAGAAGCTCCTCAACACCCGCGAGCGCCTCGCCAAGGGCATCCCCCACGAGGAAGGCCGCGACTACCTCGGCACCGCCGAACTCCTCACCGACCTCACCCTCCTCCAGACCTCCCTGCGCGAGCACCGCGGCGGCCTCTTCGCGGACGGCCACATGGACCGCACCATCCGCACCCTCGCCGCCTTCGGCCTCCAGCTCGCCACCATGGACGTACGCGAACACGCCGACGCCCACCACCACGCCCTCGGCCAGCTCTTCGACCGCCTCGGCGAGGAATCCTGGCGCTACGCCGACATGCCCCGCGACTACCGGCAGAAGCTCCTCGCCAAGGAACTCCGCTCCCGCCGCCCCCTGGCCCCCACCCCGGCCCCCCTCGACGCCGCCGGCGCCAAGACCCTCGGCGTCTTCGCCGCCGTCAAGGACGCCTTCGAGAAGTTCGGCCCCGAGGTCATCGAGTCCTACATCATCTCGATGTGCCAGGGCGCCGACGACGTCTTCGCCGCCGCCGTCCTCGCCCGCGAGGCCGGCCTCATCGACCTCCACGCAGGCTGGGCCAAGATCGGCATCGTCCCGCTCCTGGAGACCACCGACGAACTCCGCGCCGCCGACGTCATCCTCGACGACATGCTCGCCGACCCCTCCTACCGGCGCCTGGTCTCCCTCCGCGGCGACGTCCAGGAAGTCATGCTCGGCTACTCCGACTCCTCCAAGTTCGGCGGCATCACCACCAGCCAGTGGGAGATCCACCGCGCCCAGCGCCGCCTGCGCGACGTCGCCCACCGCTACGGCGTCCGCCTGCGCCTCTTCCACGGCCGCGGCGGCACCGTCGGCCGCGGCGGCGGCCCCTCCCACGACGCGATCCTCGCCCAGCCCTGGGGCACCCTCGAAGGCGAGATCAAGGTCACCGAACAGGGCGAGGTCATCTCCGACAAGTACCTCGTCCCCTCCCTCGCCCGCGAGAACCTCGAACTGACCGTCGCCGCCACCCTGCAGGCCTCCGCCCTGCACACCGCGCCCCGCCAGTCCGACGAGGCCCTCGCCCGCTGGGACGCGGCCATGGACACCGTCTCCGACGCCGCCCACGCCGCCTACCGCGAGCTCGTCGAAGACCCCGACCTGCCCGCCTACTTCTTCGCCGCCACCCCCGTCGACCAGCTCGCCGACCTCCACCTCGGCTCCCGGCCCTCCCGCCGCCCCGACTCCGGAGCCGGCCTCGACGGCCTGCGCGCCATCCCGTGGGTCTTCGGCTGGACCCAGTCCCGCCAGATCGTCCCCGGCTGGTACGGCGTCGGCTCCGGCCTCAAGGCCCTGCGCGAAGCCGGCCACGAGGACGCCCTCACCGAGATGGGCGAACGCTGGCACTTCTTCCGCAACTTCCTGTCCAACGTCGAGATGACACTGGCCAAGACCGACCTGCGGATCGCCCGCCACTACGTCGACACCCTCGTACCCGACCACCTCAAGCACGTCTTCGCCCGCATCCAGGCCGAACACGAGCTCACCGTCCGCGAGGTCCTGCGCATCACCGGAGGCGAGAAGCTCCTGGACTCCAACAAGGTCCTCCAGCAGACCTTCGCCGTCCGCGACGCCTACCTGGACCCCATCTCCTACCTCCAGGTCTCCCTCCTCGCCCGCCAGCGCGCGGCCGCAGCAGCCGGCGAACCCGCCGACCCGCTCCTCGGCCGCGCCCTGCTGCTCACCGTCAACGGTGTGGCGGCGGGCCTCCGCAACACCGGCTGACCCGCACGGTCGAACGAACGGCCGGTATCCGCGTCCGTCACACGATGTGATGACGGACACGGATACCGGCCGCTACCGTTGGTGGCCAGGACCAGAATCCCGTCCATGGGAGCAACCATGACCGCCGAGCCCGTACACGACTGGTCGCGGCCCCCGCTGGACGGGTACACCGTGGACGACCTGCTGACGCTGCCGGATCTCCCGCGCCACACTGAGTTGACCGACGGGAGCCTGGTCTTCGCAAGTCCGCAGCGCTTCATCCACTCCGACCTGATCGACTTCCTCGTCACCAGGCTGCGCCAATCCGCTCCGCGGCACACGAAGGTCGCACGCGAGATGACCGTGGTGATCGACAAGCGAAACGGGCCCTGGCCGGACATCTCGGTCGTGCGGCGAGAAGCCTGCACGAGCCCCATGCAGACCCACTTCTACGCCGCCGACGTCATGCTCGCCGTAGAAGTGGTCTCGCCCGAGTCCGAAGCCCGCGACACCGAAACCAAGCTGCACAAGTACGCTGCCGCCGGCATCCCGAACTACTGGATCGTCAAGATCGAGGGCGATGAGGACGCCGTCGAACCGGTCGTGTACGTCTACGTGCTGGATCCCCACACGCGCGCGTACGTCTGCCAGGGCATCCACACCAAACCGTTCAGCGTCGACCGCCCCTTCGCCGCCAGGATCGACTTCGAAGGACTCGACGAGATGTAGCCGCTACGAGTTGTACGCCGACTGCGCCCGTTCCAGCCCCTCCAGCACCAGACACTCCACCGCGTCCGCCGACCGGTCCACGAACCAGTCCAGCTCCTTGCGCTCGGTGGAGGAGAAATCCTTCAGCACGAAGTCCGCGACCTGCATCCGGCCCGGCGGACGGCCGATGCCGCACCGCACCCGGTGGTAGTCCGCACCCATCGACTTCGTCATCGACTTCAGACCGTTGTGCCCGTTGTCCCCGCCGCCCAGCTTCAGACGCAGCGTCGGATAGTCGATGTCCAACTCGTCGTGGACCGCCACGATCCGCTCCAACGGCACCTTGTAGAAGTCCCGCAGAGCCGTCACCGGACCACCCGACAGGTTCATGAACGACATCGGCTTGGCCAGCACCACCCGGCGGTTCGCCGGCCCCGGCGGACCCATCCGGCCCTCGACCACCTGCGCCCGAGCCTTGTGCGCCTTGAACCTCCCGCCGATCCGCTCCGCCAGCAGATCGACCACCATGAACCCGATGTTGTGGCGGTTCCCGGCGTACTCCGCACCCGGATTGCCCAGGCCCACGATCAGCCAGGGCGCCGCGTCGTCCGACATCAAAAGCTCCTTACCGCCTAGAACGAATACGACCGCCGTCCCGCTCCAGTGGAGCCGGACGGCGGTCGGTCAGCAACTGCTGAGGAGAAGGGGCGAGGCTCAGGCCTCGGCGCCCTCGGTCTCACCCTCGGCCTCGGCGGCCGGCTCCTCGGCCTGCGGGGCGACGACCTGCAGGACGGCGGTCTCACCGTCGACGGCCAGGGCGGTGCCGGCCGGCAGCTTCAGGTCGGAGGCGTGCACGGTCGCACCGGCCTCCAGGCCCGCGATCGAGACGGTGATCTCGGTCGGGATGTGCGTGGCCTCGGTCTCGACGGAGATCGTGGTCAGCAGGGTCTCCAGCAGGTTGCCACCGGCGGCCAGGTCACCCTCGGTCACGACCGGAACCTCGACGACGACCTTCTCGCCCTTCTTGACGATCAGGAAGTCGACGTGCGAGATGGTGCGCTTCAGGGGGTGACGCTGCACGGCCTTCGGGATGACCAGCTCGGTGCCGTCGCCCGCGATGTCCAGGGACAGCAGGACGTTCGGGGTCTTCAGCGCCATCATCAGACCGTGGGCCTCGACGTTGACGTGCTTCGGGGCGGTGCCGTGACCGTAGATGACACCGGGGGTCAGGGCGTCACGACGGGCCTGGCGGGCAGAGCCCTTGCCGAAGGTGTCGCGCAGGGCGGCGGAAAGCTTGACCTCGGACATGCTCACTCCTCGTGGGGTGATGGAAAAGGACACAGTCACCCGGCCTGAACGGCCTGCTACGAAGAGCGCGTCGATAACGGAGCACCCGCACACGAAAGTGCGGCCTCCCTCGCCGAGCAACTTCATGAGTCTACCCGGCGGGAAGGCCGCACTTCAAAAGGATCTACGCGGCAGCGACTACTGCTGCTCCTCGAACAGGCTCGTCACCGAACCGTCCTCGAAGACCTCACGCACCGCACGCGCGATCATCGGCGCGATCGACAGCACCGTGATCTTGTCGAGCTCCAGGTCCGACGGGTCCGGCAGGGTGTTCGTGAAGACGAACTCGCTCACCTTCGAGTTCTTCAGACGATCGGCCGCCGGACCCGACAGGATGCCGTGCGTCGCCGTCACGATCACGTCCTCCGCACCGTGCGCGAACAGCGCCTCGGCCGCGGCGCAGATCGTGCCACCCGTGTCGATCATGTCGTCGACCAGGACGCAGACGCGGCCCCTGACCTCACCGACGACCTCGTGGACCGTCACCTGGTTGGCGACGTCCTTGTCGCGGCGCTTGTGCACGATCGCCAGCGGCGCGTCCAGCCGGTCGCACCAGCGGTCCGCCACCCGCACACGACCGGCGTCCGGAGACACGATCGTCAGCTTCGTACGGTCCACCTTCGCGCCCACGTAGTCCGCCAGGACGTTCAGCGCCGACAGGTGGTCCACCGGACCGTCGAAGAAGCCCTGGATCTGGTCCGTGTGCAGGTCGACCGTCAGGATGCGGTCCGCACCCGAGGTCTTCAGCAGGTCCGCCACCAGACGCGCCGAGATCGGCTCGCGGCCCTTGTGCTTCTTGTCCTGACGGGCGTACCCGTAGGACGGGATGATCACCGTGATGGAACGAGCCGACGCACGCTTCAGCGCGTCGATCATGATCAGCTGTTCCATGATCCACTTGTTGATCGGAGCCGTGTGGCTCTGGATCAGGAAGCAGTCCGCGCCACGCGCCGACTCCTGGAAGCGGACGTAGATCTCACCGTTCGCGAAGTCGAAAGCCTTGGTCGGCACGAGGCCGACTCCCAGCTGGTGCGCGACCTCCTCGGCCAGCTCGGGGTGGGCGCGGCCGGAGAAGAGCATCAGCTTCTTCTCGCCGGTCGTCTTGATCCCGGTCACAGCACTGTCTCCTCAGACGTGTTGAAGCTGCTCGCCCCCATGTGCGTCCGTCCCGCACACGGTGAGCCAGCCGAATTGCGTGCACCTATCACGGTACGCCGTTCGAGGCGTACCTGTTTCCGGTCAGTTCACCTCAAGGGCGCTCGGAGTCCTCCGAGACCGCCGACTGCGCAGCCGTGGCGGCGGCACTTCCCGGACGCTTGCGGGCCACCCAGCCCTCGATATTCCGCTGCTGGCCACGGGCCACGGCCAGCGCACCGGGCGGCACATCCTTCGTGATCACGGACCCGGCGGCCGTGTAGGCCCCGTCCCCGATCGTGACGGGTGCCACAAACATGTTGTCCGACCCCGTCTTGCAATGCGAGCCGACGGTGGTGTGGTGCTTGTGCTCGCCGTCGTAGTTCACGAAGACGCTCGCCGCGCCGATGTTCGTGTACTCGCCGATCGTCGCGTCGCCCACGTACGACAGGTGCGGCACCTTCGTGCCCTCGCCGATCGTCGCGTTCTTCATCTCGACGTACGTACCGGCCTTGGCCTTCGCCCCGAGGGTCGTCCCCGGACGCAGGTAGGCGAACGGACCCACGCTCGCCTGCGGGCCCACGACCGCGCCCTCGGCCACCGTGTTGTCCACGCGCGCGCCGGCACCCACCTGGGTGTCCCGCAGCCGGGTGTTGGGGCCGACCTCGGCGCCCTCGCCGATGTGCGTCGTACCCAGGAGCTGGGTGCCGGGGTGCACGATCGCGTCCTGGCCGAAGGTCACGGTCACGTCCACGAAGGTGCCGGCGGGGTCGACGACCGTCACGCCCGCGAGCATGGCCTGCTCCAGCAGGCGCGCGTTCAGCAGGGCACGGGCCTCGGCGAGCTGCACGCGGTTGTTGATCCCCAGGATCTGACGGTGGTCGCTGCCGACGGCCGCGCCGACCCGGTGACCGGCCTCGCGCAGGATGCCGAGGACGTCGGTGAGGTACTCCTCGCCCTGGCTGTTGTCGGTGCGGACCTTGCCGAGCGCGTCGGCGAGCAGAGCGCCGCCGAAGGCGAAGACACCCGAGTTGATCTCGCGGATGGCGCGCTGGGAGTCCGTGGCGTCCTTGTGCTCGACGATCGCGGTCACCGCGCCGCCGGCGTCGCGCACGATGCGGCCGTAGCCGGTGGAGTCCGGCACCTCGGCGGTGAGCACGGTGACGGCGTTGCCGTCGGCGGCGTGCGTCCGCGCGAGCCGGCCCAGGGTCTCCCCGGTCAGCAGCGGGGTGTCGCCGCAGACGACGATCACGGTGCCGTCGACGGGCCCGCCGAGCTCCTGCAGGGCCATGCGGACCGCGTGGCCGGTGCCGTTCTGCTCGTACTGGACGGCGGTGCGGACGTCGGCGTCCATGCCGGCGAGGTGCGCGATGACCTGCTCCCGGGCGTGCCCGACGACCACGACGAGGTGTTCGGGGTCCAGCTCGCGCGAGGCGGCGACGACGTGACCGACGAGCGAGCGCCCGCAGATCTCGTGCAGGACCTTGGGTGTGGCCGACTTCATGCGGGTACCCTCACCCGCTGCGAGTACGACGACGGCTGCCGGGCGGTTGGCGCTCACGGGTGTGCCCTTCGGCTTCGGGGGTGGACCCGTGAAGGATACCGGGGGGCCACGGCCCCGAAACGAGGCCGGGTCCAGACCTCTGCGGTCAGGACCCGAACGTGTTTGGCTCCCCTGCCAGGACTCGAACCTGGAACAAATCATCCAAAGTGACCCGTGTTGCCAATTACACCACAGGGGATAGTAAGCCAGGGTGAACCGGACATTTCGTCACTTGGTCAAACCCGCGGACCCCACTATGCCGCACCAGGCACCCTCAATGCGACGGTACAACTCGCAACCGGCGGCGACGCGGACGATCAGGCATCCCCGGTACTCCGCCCCGGTGTTCTTCCGGATGGTCCTCGGGTTGTGCTTCTTGAGTGTGGTGCGCTGCAGCCGGCTCCGCTCCACTCCGACGAAGTCCGCCCAGTACCGCTCCGCTCCCTCCACGTCGGCCGATTCGTGGATCATCACGCGGAACTTGCGGCGATCGTCGGGGATGCCCATGAGTGTCAGCCAGGCCAGGTAGACGCGGATGACGCCGGGGTCGCTGTTGACGAACGTGACGGTCTCGTCGCGCCGGTACGGCTTGCTCTTGGAGCCTTCCGCCCAATAGAGGGCGACGCCCGCGATGAAGAGGTCGCGATCGCTGAGCGCGCCGACCTCTTTCCGGGCCGCCTCGACCGCGGCCTGCCGTGCCGCCTCCCGGCGGGGGCCCTCGAGGGCCCAGCGCTTGTGTGCGGCGTCCCGGCCCTGCTCGGCCGGTGGTCGGTGATCGACCTTCGGGAGGTCGCGGACCCAGAGGGAGATCGAGCTCTTCGAGCAGCCGAGCTCCAGCTGGATCCGGTCGTAGGTGAGGCCCTGGAGGCGGAGCTCGCGGGCGCGGTCGCGGAGGGCGTCCTTCGCGTTGGGGCGCTTCGTCCATTCGGGTGGCGGCTCACCCTCCAGCAGCCGGTTCAGGATGTCGTTGTTGTGGACGGCCAGGCGGTCGCGGATCTGGCGGCGGCTGAGGCCCTCCCTGCGGAGGGCGACCGCTTGCTCGCGGAGGGAGTCGAAGCTCGCGGCGCCCGTGCGGAGGCCGCCCGCGCCGTCGCCGGGGCGACGTCGGATCTCGGTCATGTCCCTCACTGTCGTCCGGAATATGGGATTCAGGTCTCGATATTTGGTTGATTCACTCGTATGTGCGATTGCTGGTGTTCGCGGGAACTTCTGTCGGTGATCTGTCGGGACGCCTGCGTACGCTGGACGGCATGACCAGTACGGGGGAAGAGCAAGGCCGTGCCGGGCCGCCGTTGTGGTGGGCGCGTCGGCGGGACGTCGTGGTGGACGGTGCGCTGGCCGCGGTGTCCACCACGGAGTGCGCGTGGGAAGGGGTCCGCTTCGCGGACGAGGCGGGCATCCCCGTGGCAGCCGGGGTGCTGTTCGGGGCCGTGGTGGGGGCCACGCTCCTGCTGCGGCGGCGGTGGCCGATCGCCGTGGTGCTCGTGGGGATCGCCGTGGCGCCGGCCGAGATGGGGTTCCTGCTCTCGGTGGCGGCGATGTACTCGCTGGCCTCCTCCGACGTGCCCCGGCGGATCATCGCCGGGCTCGCCTCGATGTCGCTGGTCGCGACCTTCGTCGTGATGTACCTGAAGACACGCGGGGACGTGGAGGCCGATCCGGCGCTCGTGGTCGCGCTGTCCGGGTTCGTCGCGGTGGCACTGACCGTGCCGCCGATGCTGCTCGGGCTCTACATCGGTGCCCGGCGGCGGCTGATGGAGAGCCTGCAGGAGCGGGCCGACTCGCTGGAGCGGGAGCTGTCGCTGCTGGCCGACCGGGCGGAGGAGCGCGCCGAGTGGGCCCGCACCGAGGAGCGGACCCGGATCGCGCGCGAGATGCACGACGTGGTCGCCCACCGGGTGTCGCTGATGGTCGTCCACGCGGCCGCGCTGGAGGCGGTGGTCACCAAGGACCCGGCGCGGGCGGCGAAGAACGCCGCGCTGGTGGGGGACATGGGGCGGCAGGCGCTGACGGAGCTGAGGGAGATGCTCGGCGTGCTGCGGGCGGCGCCGCCGAAGCCGGCCGTGGCGGCGGCCGCCGCCACGGTGGCGCCTGCGGGGCCGGTGGGACCGGCGGGGCCGGTCGCGCTCGTGGGCGGTGTGACGGCGGCGGACGACGGGCCGTCGCTGGAGGAACTGGAGGCGTTGGTCGGCCAGTCCCGGGCGGCGGGGATGGCCGTGGAGATGGTGGTGCAGGGGGAGGGGGCGGCGTACGCGGCGGAGGTGGAGCAGACGGCGTACCGGGTGGTGCAGGAGGCGCTGACCAACTGTCACAAGCACGCTCCGGGGGCGCGGGTCGTCGTGCGGCTGGCGCACCGGGAGAGCGAGGTGGCGATGCAGGTGGAGAACGGGCCGTGCGAGGGGCCGGTGGACGGGGTGGGGCTGCCGAGCGGTGGGAACGGGCTGGTGGGGATGCGGGAGCGGGTGCTCGGGTTGGGCGGGGTCTTCGTGTCCGGCCCGACGGACGCGGGCGGCTTCCGCGTCTCGGCGGTCCTCCCGATCCCCTGACCGTGCCCCTGCGGGGCCCCTGCGGGGTTGCTCGGCGGGTTCCGGGCTGGCTTCGCGGGGTCCGGATCGTCCTGTCGGGCGGGATCCGGGGCTTGCTTCGCGGGGTCGGGAGCGTGCCGCCGGGCCCCTGCGGGGTTGCTCGGCGGAATCCGGGCTGGCCTTGCCCGATCCGGAGCGTGTCGCGGGTCCCGGGTTGCGGGCGCGGTGCGGGTGGGTCGGGGGGCCGGGCAGGGGTGTCTCCTCGGCTCGGCGCGTGCTCTTTGTCCCGGCTGTACCCGGTGGTCGCGCCTCGTCCTGCGGGGACACCCCTGCCCGTCCCCCCTCCAGCGGTACGGGCAGGCTCCGGGAGGGCGTGGTGTCGCCTGGGCGGAGCTGTGGCGTGGGGCGGGGACACGGCGGAGTGTCCCCGCAGGACGAGGCGCGACCAAGGCCGCCTGGCCGGGACAAGGAGTCCGCGCCGAGCCGAGGAGACACTCCGCCGGGGCACCGACCCACACCCCCACACCACCGACCAGCAGACACAGGCCGTACCACCGAGTCCGGCGCAGCGGCAGTGGTCACCCCGGCGGGAGCCGACCCGCACCCCCACACCACCGACCAGCCCAAACCCCGCCTGTACCGCTGAGTCCGGCACAGGGGCAGTGGTCACCCCCGGCGGGAGCCGACCCGCACCCCCAGACCGCCGACCAGCCGAAACTCCGCCCGTACCGCTGAGTCCGGCACAGGGGCATTGGCCACCCCCGGCGGGAGCCGACCCGTACCGCCGAGTCCGGCGCAGGAGTGGCCACCCCCGGCGGGAGCCGACCCGTACCGCCGAGCCCGCCGCAGGCGCTCCGCGCAGCGGAACCGCAGTGGAGGGTCAGGGCTGGGGTTGCGTGGTGAGGCGGGTGGGTTGGAGGCCGGTCAGGAGGAGGGTGAGGGCCTCGTCGACGGTGGAGCCGAGGTACCAGTCGCCGGTGTGGTCGATGCCGTAGACCCGGCCCTCGCGGTCGAGCGCGAGGTGGGAGCCGCCGTCGGCCTCGACCCCGAGGGGGCAGAGCTCCGTGGACAGGGCCCGGCCGAGGTCGGCGAAGGTGCGCGCGAGGTGGAGCCCGGTGAGGGGGTCGATGCGCACCGGGGTCGGGGCGATCTGGCGGCCGGGTCCGGGGGCGGTGACGGTGAGGCCGCCGAACTCGGCCCAGGCCTCGACGGCGGCGGGGAAGACCGTGTGGCGGTGTCCGGCGGGGGTGGTGTGGTCCCGGAGGGCGTCGGCCCAGTACTCGGCCTGTTTGGCGTCCCAGCGGCCGGGCTCCCAGCCGGCGGTCCGCAGCGCGGAGTCCACCGCGACCGGGAAGCGGGTGGTCGAGGAGCGGTCGTAGGAGGCGGAGGTGGTCGTCATGGCTACTCGGCTGGGGTGAGGTCGACGGGGCGTACGCCGAAGTGGGCGAGGAGGGCGTCGCAGGAGCGGCAGGGGGGTGCGTAGCTGCCGTGGAGGGGGTCGCCGTCCTCGCGGATGCGGCGGGCGGTGATCTTCGCGTGCTTGAGGGAGCGGCGGGCCTCGCTGGGCGACAGCGGCTTGCGGGAGGCGCGCCGGGAGCGGGCGGCCTCCACGGCGGCCAGGTGGCGGGAGAGCAGTATCGCTTCGGGACATCGTCCGGTGAAGCGTTCGCGCTGTCCGCTGGTGAGGGTGTCCAGGAAGTCCTGGACGAGGGGGTGGAGCGAGGGGGGCTGGTCGGCCTTGCCGGCGGTGCCGGTGAGGGTTTCGCCGCGCACGGAGAGGGCGGCGGCGATGGTGGGCAGGATGCCGTCCCGGCGGAAGCGGAGGACGGGTGGGGTGGGCCGGCCGTCGCTGCTGCTCCAGCGCAGGCGGGGGTCACCGGTGGGGCCGCCCGTTTCGGTGGGTGTGCCTGTCGCGTCGGCGGTGCCGTCGCCCGGTTCCGTACGTGTTGCCGTGTTCTGCATGGTCGCGCTTTCCCTCCCGTGGCGGCGGTGGTGACCGCTTTCGCGCACGCCCCCGTGCTGCGGGGACAGCCTGCCAAATGTCATCTGTCATACGGAAGCGGGGTCGAATTTTCGTATCAATTCGGATGTTCCTGGCCGTCGGGCTGGTGTGCGGGTCGCGGGCGGCGGAGCCTCTTGCACCAGCGCATAGGCTGTGGTGAACCAGCCAGATCCAGCAGGGGGCTACCGCCATGACGACAGGTCGGCTCGGGCAGCAGGCCGCGCCACCCAACGCCGCTTACTCGGGGCAGGTCGTGCATTTCCCGGACCCGGTCCGGGCCGCTCGGCATCCCCGCGGAGTGCGGATGGACGGTGACGGGTATCCGGACTTCTCCGCCTACGCGCGTGCGGCGGTGGAGATCGCCGAACCGCCCGAGGGTTTCGGCGTGGACGAGTTGCGGCTGACGGACTGCGTGTCCGCGAACGCGGCGATGAAGGCCGCGGGCCACGAGTTGTGGGACACGGTCGGGCCGGTGGCCACCCCGCACGGCTGGACCTGGCACCACGTGGCCGGTTCGCGCCGTATGGAGCTGGTCCCGGTCGAGGTGAAGGCCCTGCTGCGGCACCACGCGGGTCTGGCGACGGCTCCGGTGGACCACGAGAAGCGCGGGACGCGGCCGTTGCAGGAGGTGCGTCCGGTGCACATGGGGCTGCCGAAGTCCGTGGTGTCGGTCTCGGAGAGCCAGGTGCAGGGTGTCGAGGAGGACCTCGGCTACCGGCTGCCGGAGGCGTACCGCTCGTTCCTGAAGGCCTCGGGCGGCTGTGCCCCGGTGGGCGCGGGGCTGGACGTGGAGTTGGGTCTGCTGGTGGACCAGCCGTTCTTCACGGTGCGTGAGGAGGCGGCGGTCAACGACCTCGTCTACGTCAACAAGTGCCTGCGCGACCACCTGACGAAGGACTACCTGTGCGTGGCCTTCGCGCAGGGCGGTCTGATCGCGCTGAAGGTGAAGGGCGAGGGCATCGGCTCGGTGTGGTTCTCGCCCTACGACGACGCACGTGACCAGGACGGATGGTCGGTGCAGGAGCGCGTGGAGCGGCTTTTGCTGCCGTGCGGCGGTGATTTCGATGCCTTCCTGGAGCGGCTGGCGGGCAACCCGCCGGAACTGGAGACGGTGGCCGGTCTGATGGTGGACGGCGGATTCGCGCGTTCGGTTCCGGTGACGCGTGCCGGTACGGATGAGGGGTGACGGCACGGTGGTGACGTTTGCGCAGGCGCAGGAGCGCGCCGAGGAGTGGATCAACGGGGACGTGCCCGCGTACCAGCACCGGGAGGTGCGGGTGCGGGAGTTCGGGCTCGGGTTCGTGGTGTGGGCGGAGGACCGTGCGGCGGGCCCGGTGTCGGGTGGGGGCCGGCAGCGGCTGGTCATCGCGCGGGACAGCGGTGAGGTGACGTTGTGGCCCGGGCTGCCGGTGGGTGAGGTGATCCGGCGGTACGAGGAGGAGTACGGGGCCGTGGCCGCGCCGGCGGCTGCGGAGGCTTCGGTTCCGCCGCCGCGGATCGACTCGGAGCAGACGTCGTTCATGCTGAGTCCGCCGGAGTGGCTGCAGGAGGCGGCGGACCGGGCGGGTATCGCACCCCGGCCGGCCGCGGCTGCCGCGTCGGCGTCCGCGGCTTCGGACGAGGTGTCCGCTGCGGCCACGGATGCGGATTCCGTGGAGTCCGGTCCGGCTCCGGCTTCGTCCACGGCCCCGGCTCCGGGTGCCGCGGACGCGGTGCCGCTGCGGCGCGGGGGCGAGATCCCGTACGAGCCGACGGCCAATGACGGGGTTCCGGCGACTCCCGCGGCCGCAGTGCCGGCGGGTGCCACGCCGTGGGCGGGTACCGATGTGAACTCCGGTGCGGACGAAGCGTCCGTGCCGCTGCCGGCGACCGTGTTCGCGCCGCCGCTGTCCGGGTCGGACCTGGAGGACGCGCCGTCGTCCGGTGTGGCGCCCGAGGCGAAGACGACGCTGATGCCGGGTGGCAGCCGGCTGCCGAGGACCGCGATCGTGCCCGCGCTGGGGTCGTCGCCGCAGGACATCGCGGACGCTCCGACGAGCAAGGCCAAGGTTTCGCCGCCCGCTGCGGGTGCCGGTGCTTCGGCTCCGGGGCAGCCGCCCGCGCCGCCCGCGCCTCCTGGTCCGCCCGGGGCTCCGGGTGCGGGTGCGCCGCAGCCTCCGGGTCCGCCGGGGGCTCCGGGGTCGATGGGCCGTGGGTTGGATCATGCCGCGACGATGTTGGCCGGTCCGGCCGTGACGGGGCAGCCGCCGGCGCCTCCGGGTCCGCCCCCTGCGCCCGGGGCTCCGGGGCAGCCGCCGGCGCCTCCGGGTCCGCCGGGGGCTCCGGGGTCGTTGGGCCGTGGGTTGGATCATGCCGCGACGATGTTGGCCGGTCCGGCCGTGACGGGGCAGCCGCCGGCGCCTCCCGGTCCGCCCCCTGCGCCCGGGGCTCCGGGGCAGCCGCCGGCGCCTCCGGGTCCGCCGGGGGCTCCGGGGTCGTTGGGCCGTGGGTTGGATCATGCCGC